>JASLAP010000561.1 GCA_030147065.1 Pseudonocardia sp. | reverse complement strand
GTCTCGGCGAGCTCGGCGCGCACCGCGGCCAGTACCGCCGCGGCGATGCTCGCGCCGCGCGGACGGCCGGCGTCGCGCCGCCTCGGCCGGGCAGGCGGCCCGGATCCGGGGGTCATCGTGCCCATGGTGGGGTGGCGCACGCCGGTCCGCCCGTCCGGGTGGGCGTGGTCCGCGCGGTCACAGCAGGACCGGCACCGACGTGATCCCCCGGACGATGGCGCCGCCGCGCCAGGCGGCCGGCGCGGCCGGGTCCGGGCGGCGCAGACCGGGCGCCCGGCGCAGCAGGGCCGGGATGGCGATGCCGGCCTCCAGGCGGGCCAGCGGCGCGCCCAGGCAGTAGTGCGCACCCCTGCCGAACGCGAGGTGGGGGTTGGGCGAACGGGTGAGGTCGAGGGTGTCCGGGTCGTCGAAGACAGCGCTGTCGCGGTTGGCCGAGGCGATCGCGGCGAGCACCAGCGAACCCCGCGGCACGGTGGTGCCGGCGATCTCGACGTCCTCGGCCGCCCACCGCTCGGTGGCGGTCTCCACCGGACTGGTGAACCTCAGCAGCTCCTCGACCGCGGACCGGACGACGGTCTGGTCGGCTCGCAGCAGCTCGGCCTGGTCGGGCCGGTCGAGCAGGGCCAGCACGCCCAGGCCGATGAGGTTGACGGTGGTCTCGTGGCCCGCGGTGAGCAGCAGCACCAGCATCGCGACGATCTCGTCGGTGCTCAGCCGGTCGCCGCCGTCGCGCGCCGCGACCAGCGCGGAGACCAGGTCGTCGCGCGGCTCCCGGGAGCGGTCGGCGATCAGGCGGCGCAGGTAGCGCAGGAACCGCAGGATCGAGGCGATGTTGCGCACCGGGCGGTCGGCCACCGCCACCAGCGCGCTCGTCCAGGCCCGGAACCGCGGGGAGTCCTGCTCGGGGACCCCGATGGTGCGCGCGATCACGGTGAGCGGCAGCGGTACCGCGTAGTCGGCGATCAGGTCCATGGAACCCCGGCGCAACGCGGCGTCGAGCAGGTCGTCGGCCAGGGCCTCGACCTCGGCGCGGATCCGCTCGATGCGCCGAGGCGTGAAGGCCTGGTGGACCAGCCGGCGCAGCCGGTCGTGATCGGCGCCGTCCAGGCCGAGCAGGCTGCGCTGGAGGCACGCGAACGCCTTCGGCAGCCGCGGTCCGCCGCGGAGCCGGGCCGGGGTCAGCGCCTCCGCGCGGTTCTTGCGCAGCCGCGGATCGCCGAGCACGGCCTCGACGTCGGCGTACCGGGTGACCACCCACGCCGGGCTGCCCCGCACCCAGCGCACCTGCTGGACCGGCGCGTCGGCGCGCAGCCGGGCGTAGAAGTCGAACGGATCGGCCTTGAACCCCGGCGCGGTGATGTCGACCGGACCGGGCTCGTGCCGCGCCCGCACCAGCCGGTCGCGTCCTCGCTCCATGCCGCACCCCTTTGCAACTCGGTGTTGCAAAGATAGCAGGCGACGGCGGCCGCGAGCGCGGCCGACTTCTTCCGGCGACCTGCCGGTGGACCGTCCGGGATCCGTCTGACACCGTGCCGAGCGTGAGGCACCACTCTTGGCCGGGGTCGTCGAGGTCGGGCACGGGCGGCGGGACGCTCCGATGAGCGAGCTCACCGTGGCCGGCGAGGCGGCACCCCTCCCGCTCACCGGCGAGCGCACCGTTCCCGGGATCCCCGCGGAGAACTACTGGTTCCGCCGTCACGAGGTCGTCTACCGGGCCGTCGCCGGGCGCTGCGCCGGCGCCGTCGTGCTGGAGGCAGGCTGCGGCGAGGGGTACGGCGCCGACCTGCTGGCCCGCGGCGCCGCCCGGGTGCTCGGGCTCGACTACGACCCCGGCACCGCCGCCCACGCCGCCCACCGCTACCCGGGGATCGCCGTGGCCCGGGCGAACCTGGTCGCGCTGCCGGTGCGCGACGGGGGGTGCGACGCGGTGGTTTCGCTGCAGGTCATCGAGCACCTGTGGGAGCAGGAGCGGTTCCTGCGCGAGTGCCGGCGGGTGCTGCGCCCGGGCGGCGCGCTGCTGGTGTCCACCCCGAACCGGATCACCTTCTCCCCCGGCCGGGACACCCCGGTCAACCCGTTCCACACCCGGGAGCTGGCCGCCGCCGAGCTGGCCGGGCTGGTCGGCGACGCCGGGTTCGCCGACGTCGAGGTGCTGGGCCTGCACCACGGCCCGGCGCTGCGCGAACTGGACGCCCGGCACGGCGGGTCGGTGGTCGCCGCCCAGGTCGCGGTGGCCCTGGACGGCGGGCGCTGGCCGGACGACCTGCTGGCCGACGTGGCCGCCGTCCGGTGCGCGGACTTCGACCTGCGCCCCGACGACCTCGACGCGAGCCTGGACCTGCTGGTGCTCGCCGTGCGGCCGTGACCGGCCCGCTCGGCGTCGGGCCCGGCGACACCGTGGCCCTGGTCGCCCCGGCCGGGCCCGTCCCGCCGGACGGCCTCGCCCGCGCCCACCGCCTGATGGAGCACTGGGGCCTGCGGGTCGTGCGCGGGAGTTCACGCCAGGGCGGGAACTTCCGCGCACGACCTCCGCACCTGGCCGGGACGGACGCGCAGCGGCTGGCGGAGTTCAACCGGGTGTGGGCCGACCCGGAGGTGCGGGCGGTGCTGTGCCTGCGCGGCGGGTACGGCAGCCAGCGCATCGTCGACGACATCGCCTGGAAGTGCGGGCGCAAGCTGCTGGTCGGGTTCAGCGACGTCACCGCCCTGCACCTGGGGCTGTGGACAGCGACCGGGCTGGCCAGCCTGCACGGGCCGGGCATCGGGGTCGGCGGGACCGCGCCGACCCCGCTCGCCGCCGAGTCGCTGCGCCGGGCGATGGCCGCGTTCGGCACCGCCGGCACGATCGCCGCGACGCCCGCCGAGCCGACGTTCGCCCTGCGCAGCGGGCAGGGCACCGCCGAGGGCGTGCTGCTCGGCGGCAACCTCGCGGTGCTGGCCACCAGCCTGCTGCACACCCGGTCGTGGGCCGGCACCGTGCTGCTGCTGGAGGACGTCGACGAGCCGGCCTACCGGGTGGACCGGTTCCTGACCTTCCTCGGCCGGCTCGGGGTGCTCGGCGAGGTGTCGGCGGTGGTCCTGGGCCGGTTCAACGGCCGCGGCTACACCCCAGCCGTGGTCCAGCGCGTGCAGGACGTGCTGCACGAGCGGCTGACCCGGTACGGCGTGCCGTTCCTGGGCGGCTTCCCGATCGGCCACGGCCCGGACGCGCTGACCGTCCCGCTGGGCCAGCCGGCCGCGGTCGACTTCGCCGCCGGCACGCTCACGCTGGCCGGCGGCACGGGCTGACCGGGGGCCCCGGTACCGTTCGCCGGCGGGGGTGATCGGTGGGTTCGGACTGCTCGGACGACTCTGCCGACGGGGTCGGCACGTTCTGCCTGGTCCTGCACAGCCACCTGCCCTGGCTGGCGCACCACGGGCGCTGGCCGGTCGGCGAGGAGTGGCTCTACCAGTCCTGGGCGCACTCCTACCTGCCCGTGCTCGACGTGGTGCACCGGCTGGCCGAGCGCGGCGGGCGCGACCTGCTCACCCTCGGCGTCACCCCGGTGCTCGCCGCCCAGCTCGACGATCCGTACTGCCTGCGCGGCCTGCACGAGTGGCTCGGCGACTGGCTGCTGCGCGCGCACGGCGCCGCCCCCCGCCTGCCCGACCTGGCCGGCTCCGAGCACCGCGCGGCCACCGCGGCGCTGGAGCTGTTCGAGGCGCGCTGGCGGCACGGCGGGTCGCCGGTGCTGCGCGGGCTGGCCGAGGCCGGGGCGGTCGAACTGCTCGGCGGGCCGGCCACGCACGCGTTCGCGCCGCTGCTGCAGCCCGACGTCCGCACGTTCGCGCTGCGCGCCGGGCTCGACGACGCCGCGCTGCGGCTGGGTACCCGACCGGCCGGGATCTGGGCCCCCGAGTGCGGCTACGCCCCGGGGATGGCCGCCGAGTACGCCGCGGCCGGGGTGGCCCGGTTCCTGGTCGACGGCCCGGCGCTGCACGGCGACACCGCGTTGGCCCGCCCGGCCGGCGGCTCCGGGGTGCTGGCCTTCGGCCGCGACCTCGACGTCACCTACCGGGTGTGGTCGCCGCGCTCGGGCTACCCGGGCGACCGCGACTACCGCGACTTCCACACCTACGACCACCTGTCCGGGCTGAAGCCGGCCCGGGTGACCGGCCGGTCGGTCGAGCCGTGGGACAAGCGGCCCTACGACCCGGACCGGGCCGCGGCGGCCGTGCGGCGGCACGCCGCGGACTTCGTCGGGGTGGTCCGCGACCGGCTGGTGGAGCTGCGCAGGCGGATCGGGCGCCCGGCGCTGACGGTGGCCGCGTTCGACACCGAGCTGTTCGGGCACTGGTGGCACGAGGGCCCGGCCTGGTTGGAGCGGGTGCTGACCGACCTGCCCGCCGCCGGGGTGCGGGTGGCCACCCTGCGGGGGGCGGTGGATGCCGGGCTGGCCGGCGACCCGGTCGAGCTGCCGCCGTCGTCGTGGGGGTCGGGCAAGGACTGGCGGGTGTGGGCCGGCGACCAGGTGGCCGACGTCGTCGTGCTCAACGACCGGGTGCAGAAGGCGCTGCTGGACGCGGCCGGCCCCGGCCCGGCCCGCGACCCACGCCGCGACGCGCTGGCCCAGGAGGCGCTGCTCGCGCTGGCCAGCGACTGGGCGTTCATGGTCACCAAGGACTCCGCGGCCGACTACGCCCGGGCGCGCGCGCACGCCCACGCCGCCGCCGTCGAGCGGCTGGCCGCCGGGGAGCCGGCCACCCTGCTCCCGCACCCCTTCGGCCACCTCGACGCCCGGGACCTGTCCCCGGCTACCCGCGAGTAGGTTCGCCGCATGCGGGTGCTGATGGTGTCCTGGGAGTACCCACCGGTGGTCGTCGGCGGGCTGGGCCGGCACGTGCACGCCCTGGCCACCGAGCTGGCCGCGGCGGGGCACGACGTCGTGGTGCTGTCCCGGCAGCCCTCGGGGACCGACGCCGACACCCACCCCACCGCGTTCGAGCACGTCGACGGGGTGCGGGTGCTGCGGGTCGCCGAGGACCCGGCCCACCTGGAGTTCGAGCGCGACATGGTGGCCTGGACGCTGGCCATGGGCCACGCCCTGCTGCGGGCCGCGCTCACCCGCCTCGGCGACTGGCGCCCCGACGTCGTGCACGCCCACGACTGGTTGGTCGCGCACCCGGCCGTCGCGCTGGCCGACGTCCTCGCCGTGCCGCTGGTGGCGACGGTGCACGCGACCGAGGCCGGCCGGTACAACGGCTGGCTGTCCGCGCCGCTGAGCCGGCAGGTGCACTCGGTGGAGTGGTGGCTGGCGCACCGCGCGGACACCCTGATCACCTGCTCGGCGGCCATGCGCGCGGAGGTCGCCCAGCTGTTCGACGTCGACCCGGGGCCGATCCGGGTGCTGCGCAACGGGATCGCGCCGAAGGGCTGGGAGGTGACCGCCGACGCGGTGGCCGCGGCCCGGGCGAAGTACGGGCCGGACAGCGAGCCGCTGCTGCTCTACTTCGGCCGGCTGGAGTACGAGAAGGGCGTGCACGACCTGGTCGCGGCCCTGCCGCGGATCCGTCGCGCGCACCCGCGGACCCGGCTGCTGGTCGCCGGAACGGGCACCGCGGCCGCCCAGCTGGTCGAGGCGGCGCGGGCCGGGCGGGTGCGGCGCAGCGTCGACTTCCTCGGGCACCTGCCGGACGGGGAGCTGGCCGCGACGATCGCCGCGGTGGACGCGGTCGTCCTGCCCAGCCGCTACGAGCCGTTCGGGATCGTGGCGCTGGAGGCGGCGGCCGCCGGGGCGCCGCTGGTCGCCTCCCGGGCCGGCGGGCTGGGCGAGGTCGTGCGGGACGGGGAGACGGGCCTGTCGTTCCCGCCGGGGGACGTGGCCGCGCTGGCCGCGGCGGTCGGCGCGGTGCTGGCCGACCCGGGGGCCGCGGCGCGCCGGGCGGCCCGGGCGCGGGCCGCGCTGGAGGTGGACTTCGACTGGCGGCGGATCGCCGCCGACACCGCCGCGGCCTACGCCGAAGCGCGCGCCGGAGGCGCGGTCGAGCTGGGCCGCCCGAAGATCCCGACGGGCAACGCGCTCGGTCGGGGTCGTGCGTGAGAATCGGTGCCCCGGCACCGATTTCCGCTCACGACGGGGTCAGGCGGCGGCGTCCTGGGCCATGATCTGGGCCGCGACGTCGGGGTACTCGGCGGCGAGCTCGTCGACGAGGTCGTCGCGGTCCTCCGCGACGGCGGAGTTGACGGCGGCGGTGTATTCCGCGTCGAGCGCCAGCAGGCGCTGGACGGTCCTGTCCTTCACGGTGGGCCTTCCTCGGGGTCGATGGTCGACTACACTCGTGTGAACGGCCGACGGGCCGACCTCGTTCCCTGGCTTGTCGCAGCTCACATCGATTCAGACTGCGTTAACCTCCGGTCGACCGCGGCCTCGGTCTTGCGGGCGATGTCGGCCAGCGCGGCCCGCTCGGCGGCCGCCGCCTCGTAGTCGTCCACCCGGTTGCGCACCACCCGCGCCGGCGCCCCCACCGCGATCGAGTGGTCCGGGATGTCCCCGCGCACCACCGCGTGCGCGCCGAGGACCGACCCGCGCCCCACCCGCGAGCCGCGCAGCACCGACACCTTCACGCCCACCCAGCAGTCCGGCCCGATCCGCACCGGCGACTTGACGATCCCCTGGTCCTTGATCGGCACGTGCACGTCGGCGGTGCGGTGGTCGAAGTCGGTGACGTAGACCCAGTCCGCGACGATCGTCGCCGCGCCCACCTCGATGTCGAGGTAGCAGTTGATGGTGTTCTCCTTGCCCATCACGACCTTGTCGCCGATCCGCAGCGACCCCTCGTGGCAGCGCAGCGAGTTGCCGTCGCCGATGTGCACCCAGCGGCCGATCTCCAGCCGCCCGTAGCC
>JASLAP010000174.1 GCA_030147065.1 Pseudonocardia sp. | reverse complement strand
GTCCGGTCGTGCGCGAGCCGGATGGCCGTGCGAAGGGGGCTGACCGGGTGTTCTCACGGCGCCGCCTGCTCGGCATCGCCGCCGGGCTGGCCGCTCTGCCGGCCGTGGCGGGCGGCGCGGGCCCGCCCGGCGCCAGGGCCGGCGCCGTGCAGCCCGCCACGGCCGGCAGAGCGGCCAGCCCGGCGGCGATGCCGAGCAGGCGGCGCCGTGAGAACACCCGGTCAGCCCCCTTCGCGCGGCCATCCGGCTCGCGCACGACCGGACGATGAGCAGATCGTCCGAAAGGTGCGCAGTGTTGCACCTTTCGTGAAGATCGGCCCCCTCAGGGTCGGAACACCTGCACCGCCGGCAGGGGCTCCCCGTCCGGCCCGAACATCGCGAGGTTGGCGTAGGGGTTGGCGGCACCGTCGCGGACCCCGACCTCGTGACCGCGCCAGGCGGGTTCCCACACGAAGAACCCGGCGCCGCGACCGCCCGGCACCGAACCGATCACCGACCGCAGCTCCTCGTAGAAGGCGGCCTGGCCCTGCGGGGTGGGTGGGAACCGCTCGCCCTCGGGCAGGTCGGCGGGGCTGGCCACGAAGTAGTCGGCGCGGTCGTCGGTGGGCAGCGAGGACGGGTGGGCGCACTCGACGACCACCACGTCCTTGCCGTACCGGTCGGCGAGCAGGTGCAGGGTCCGCCCCAGATCGTCGAGCGAACCGTGCCAGAACGGGTAGTAGGACAGGCCGATCAGATCGGGCTCCGCGCCACGCCCGACCACGTTGTCGAAGAAGTAACGGCTGCCACCCGGATCGCCGCTGCGTTCGATGTGGACCATCGTGGGGAGCCCGGCGGCGGCCTCGCGCGCGCCGTCGAGCCCGGCGCGCAGCAACTGCACGAAGCCGTCCCAGTACTCCTGGGCGCCGGTGACGACCTGGCCGAGCGGCCACAGCATGCCCCAGGTGACCTCGTTGCCGATCTGGATCATCGACAGCGGCGTGCCCTGGGCCGCGAAGGCGGCGACCGCGCCGCGGGTGTAGGTCCGCACCGTCCCGGCGAGTGCCGCGAGGTCGCGCCCCTGCCACGCCGCCGGGATCCGCTGGGTGCGGGGGTCCGCCCAGAAGTCGGAGTAGTGCAGGTCCAGGAGGATGCCGCAGCCCGCGGCGGCGGCTCGCCGTCCCAGCTCCAGGGCCATCGGCAGGTCGCTGTACCCGGTGGGCGGGTCGACCCAGGCCCGCAGCCGGACGAAGTTCGCCCCCTGCGTAGCCAGCACCGTCTCGACCGGCCGGACACCGGTGCCGTCGGAGACCGTCGACCCGGCCGCCTCGAGCTGCAGGGCGAACGAGATGTCGGCGCCGCGGATGCGCAGGGGGACCGCACGGGGAGCGGGAGCGGGCACCGGTGCCGGCGAGGGGGTGGTGCAGGCGGTTGCAGCGGTGGCGAGGGCGGCAGCGGACAGGAACCGCCGGCGGGTGAGCACGTGGACCTCCTCGTTGTGCCGATCGTCGGTACCGACACCGGCGTCGGGACGAGTGAACTCGGTTACACCCGTCCAGCGATGCGATCGTCGCGTTTTGCGGCTGTAGCTGCACGAACGTGTCTATCACTCACCTGGTCTAGCTATGGGTAAGCCTCCAGTCGTAACGCTCAGTGGCATTCAGCCGAAGGATCGCGGGTACCCCCGTCCTGTCCCCCGGCGCCTGTGGGCCGCACCGCAGACGCTCGACCTCCCCACCCCCATCATCTGCTTCGGAGGCACCATGCGCGTGCTCGTCACCGGCGGCGCCGGCTTCCTCGGATCGCACCTGTGCGACGCACTCGTGGCCCGCGGCGACTCCGTGGTCTGCGCCGACGACCTGTCGACCGGCCGGCTGAGCAACGTCGACCACCTGCTGGCCGACCCCCGGTTCACCTTCCTGCAGGTCGACGTGTCGGAGTCGATCCCGCTGGAGGGCCGCGTCGACGCCGTCGCGCACCTGGCCAGCCCGGCTTCCCCGCCCGACTACCACCGGCGCCCGCTGGAGACGATGGCCGTCGGGAGCGCCGGGACCGACAACGCGCTGCGGATCGCGCACGCCTGCGGCGCGCGCTTCCTGCTCGCCTCGACCAGCGAGGTCTACGGCGACCCGCTGGTGCACCCCCAGGACGAGTCCTACTTCGGCAACGTGAACCCGATCGGCCCGCGGAGCATCTACGACGAGGCCAAGCGCTACGCCGAGGCCCTGACCGCGGCCTACCGGCGCACCCACGGGGTGGACACCGGCATCGTGCGGATCTTCAACACCTACGGCCCGCGGATGCGCCCGCACGACGGGCGGGTGGTCACCAGCTTCATCGCCCAGGCGCTCACCGGCGATCCGCTGACGATCTACGGCGACGGCGGCCAGACCCGCAGCTTCTGCCACGTCGACGACCTGGTGCGGGGCCTGGTGGCGATGCTCGACTCCGACACCGCCGGGCCGATCAACCTGGGCAACCCGGTCGAGCGCACGGTGACCGAGCTCGCCGAGCTCGTGCTGGCGATCACCGGTTCCTCGTCGGGGATCGAGTACCACCCGCTCCCCCAGGACGACCCCACCCGCCGCCGGCCGGTCATCGACCGGGCCCGGGCGGCGCTCGGCTGGACACCGCAGGTGTCCACCGAGGAGGGCCTGCGGCTCACCGTGGAGTACTTCCGCGCGCACCGCGACGAGGTCGACGCGGCCCGGGAGGCGATCGCCGGTGGGCAGCCCGGCGGCACGTCCGCCGTCCCGGCGCCGCGCCGGCACCGCGCCGGGCCGCCGGCCGCCACCGTCCCGGTCTGAGGACGCCGCCACCGGCTGCCCTCCCCGCACCGATCGGAGTTCTGTGACCTTCCCCCGCCCCGGTGGTGGCCGAGCGCGCGCGACCCGGCCCGGCGCGCCCCCACCCGACCGCACATCGCCGCAGCGGCACGGCGGCCCGGTACCGCATCCCCGGCACTCCGGCCGGCCGGCCGTGCCCCGACCGCGCCCCGACCGATCCGCCGCGTTCCCGGACGGGCCGACCGACCGCCTCGCGCGCCACGTCGACCTGCCCACCCAGCTGCTGCAGCCGGTCGAGGAGACGACGGCCATCCTGCCGACCGTGCCGCACGGCCCCGGTGGCGGGCAGATCGCCGTCCTGGACCGGACCGCCGCGGTGGCGGCGCCGGTCGACGAGCACGAACTCGCTGCGCGGATCCGCGAGCTGTCGCGGGGCGTGGTCCGGTCGATCCGGGACTCCGGACCGGTGTTCGACCGGGCCCGCAACCTCCGTCGACCGCTGACCCGGTCGACCTTCGAGCCGGTGCTCGGTACCGGCTCCCGGCTCGCCGTCGCCGTTCTGACGGGGGCCTGGGTGGCCGCGCTGGTGGTCTTCTGGACCTGGTTGCTGCACCCGGCGCACCGGGTGAGCACGCTCGGGTTGCTGCTCAACGGCGCGATCCTGCTCTACCTGTCGGTGATGCCGGTCTACTTCATGGTCGGGGTCAACCGGCTCAAGCGGGTCGCCCGGCACGTCGACGTGCCCGACCTGCGGGTCGCCTTCGTGGTCACCCGGGCGCCGTCGGAGCCGTGGGAGGTGGCCCGCACCACCCTCGAGGCGATGCTCGACCAGGACTACCCGCGCCACTACGACGTGTGGCTCTGCGACGAGCGGACCACCGACGAGATCCGGCACTGGTGCGCGCGGCACGGGGTGCGGCTGTCGACCCGGGAGGGGGTCGAGAACTACCACCGGCTCACCTGGCCACGACGCACCAAGTGCAAGGAGGGCAACCTGGCCTTCTTCTACGACCACAGCGGCTACCGCGACTACGACGTCGTCGCCCAGCTCGACTGCGACCACGTGCCCACGCGCACGTACCTGCGCGAGATGGTGCGCCCGTTCGCCGACGACGCGATCGGCTACGTCAGCGCCCCGAGCGTCAACGAGTCCAACGCCGCCGAGTCGTGGGCGGCCCGCGGGCGCCTGCACCGGGAGGCCACCTTCCACGGCCCCGCGCAGCTCGGGCACAGCGCCGGTCTCGCCCCGGTGTGCATCGGCTCGCACTACGCGGTCCGGACCCAGGCGCTGGCCGAGATCGGCGGCGTGGGCCCGGAGCTGGCCGAGGACTTCAGCACCAGCTTCCTGCTGAACTCGGCGGGCTGGCAGGGCGCGTTCGCCATCGACGCCGAGGCCCACGGCGACGGGCCGCCGACCTTCGCCGCGATGCTGGTGCAGGAGTTCCAGTGGTCGCGCAGCCTCACCACGGTGCTGATCGGGCTGGTGCCCCGCCACCTCGGGCGGCTGCCCTGGCGGCTGCGGCTGCGCTTCCTCTACGCGCTGGGCTACTACGTCCTGCTGTCGCTGACCACGGTGGGCGGGCTGCTGCTCGCCCCGGTCGCCGCGGTGACCGGCACGGCCTGGATCCGGGTCAACTACCTGACGTTCATCCTGCTCTGGTGGACGGTCTCGCTCACCGTCCTGCTGATCGCCCTGCTGCTGCGCCGGCGCGGGCTGCTGCGCCCGCCGCGGGCCCCGCTGATCAGCTGGGAGAACTACCTGTACTGCCTGACCCGCTGGCCGCTGATCGCCTGGGGGGTGACCGCGGCGGTGCTGCAGGCCGTGCGGCCCCGGCAGCTCACCTTCAAGGTCACCCCGAAGGGGCCGGGCGGGCTGGAGCCGTTCCCGGTCCGGCTGGCGCTGCCCTACCTGGTCACCGTGGTCGTGCTGGCCGGTGCCGCGCTCTACGCCGAAGCGCGCACGAACGCGGCCGGCTACGTGCTCCTCTGCCTGGTCGGCGCCACGATGTACTCGCTGGTGGTGCTCGCCCTGCCGCTGCTGCACGCCCGGGAGACCGCCCGCCGGGCCGGCATCTCGTTCACCGCGGCGCTCGCCCGCACGGCGGTGTGGCCGCTGGTCTGGGCGGTCGTCGTGACCGCGGGCACCGTGCTCGCCATCGCGGCCTACCCCGAGTACGCCACCGGCGTGTTCGGACCCGACTGGTACCGGGTGTTCACCGGCGACGACGCCGCCGACCTGCTGCCCACCCAGTTCGGCACCCGCTGAGCTTCCCAATTCTGGAGATCCCCGTGCCCCAGACCGTCCTCGTCACCGGCGGCGCCGGCTTCATCGGCAGCCACACCTGCGCAGAACTCCTCGACCACGGCCACGAGGTCGTCGTCGTCGACGACCACTCCAACAGCTCGCCGCACGCGCTGGACGCGGTGCAGAAGCTCGCCGGCCGCCCGCTGCTCGCCGCGCACCGGGTCGACCTGCGCGACCGCGTCGCGCTCGACGCCGTCTTCGCCGCGCACGACATCGACGCGGTGATCCACTTCGCGGCGAAGAAGGCCGTCGGCGAGTCGATGCAGATCCCGCTGGACTACTTCGACATCAACATCGGCGGCACCACCGCCCTGCTGTGCGCGATGCGCGACCACGGGGTGCACCGGATGGTGTTCTCCTCGTCCTGCTCGATCTACGGCGACACCACCACCGTCCCGCTCGACGAGGACCAGCCGCCGGGGCCGACCAACCCCTACGCCCGCACCAAGTACATCTGCGAGCAACTGCTGGGCGACGCGTGCCGGCGCTACCCCGAGCTGTCGGTGGTCGCGCTGCGCTACTTCAACCCGATCGGCGCGCACCCCAGCGGTCTCATCGGCGAGGACCCGACCGGCGTGCCGAACAACGTGCTGCCCTACATGGCCCAGGTCGCGGTCGGCCGGCTCGACGAGCTGGCGGTGTTCGGCGACGACTACCCGACCCCGGACGGCACCTGCATCCGCGACTACGTCCACGTCGTCGACATCGCCGACGGGCACCGGGTCGCGCTCGACCACCTCGACGACGAGACCGGGTTGCGGGTGCTGAACCTCGGCACCGGCACCGGCGCCTCGGTGCTGGAGTTGGTCGAACAGTTCGCCGCGACCGTCGGGCGGCCGATCCCGCACCGGATCACCGGCCGCCGCGCCGGGGACGTCCCGGTCCTGGTCGCGGACCCGTCGCGGGTCGCCGCGGCCTGGGGGTGGCGCACCACCCACGACCTCGCCGCGATGTGCGCCGACGCCTGGCGCTTCCAGCAGTCCCACCCGCACGGCTACCGGTCGGCCTGACCCGACCCCGGGAGACACAGACATGCGCATCACCGTGATCGGCACCGGATACCTGGGCGCCGTGCACGCCGCCTGCATGGCCGACATCGGGCACGAGGTGCTCGGCGTCGACGTGGACGCCCGCAAGATCGAGGCACTGGCCGCGGGCCGGCCGCCGTTCCACGAGCCCGGGCTGGGCGAGCTCCTGGCCCGCACGGTGGAGTCCGGCCGGCTGCGCTTCGGCACGTCGCTGGCCGAGGCCGCGGAGTTCGGCGAGGTGCACTTCGTCTGCGTCGGCACCCCGCAGCAGC
This sequence comes from Pseudonocardia sp., assembly GCA_030147065.1. Classification (GTDB taxonomy): domain Bacteria; phylum Actinomycetota; class Actinomycetes; order Mycobacteriales; family Pseudonocardiaceae; genus Pseudonocardia. Next base: position 6,934 of record JASLAP010000174.1, on the reverse strand, counting down.
CCGGCTCGTACGCCGCCGATCTGAAGCACGTCGACGCGGTCGTGGAGGGCCTGGCCCCGCACCTGCACCGCCCGGCACTGGTGGTCGGCAAGTCCACGGTCCCGGTGGGCACCGCGGCCCGGCTGGCCGATCGGGTGCGCGAGCTGGCCCCGGTGGGCGCGGCGGCCGAGCTGGCCTGGAACCCGGAGTTCCTCCGCGAGGGCTTCGCGATCAAGGACACGCTGCACCCCGACCGGCTGGTCGTCGGGGTCACCTCGACCGCGGCCGACGACCTGCTGCGCGCGGTCTACCAACCCGTCCTCGACGCCGACCACACCCCGTGGATCTCCACCGACCTGGCCACCGCCGAGCTGGTCAAGGTGTCGGCCAACGCGTTCCTGGCCACCAAGATCTCGTTCATCAACGCGATCGCGGACGTGTGCGACGCGGCCGGCGGTGACGTCACGACGTTGGCCACCGCCATCGGCCACGACGCCCGGATCGGTCCGCGCTTCCTGTCCGCGGGGCTGGGCTTCGGCGGGGGCTGCCTGCCCAAGGACATCCGTGCGTTCATGGCCCGCGCCGGTGAGCTGGGTGTGGCCGACGCGCTGGTCTTCCTGCGCGAGGTCGACGAGATCAACATGCGGCGACGGCGGCGCACCGTGGACGTCGCCCGGGAGATGGTGGGCGGGTCGTTCCTCGGACGCAACATCGGGGTCCTGGGCGCGGCCTTCAAGCCCGACAGCGACGACGTGCGCGACTCGCCGGCGCTCAACGTGGCGGCGATGATCCAGCTGCAGGGCGCCCAGGTCCGGGTGCACGACCCGGCAGCGATCGAGAACGCCCGGGCCCGCTTCCCCACCCTGGAATACACCGACGACATCGAGAAGGCCTGCGAGCAGGCCGACCTGGTGCTGCACCTGACCGAGTGGCAGCAGTACCGCGATCTCGACCCGGTCCGGCTCGCCGGGCACGTCCGCACGGCGACGGTGCTCGACGGGCGCAACGCGCTGCCCACCGGCCGGTGGGCAGCGGCTGGGTGGACGGTGCGCGGGCTCGGCCGGACCGTCGTCCGCCCCGGCTGATCGGCCCCGACCGTGGCGACCTACTACGCCTGCGCCACCGGGTACAACGACGCGGACGGCAGGTCGACGGGCAGCCCGTGGCGGGACTGGACCCCGCTCGACGAGGGCCGCCTCCGGCCCGGCGACACGCTGCGGCTGCGCGGCGGCGACGCCTTCCCGGGCGGCCTGTACCTCGACGGCTCCGGCGGGGACCGGTCGCCGATCACCGTGGAGTCCTACGGGACCGGACGCGCCGTGCTGGTCGGTGACGGCCGGGCCGGGGTGTACGGCTACGCGGTCTCCCAGGTCGGCCTGCACGGCCTGGTCCTGGACGGCGCCGGGGCCTCCGCGGCGGCGGAGGGGATCTCGCTGTTCACCGACGTTCCCGGGCACGCCACCGGTATCCGCGTCGCGGACTGCGAGGTCTCCGGCTGGAAGAACGGCATCACCGTCGGCGGCCGGGCGGGTGGCGGCTTCGCCGACGTCCTGGTCTCCGACTGCGACCTGCACCACAACCGCGACGCCGGGCTCGCCACCTACGGACCCCGCTGGACCGCCGCGGAGCCCGCCTACGCCCATCGCAGCGTCCGGGTTCTCCGCACCCGGGCCCACGACCAGACCGGCGACGCGGAGAACACGACGACGAACTCCGGGTCGGGCATCGTGCTCGGCTCGGTGGACAACTCCGCCCTGCGGGCGGCCGACGCGGCCTCGGTCGAGCACTGCGTCGCGCACGGCAACGGCGCCGCGAACGCCGCGGCGGAGGGACCGGCGGGCATCTGGTGCTACGACTCCACCGGGGTGGTGGTCCAGCACTGCGTCGCCCACGACAACCGGACCGGCACGACCGCCGACGGCGACGGGTTCGACCTCGACCTCAACACCACCGACTCGGTGGTGCGCTGGTGCCTGGCCCACGGCAACGCCGGGGCCGGGATCATGCTCTACGCCTCGACGACCGACGACGGCCACCACGGCAACCTGGTCCACGACAACGTCTGCTGGGGCAACAGCGTCAACCACGCCTGGTACGGGCAGATCACCGTGCACGGCCGGGTCGGCGCGGCCGAGATCCGGGCCAACACGTGCATCGGGCTGGACACCGCCGCCCCCGGGTCGCCGGTCCTGTCCGTCCGGGCCGGGGCGGACCGGCACCTGGTCGTGCGCGACAACGTGCTCGTGCAGCGAGGCGACGGGCCGGTGGTGACGGGCCTGGACGCGGGCGCGGTGCTGCGCGGGAAAACCTGCCGGACCGGCCGGTAGTAGCAGCCGGCCGGGCGACCCGGGCCGGCCCGGCGCCCTCGTGCCGCGCCGGCCCGGTGTCCATACTGGATCGGTGACCGACCCCAGCGCCCCCAGGGCGGCCGAAGACCCCTCCTCCACGCCGGCCGCACCCCCCGCCCGACACCCGGCCGGCCGCCCCGCCACCGGCGGCGGGGACCCGACGGGCGGCGTCGCCGTCGCGGGAAGTGTCGGTACCTCGGGCAGCGTCGCCGTCGCCGGCAGCGCCGCCACCTCGGGGAGCGTCGCGGTCGCCGGCAGCGCCGCCACCTCGGGAAGCGTCGCCGTCACCGGGAGCACCGGCGTCGCGGGGAGTGTCGCGGTCGCGGGCAGCGTCGCCACCGCCGGCAGCGTCGCGGTCGCGGGCAGCGCGGCCACGGCGGGCAGCGTCGCGGTCGCGGGAAGTGCGGCGGTGGCGGGCAGCATCGGGGTGGTGGGCAGCGTGCTGGTCCTGCTGAGCATCGCCCTGCGCGCCTGCGTCGCCTGCCTGGCCTGCGTCGGCTGCACCCGGTGCGTGCTCTGCATCGGGTGCGTCGACTGCGTCGGGTGCGTGGGCTGCATCGGCTGCGTCGGGCTGCGCGGCGCGGTCGGGCAGCGGGGCGTGCGGGCCTGACCGCGCCGGCGGTCAGCCCGACTCGGTCCGCATCCGCCAGGCGTCGGTGACCAGTTCGGCCAGCCGGTCCTGGTCGAGCAGCGCGAGCCGGACCATCACCAGCGGGAGCCCGTCGTAGGACGGGGTGGTGAAGAACAGGTCGGGCTCGCCGAGCAGCAGGGCCTGCTTCTCGGCCTCGTCGCCGACGTGCAGCACGGCGATGTCGGTGCGCAGCACCCGGCGCCTGCCGGGGATCCGCTCCGGGTAGGACCAGACGAACCCCTTGCCGCCGACCCGGAAGTCGAAGCCGTCGCTGTCGATCTCCTCGACGCCGTCCAGGGACAGCGCCAGCCGCCGGACGTCGTCAGCGCCGGCCATCGCACCCTCGCACGGGGCGAGGGTAGCCAGGGCCACCGACAGCGCGGGTCAGTCGCCCTGCAGGGTGGCCAGCGCGCCGATGAACACGTCGGAGATCCGGCCGGGGTCGGGCGCCACGAACGACCGGCCGCCGGTCGCCTCGGCGATCTCGGCCAGCTCGTCCGGGTCGACGTCCGGCCCGATGGCCACGCCGATCACCACGACCGGGCGGCGCGGGTCGCCGGAGCGCAACTGCTCCAGCAGCTCCCCGCGGCTGATGCTGGAGCGGTCGTCGTTGTTGCCGTCGGTCATCACGATGACCAGGTTCAGCCGGCCGGACTCCCAGTTGCGCCGCCCGTCGCGCACCGCGGCCAGCACGGTGTCGTACAGGCCGGTGCGCCCCCGCGGGTCGACCTCGATGCCGCGCAGCGCCGCCAGCGCCGGCTCCTCGAGCAGCTCGGGGACCGGCGAGATCGGCCACACCTCGCGGTAGTCGCGCTCGCCGTCGAGGTTGGTGGAGAACGCCCAGTAGCCCAGCCGGGTGGTGGGCTGGAACAGCTGCAGGCCGCGCTCGGCGGCCTGCAGCGTGGCCTCCAGCCGGGTGCCGCCCAGGCCGGGGACGTCGGCACCCATCGACCCGGAGACGTCGATGAGCACCCGCGCCCGGGCGCTGCGGTTGACCGTCGCCCAGCGGTCCAGCACCTCGGGAACGGCGGCCGAGCCGGTGAGCGGCACGGGGGTGGGCGCGATGTCGACGGTGCGGCCGTCGGCGGCGTGGTCGCGCAGCATCCGCCCGTCGGGGGTGCGGAACCCGGCCTCGGCGAGCACCGCCTGCCCGGCCGGGTCCAGCAGCGCCGCGAGCAGCGCGTCGGCCGCGGCGCGCTGATCGGGCGAGGCCGTGTCGAGGACGGTGAACGGGTAGTCCAGCGCGACCGGCGCCACCGCCGGGTAGGACGCGGTGAGCGGCTGGTCGGGGTGCTCGGCGTTCCACTGCAGCAGCGCCTGCTCCGCCGTCGGGAACGCGGTGACCGGGTCGTCGACGTCCGGGCCGGGCAGCTGGTCGTAGAGGTCCGCCGCCGCGACGGCGGTGCGCCCGGCCAGCGCGCGCAGGGTGGCGGTGAGCGCCAGCTGGGGGTCGGGCGCCGACCGGCTGATGCCGCGGGCCTCCAGCAGCGCGGCCAGCCCGACGACGTCGCGGGTGGGGTCCGGGATGCCGACGGTCACCCCGTCGTCCTGCAGGACCTCGGGCCAGCGCGGGCGGGCCTCGTCGGTGCCGAACCGGTCGGCCGCGTCCCGGGTGAGCGCCAGCACCACCGGCGAGGTGGCCATCGAGCGGCCGGTCGCGGGCACGCCGGTCGCGCCGGAGTCGCCGGCCCGGACGAGCAGGTGGGACGACCCGGGCACCCACACCTGCGGGAGCTCGGGGTCGGGGACCGCGAGGGCCTCCGCGGCGGGGCCGGAGCCCAGCGCCTGGACCGTCACCCCGGCGCAGCCGGGCTCGGCCCGGTCGCGGGCGACCCGCTCGACCACCGGAGCGATCTCGGGGGCGGCCACCACCCGGATCGGGACGCACGGCGCGGTGGCCGTCATCCGCACGCCGACGACCACGGCCGCCACCGCGGCGGCCACGACGACGACCACGAGGGCGATGCGTCCCCAGCGGTTCGACCGGCGCACCGCGTGCCGGGACGCCGGCGGGCGGGCGGCGCCGGGCCGGGCCCGGCCGGTCACCAGCTGGACACCCGGTCGTGGCACGGCGCTGCTCCCTCCGGCTGCGCGGTGGACGTGCGGACCTCCTGATTGCAGCCCGTGCCCGGCGCCGTGGCCAGGCAGGTCCGGGCAAGCGGTCGGTGCCGTGCGCTCGGCTGTGGCGGTATCCGCACCGGGTGATCGACCCGGGGGCGCCGGCGCCGGCAGGGCGGTGGGGGGCCGCTCACCCCACCGCCGGTCGAACTCGATCTCCGCAGGCCGGAGCGGGTCCGGCCGGGGGAGATCGAGTCCGATCGGCGAGCGGCGGGTGCGGAGCGGCCGGGGCGCGGCTCAGCCGTTGATGCGGGCGAGCAGCGGCCACAGCGCCGGATCGGTGGTGGCGTAGTCGTAGTGGCTGCCGCCGATCGCGCCGCCCTCGCCGACGGCGTCGACGAACCGGGAGACCCGGTCGGCGGTGACCGGCGTCCGGCCCTCGCCGGCCACCCCGCCCTCCACGGCGACCGGCCGGCCGGTCAGCGCCCGGGTCCGCCGCACCTGGTCGAGCACCCAGGCGTGCACCTGGTCCGGGGTGAAGTCGGTGCGGTAGGACCACAGCGCCATCGGCACCACCACGTCGCTGAGCCGCCCGACCTCGGCCCACGGGAACCCGGCCCAGTTGTTTCCCGGGTCGGTGGTGAACGGGGCCGGCACGATCGCCCCGATCACCGCGTCGGTGCGGGCCCGGACCTCGGCCAGGTGCGCCACCGCGCGGCGGGCGAACTCCGCCCCGCCGACCTCGTCGAACCGCTCGATGTCCACGCCGACCGCGTCGAAGCGCTGCCCGCCGGGGCTGACGAACTCCGCGATCGCGACCGTCCGGCGCACGTCGCGCGCCGGGTCGCCGTAGCCGGGCACGTACCAGCCGACGACCGACAGCCCGGCCCGGTGCGCCTCGTCCAGCCACCGGCCGGCCGCCGGGGCGTCGTGGAAGTCGGCAGTGCTGGTGAACCGGGCGGTCGACAGGTAGAGGGTGCGCACCCCGCGGGCGCGCATGTCCGCCACCGCCGTCGCCGGGTCGAGCGCGGCGTAGTCGAAGACGTCGACCCAGGTGCCCAGGCCGCGGAACGGGCGCAGCGGGTCGGTCGCCGGCTGCTCCCCCGCCGGGATCGCCGCCGGGGTCGCCGCCCGGCCCGGGGTCGTGGCGGCGGTCAGGGACAACACCGCGGTCAGGCACAGCACCGCGGCCACGGCGACGTGGGTGCCCGCCGGACTCCGGGTGGTCGAGCGGACCGGCACAGGCACCTCCGACGGCGGGTGGGCCAGTACAGCGCCCACCGCCCCGCCGGACCAGAGCCGTCCTCCGTCCGGGGGTACGGGCAGCGGGCCCTCAGCGCTCCGTCGTGCCGAAGTCCTCGGGCGAGACCTCGTCCAGGAAGCCGCGGAACTCCTCGATCTGCTGCTCCGGCGCGGCGCCGGCGGGCAGCACGTCGGCCAGCGGCTGCCCGACGGCGTCGAGGATCTCCTCGGCCACCGCGATCGGCAGCCGCTCCCGCACCGCGACGGCCAGCGCGTCGCTCGGCAGCACGGCCACCCGGGTGCCGCCGTCGACGAGCAGGTCGGCGCTGAACACCCCGTCGGTCAGCGCGGTGATCTCGGCCCCGGTCAGCGTGTGGCCGAGCCCGCGCAGCACCGGCACCAGCACGTCCTGCGGGAGCAGCGGGTCCTGCGGGCCGCGCGGGCCGACCGCGATCACGTCGGCCTGCGGCTGGCGCAGGAAGACCGGCAGGCAGCGGTCGCCGTCCACCTCGCCGAGGACCAGCACCGGCTGCCGGGTCCTGGCGTGCACGACGAGCCGGACCACCCGAACGGTGCGCATCCGGCCAGTCTGCCGGGGCGCCGCCGCGGCGGGCGTCTCAGAAGGAGACCGGTCGGCTCACCGGCCGGCGGCGGTGCCGGTGAGCAGCCCCTTCCA
>JASLAP010000233.1 GCA_030147065.1 Pseudonocardia sp. | reverse complement strand
TGGGGTTCTATCACCCGGCGGGCCCGGTCCAGCAGCCCGACCCCGCCGGGCACGACGGCCATCCGGTGGGCGAACGGGCCCCGCCCGGCCGGCCCCGCGGGCCGCGGCGCCGACCACGCCGGGCGCCGGTTCGCCGACCTGATGGCCGTCGTGCCCGGCGGGGTCGGGCTGCTGGACCGGGCCGGCCGGGTGATCGACGCCAACGCCGGGCTGTGCGAGCTGATCGGCGTCCCGCTGGAGGCGCTGCGCGGGCGGGCGGCGGCCTCGCTCACCCCCGCCCCGCTCGCCCCGGCCGAGCCGGCCGACGGCGCGGACGGGCTGCCGGCCTGGCTGCGCTGCGCGGCGGCGTCCCCGCACCGGGCCAACCGCGCCGACGCCGTCCCGCTGCTGCGCGCGGACGGCACCACGGTCTGGTGCGAGCTCGCGGTCACCGCCACCACCGCCGACGACGGCAGCCCGCTCTGGCTGGCGGTGTTCACCGACGTCACCGAGCGGCGCCGGGCCGCGGAGGTGCTGCGCAGCGCGGGCACCGTCGACGAGCTGACCCGGCTGCCCAACCGGGCCGCGGCCATCGAGCGGGTGGACCGGATGCTGGCCGGGCCCGGCCGCGACCGGGTGGCCGTGGTCTGCGGCGACCTGGACGACTTCTCCCGGGTGAACTCCTCGCTGGGCCACGACGCCGGCGACGACCTGCTGGTCACGCTGGCCGCCCGGCTGCAGCGCGAGCTGCCGGTGACCTGCACCGCGGCCCGGCTGTCCGGCGACGAGTTCGTGGTGACCTGCGCCGACCACACCGAGGTCGGCGGCCCGGACCGGCTCGCCCGCACCGTCGCCGACCTGCTGCGCACCACCATCACCGTGCACGGGCGGCCGGTGCAGATGACCGCCTCGGTGGGGGTGGCGATGCCGGTGCCCACCGGCGAGGTGCGGGCCGCGGACCTGCTGCGGTTCGCCGAGGTGGCGATGCACGACGCCAAGCGCCGCCAGCGCCGGGGCGGGATCGGGATGGCCACCGACGGGGTGGTGACCTCGGCGATCCAGGCCCTGGAACTGGAGGCCGAGCTGCGCTCGACCATCGCCGGCGGCGGGTTGACCCTGGTCTACCAGCCGGTGGTCGGCCCGGCCGGGACGGTGCTCTCGGCCGAGGCGCTGGTCCGCTGGCCGCACCCGGAGCGCGGGATGATCTCCCCGGCGGACTTCCTGCCGGTCGCCCAGCGCAGCGGGCTGCTGCGCGAGCTGGACATGTGGGTGCTGCGGGCGGCCGCGCAGGAGGCGGCGACCTGGCCCGCGCTCGACGGCGCGCGGCCGGCCGTGGCGGTGAACCTGGCCGGGCTGCTGCCGGCCGACCCGGACTTCCTCGAGGTGGTCAGCGACATCGTGCCGGCCTGCGGGCTGCCCTGGGACCGGCTGGTGCTGGAGCTGGTGGAGACCAGCCTGGTCGCGCTGCCGCCGCACGCGCTGGCCGCGATGGCCGAGCTGGTCGAGCGCGGCGTGCGGTTCGCCGTCGACGACTTCGGGACCGGCTACTCCTCGCTGGCCCGGCTCAAGGAGCTGCCGGCCCAGACGGTCAAGATCGACCGGGCGTTCGTGGCCGGGATCGGCGAGGACCCGGTCGACTTCGCGGTCGCCCGGGCGGTGGTGGACATGGCCGCGGCGATGGGCCGGACCACGGTGGCCGAGGGCGTCGAGACCCCGGAGCAGTTCACCGTGCTGCGCCGGATCGGGGTGGACGCCTACCAGGGCTGGCTGTTCAGCAAGCCGCTGGCCCCGCACGACCTGTACCAGCTGTTCGCCACGGCGCCGCTGGCCGTGCCGGCGGCCGGTCTCTAACAGATCACGTCAGTCGCCGTTGTCGGTGCAGCGGGCTAGCCTCGAAGACCCGCGGCGACCGGCAAGAGGTCGTCGGTGAACACGGAGGTCCCTCGGATGATCGAGTTCCGGGGCGTGACCAAGCGCTTCCCCGACGGCACGGTGGCGGTGGACGCGCTCGACCTGACCGTCGAGGCCGGCCGGATCACCGTCTTCGTCGGCCCGTCCGGCTGCGGCAAGACCACGTCCCTGCGGATGATCAACCGGATGATCGACCCGAGCGACGGGGTCATCGCGGTCGACGGCCGCGACATCATGGACGTCGACGCCGCCGACCTGCGCCGCGGGATCGGCTACGTGATCCAGCAGGCCGGGCTGTTCCCGCACCGGACCATCCTGGACAACATCGCCACCGTGCCGATGCTGCTCGGCTGGGGCAAGGCCAAGGCCCGGCGGCGCTCGGCGGAGCTGATGGAGATCGTCGGGCTGGCCCCGGAGATGGCCGAGCGCTACCCCGGCCAGCTCTCCGGCGGCCAGCAGCAGCGGGTCGGGGTGGCCCGGGCGCTGGCCGCCGACCCGCCGATCCTGCTGATGGACGAGCCGTTCAGCGCGGTCGACCCGGTGGTCCGGGAGAGCCTGCAGGACGAGCTGCTGCGGCTGCAGTCCGAGCTGGGCAAGACCATCGTCTTCGTCACCCACGACATCGACGAGGCGGTCAAGCTGGGCGACCGGGTCGCGGTGTTCCGCACCGGCGGCGTGCTGGCCCAGTACGACGAGCCGGGCCACCTGCTGTCCCGCCCGGCCGACGACTTCGTCGACGGCTTCGTCGGGCGCGACCGCGGCTACCGCGGCCTGGGCTTCCTGTCCTCGGCCGAGCTGCCGATAGGCGAGCTGGCCACGGTCACCGTCGGCGACCCGATGCCGTCCGGGCGCGGCTGGACGCTGGTGCTCGACGCCGACCGGCAGCCGCAGGGCTGGCTGCAGGGCTCGGCCGACGCCGTCCGCAGCGGGACGGTGTCCACGCAGCACCTGGTGCCCGGCGGCTCGCTCTACGACGTCACCTCCGGGTCGCTGCGCAGCGCGCTGGACGCCGCGCTGTCCTCGCCGTCCGGGCAGGGCGTCGCGGTGGACGGCGACGGCGCGGTCGTCGGCTCGGTCAGCGCCGACGACGTGCTGCGCGCGCTGGCCGACGTGCGCACCGCGGAGGCCGCGGCATGACCGGTCGACCGGGGGCCCTCCGATGACCTGGGTGCTGGGCAACCTGGAACTGATCGGCTCGCTGATCCTGGAGCACCTCGGGTTCGCGCTGCCGCCGGTGCTGATCGGGCTGGCGCTGGCCGTCCCGCTGGGCTGGCTGGCCAACCGGACCCGGGTCGGGCGCACCGTGGTGATCAACCTGGCCGGGCTGCTCTACACGGTGCCGTCGCTGGCGCTGTTCGTGATCCTGCCGGCGATCCTGGGCACCGGCATCCTCGACCGGCTGAACGTGATCATCGCGCTGACCGTCTACACGCTGGCGCTGCTGGTCCGCACGGTCGCCGACGCGCTGTCGGCGGTGCCGCCGATGGTCATCGACTCGGCCACCGCGATGGGCTACCGCCCGCTGCGCCGGTTCCTGGCCGTCGAGCTGCCGCTGGCGGTGCCGGTCGTGCTGGCCGGCGTGCGGGTGGCCGCGGTGTCCTCGATCAGCCTGGTCACGGTCGGGTCGGTGATCGGCTTCGGCGGCCTGGGCAAGATGTTCACCGACGGCTTCCAGCGCGACATCCCGGCCGAGATCGTCGCCGGGATCGTGCTGGTGCTGGCGATCGCCCTGCTGGTGGACGGCCTGCTGCTGCTGATCGGCCGCGCGCTGACGCCGTGGACCCGGGCCGGGGCCACCCCGTCCGCGCGCCGCGCGAGCGCGCCCGCGGACGGGTCCGGGCCGGCCGCGTCGAAGCTGGCGAGGGTCCGATGACCTACTTCGGATGGCTGCTCGACCCGGCGAACTGGACCGGTCCGCAGGGCGTGCCGCAGCGGCTGGTCGAGCACCTCGGATACACCTCGCTGACCCTGCTCATCGCGATCGTGATCGCGGTCCCGCTGGGCGCCTGGATCGGGCACACCGGCCGCGGCGGGTTCCTGGTCGTCGGGCTGGCCAACGGGCTGCGCGCGCTGCCCACCCTCGGCCTGCTGGTGCTGCTGGTCGGCGCGATCGGGATCGGCCTGATCGGCCCGCTGATCGCGCTGGTCGTGCTGGCCGTGCCGCCGATCCTGGCCGGCACCTACGCGGGGGTGCGCAACGTCGACCACGCGGTGGTCGACGCGGCCAAGGGGATGGGCATGCGCGGGCGCGACGTGCTGCTCAAGGTCGAGCTGCCCAACGCGCTGCCCCTGATCATCGGTGGGATCCGCAGCTCGCTGCTGCAGGTCATCTCCACCGCCACCATCGCCGCGTTCGTCGCCCTCGGCGGGCTGGGCCGGTTCATCGTCGACGGCCTGGCCATCCGCGACTTCGGCCAGATGGTCGGCGGATCGCTGCTGGTCGCCCTGCTCGCCATCGTCGCCGACCTGCTGCTGGCGGGCCTGCAGAAGCTGCTCGTCTCGCCCGGCCTGCAGGCGGCTCCGGCGGCCGGCCGGCGCCGGCTCCGCCTCGTCTCCGACCGCACCCGCACCGCGTCAGCGGCCTGACCCGTCCCGCCGCTCCCCGCGGCCCGTCCCCATCCGAAGAGGACCCCCATGAGACGCTCCGTGCTGCCCACCCGCTCCGCGCTGGCCGCCGTGACCGCGGCCGCCGCGCTCGCCCTCACCGCCTGCGGTGGCGGCGGTGATCCGCTCGCCGGCGGTGGTTCCGGTGAGACCGGCGGCGCCCCGGCCGAGACCATCGTCGTCGGCTCGGCGAACTTCCCGGAGAACCAGATCCTGGCCGAGATCTACGCGCAGGCCCTGCAGGCCAAGGGCGTGACCGTGGAGAAGCGGCTCAACATCGGCAGCCGGGAGACCTACTTCCCGGGCCTGGAGGACGGGTCGATCGACCTGATCCCCGACTACACCGGCGTGCTGCTGCAGTTCATCAATCCCGAGGCCACCGAGAAGGAGCCGGACGAGGTCTACACCGCGCTGCAGGGCGTGCTGCCGGAGAACCTGACGGTGCTGGAGCGCTCCGAGGCCGAGAACAAGGACGCCGTGGTGGTCACCGAGGAGACCGCGACCCGGCTGAACGCCACCACCATCGAGGACCTGGCCCCGAACTGCGGGGAGCTGGTCTTCGGCGGCCCGCCGGAGTTCCAGACCCGCCCGGACGGCATCCCCGGCATCGAGCAGACCTACGGCTGCACGTTCGCGAGCTACTTGTCGCTGGACGCCGGCGGCCCGCTGACCATCGGCGCGCTGCAGAACGGTGACGTGCAGGCCGCCGACATCTTCACCACCGACCCCTCCCTGGAGGCCAACGGCTTCGTGGCCCTGGAGGACAACAAGAACAACTTCGCCGCGCAGAACGTGGTGCCGCTGATCACGGCGGCGAAGGCGACCCCGGAGGTGACCGAGACCCTCAACGCGGTCTCCGCGCAGCTCACCACCGAGGACCTGATCGCGCTGAACACCGAGGCCGCCAGCGAGACCAAGCCCAACCCGGAGACCGTCGCCAAGGACTGGCTGGAGGAGAAGGGCCTGCTGTAACCGCCGCACCCCCGAGAACGCCCTCCCGCCGCCCGGCGGGAGGGCGTTCTCGGTCCGGCGCGTGTTCCAGAGCCGGCGCCCTCATCCGGGCCCTACGAGTGGCGGGCCGACCGCCCTGATCGCGGCTCAGCCCGGCCGCGGCCGCCGGGGGCCCTGCAGGGTCCGCAGCGTGCGCAGGGCGGACCGGTTGATCAGGACCAGCACCGTCAGGCTGACCAGGTAGGCGAGCGCGCCGACGGCCTGCGAACCCAGCACCCGCAGGGTGTCGGCGCCGTTGGCCACGCTCATCCCGACCGCCGTCCCGCCGCACAGGACGACGGCGACCAGGGCGCTGATCGCCGCCGCGGCCGCCACCCAGCGCGGCGACCGGGTGCGCCGGAAGGTCAGCGCCACCAGCACCAGCGCCGTCGCCGCCACGGCCACCGAGGTCGTGTCCTGGACCGAGGCGAGCGCCTTGACCAGGGCGAGGGCCGGGCGTTCCGGGCCCCAGTCGACCCCGACCCGCCACACCAGGTCCCAGCCCATCGTCAGGGCCGGCAGCCCGGCCGCCAGCAGCAGCGCCGTGCGGCGTGCCTGGTCGGCGGCCAGCTCGTCCTGGTAGAGCGGGGCGACGTCGGCGATCGGGCCGAAATCGCGGACCGCCCGCCGGGCCGCCTCCCGCGGGTCCATCCCGGCGTCCCGGTAGGCCTCGGCGGCGTCGTGCAGTCCTTCGCCGACCTCGCGGACGATGCTGCGCCGGTCCTTGCGCGCCCCGCGCAGCACCCGGTCCAGCTCGGCGACGTGCGCGGCCACCGGATCGGTGGTCGCCGCCGGCGCGCTCACGACGGCTCCGCCGCGGGACGCGGCGGTCGCAGGACCGCCTCCACGGCCGAGCTGAACTCGCTCCAGTCGGCCCGTTGCGCGGCCAGCGCGTGCCGCCCGGCGCGGGTCAGCGTGTAGGTCCGGCGCTCGCGGCCGCCCACCGTGCTCCACGACCCGGACAGCCGCCCGGCCCGCTCCAGCCGGCGCAGCGCCGGGTAGACCGTGCCGGTGGGCAGGTCCAGCGCGCCCCCGCTGCGGGCCTGCAGCGCCTCGATGATCGCGTAGCCGTGCCGGGGGCCCTCCTCCAGCACGGAGAGGATGAGCCCGTCCAGGTGTCCGCGTACGGCGTCGGGTCGCACGAGTAGAGATCCTACGTACTGCCGACGGCGGCGCATCCGGCATCTGGTCAGGGACATCCCTGATGCATAAGTAGCGCGGCTACCTATAGCGTCCTGGTCGTGGACACTCTCACCGCCGCGCCGCGGGTGCGCCGGCCCGTCATCTCGCTGTGGTTGTTGCGGCTCGTGCTGACCGGGCACCTGCTCGCCGTGCTGGGCCAGCCGGTGCTGGCCGGCATGTACCTCACCGGCGACGTGGACGCGATCGAGGCGCACGGGACCGTCGGCAGCCTGCTCGCCGCGGTCGGCCTGGTGACCGCGACCGTGGCCCTGGCCTACGTGGTGGGCGGGCGGGGCCAGTGGTGGGTGCTGCCGGTGGCCGTGGTGCTGTTCCTGGTCGACGGGTTCCAGATCGGCATGGGCTACGCCCGCATCATGCAACTCCACGTCCCGCTGGGCGTCGCGATCGCGGTGGTGTCGGTGCTGCTGACCGCCTGGGCGTGGACGCCGAGCGCGGCGCGGCCGCGTGGAGCCCGGCGATGAGCGAGCTTGCGAGCGAATCATCGACACAGCGCCTGCGCGCAGCGCCGCCCGAGCTCTGCGAGGGCGAGCGATGAGCGCGCCGCGGATGTCGCGTCGCGGCTTCCTCGGCCTGCTCGGCGGCGCCGCGGCGGGGGTCGCGCTGGCCGGCTGCGGGCTCGGCTCGCCGACCGGTCAGACGGGGGAGCAGCTGGTCAGCGCGGTGCCGCTGCCCGAGCCGTTCCGGGTGCCGCTGCCGGTGCCGCCGACCGCGCGCCCGGTGGGCATCGACCCGAGCGGGGCCGAGCTGTACCGGATCACCCAGCGGGTGGCCGACGCCGAGATCCTGCCCGGCGTGCGCACCCCGGTCCTCGGCTACGACGGGATCTTCCCGGGCCCGACGCTGGACACCCGCCGCGGCCGCCCGGTCGTCGTCGAGCACCGCAACGAGCTGCCGGTGCCGACGGTGGTGCACCTGCACGGCGGGCACACCCCGGCCGAGCACGACGGCTGGCCACTGGACCTGGTGCTGCCGGTCGGCGAGCGGGCCGGGGTCGCGCACCACGGGATGGTGGGTGACGTCGTCGTCGGGCAGCGGGCGCACCGCTACCCGATGGACCAGCGCGCGGCCACGCTCTGGTACCACGACCACCGGATGGACTTCACCGGCCCGGCGGTCTACCGCGGGCTGGCCGGCTTCCACCTGGTCCGCGACGACGAGGAGGACGCGCTCGGGCTGCCCCGCGGCGACCGCGAGCTGCCGCTGATGATCTGCGACCGCTCGTTCGCCGCGGACGGCTCGTTCGCCTACCCGGGGCTGGACCGGTCGATGCGCACCCTGCCCGGCGTGGAGGCGGACTGGATGGAGGGCGTGCTCGGCGACGTGGTGCTGGTCAACGGGGCACCGTGGCCGGTGCACGAGGTCGACGCGGCCCGCTACCGGCTGCGGCTGCTCAACGCGGCCAACGCCCGCCGGTTCCGGATCGCCCTGCAGGTCCCCGGCGCCGCGAACCTGCCGATCCGGCAGATCGGGTCGGACGGCGGCCTGCTGGCCGCCCCGGTGGACCACGACTCGCTGCTGATGGCGCCCGCCGAGCGGTTCGACGTCGTCGTCGACTTCTCGGTGCTGCCGGTCGGCACCGAGGTGACCATGGTCAACACCCTGGGTTCGGGCGGCACCGCGGACGTGATGCGCTTCCGGGTGGTCCGCACCGCACCGGACGACAGCCGGGTCCCCGACCGGCTGTCCGAGGTCGAGACGCTGGTGGTGCCGGCCGGGGCGACCGTGCGCACCTTCGAGTTCCGCCGCGGCCCGGCGGGCGGGCACGCCGGGTGGACGATCAACGGCGAGTCGTTCGACCCGGACCGGTCGCTGGCCGACATCCCGCTGGGGGAGGTGGAGCGCTGGCGGTTCCTCACCGACGTGCACCACCCCGTGCACGTCCACCTGGACCCGTTCCAGGTGCTCAGCCGGTCCGGCCGCGCCCCCGCCGCCGCCGACGTCGGCTGGAAGGACACCGTGGACCTGCCGCCGTCGCAGGTCGTCGAGGTGGCGGTGCGGTTCGCCGACCACGCCGGCCGGTTCGTCATGCACTGCCACAACCTCGAACACGAGGACATGGCGATGATGGCGACGATCCGGACCGTCTGACCCCGGGGTTGTGGACGAGCTTTCCGATCTGCTCAGTCCCGACCGCCGGGGTGGCTGGTCCATGGGCCCCTGCCGCCTCGCCCGTCGGCCGCGATCACACGTTGGGGCGCGCCTGGTTGACCTGCAGGCGGTGGCTCTCCCAGGTCGGAGATGCTCGTTGAGGGCCCGCTCCGGGGCGCGGGTCGTTCTCCGCGGCGCAGCAGTCCGGCCGTCGCGGAGTCGGGCCGGTCCGGGGAACCTGGGGCCGATTCGGGGGGTTGGCGGGTTGGCCTGCCCGGTGCGGATGAGTTTTTCCGACCATGTGGCTGGGTGAGTGGCGTTCCCGGCCAGGCGTACCCGACTGCCGCTCATCGCATCTGTTCCGGCAGGGAGACGGCTTGTGGACAACTCTGCGTCTTGTGGACAACTACGTCCGACGCCGGCGTGCGCCGCGATCTCGCACGCATGTTCGGATAGAATCGCGGTGTGTTCGCGTCCGAGCCCCCCGCCGCATTGAGTCTTCTGGAGAAGACCATCGCCGGTGTGCGCGAGTTCGGCTCCATTGCCTCAGCTGCCGACCTGGTGTCGGTTCTGTCGGCGACCCGGGCTCTGGAACGAGCGGTCTCGCAACTCCAGGTCGAGACCGTGGCGGCGTTGGAGCGGAACGGGGTGTTCGCCGAGCAGGGCTACCGGCGCCCCGCCTCGGCGGTCGCGTCGGTACTGACCGTGGAACGCTCCCGGGCCCAGCAGGTCGTGCAGGCCGCCGAGCGGGTGTGCGGGCGGATCGACCTGCAGGGCCAGGAGTTGCCCGCCCGGCGGCTGCGCCCCGACATCTGGGCGGCGGTGGAGCAGCAGATCGCCGCGATGGCCGACGAGTACACCCCGTCGGAACTGCGGTCGTGGGGTGTCCGGTTGGTCGACCTGTACGACCAGGACGGTCCCGAACCCGACGACGACGCTCCTCCAGCGCAGGTCAACGAGCTGCGATTCGCCCGGATGTCCGGCGGTGGTGGCAGGCTCAAGGGGCGGTTCGAAGACCTGGTGCGGTTCGCGGCGATCCTCGCGGTGATCGAAGCCAAGTCCGCGCCACTGACTGCGGATGACCCGCGCAGTGCCGCCGAGCGGCAGGCCGACGCCCTCGCTGATGTGTGCGGGTTCGTCGCCGCGCACGCCGACCCCGCCACGCTGCCCTCGACCGGTGGGCAGCGTCCGCAGGTGACGGTGACCGTGGAGCACGCCGATCTGGAGAACCGGGCCAGCGCCGGCTGCCTGGACTGGGGCGGGACACCGTCGCCGGCGGCGTTGCGGATGCTGTGCTGCGACGCCCTGGTCATCCCGGTCGTGCTCAACGGTGCGGGGCAGCCCCTTGACGTCGGGCGGGCCACCCGGACGGTCCCTGACGGGCTGCGCCGGGCGGTCACCGCCCGGGACCGGGGATGCGCCC
>JASLAP010000487.1 GCA_030147065.1 Pseudonocardia sp. | reverse complement strand
CGATCGCTGGAGCCTGCTCGTCCTGCGGGACATCGTCTTCGGGGACCGCCGCTACTTCCGCGAGCTGCAGGCCAAGTCGATCGAGGGGATCGCCTCGAACATCCTCGCCGACCGGCTCAAGCGGCTCGTCGAGTCGGGACTACTCACCCGCGAGGACTCGCGCCCCGGCCAGCGGGCGCGCTACAGCCTGACCGAACCCGCCATCCAACTCGTACCCGTGTTCGCGCAGCTCAGCAGCTGGGGACTCCGCCACCGGCCCACGAGCTCCGCGCTGCGGGTCCGCGCCGAACTGCTCGAACAAGGCGGCCCCGCGCTCTGGGCGGAGTTCATGGACGAACTGCGCCACTCGCACCTCGGCGCCGGGCCTCCGGCGCGATCACCGAGCGTTCGCGAGCGCCTGAACGCGGCCTACCTCGCTGCTGCCGGCTCCTCGTAGCTGCCAGGCGCCGACGGACGCCGTCAGCCATGCCCCCACGCCAGCCGGCCGCCAAGCGCACCCGCGACCGCAGCGGTGGCGCAGCTCCCGGACGTTGACCGCGAGCAGCACGACTGCCACCAGCCCGAGTACGACCGCCGCCACCACCCGCCAGCTCTGCAGCACCAGCCCAACCAGCACGACCGCGAGGGCCACCGTCGCCGCCGCGAGCAGGCCGACGAGGAACACCCGAGTCGGCCCCGGCCGGTCGCCTCGATGCGAGGAACAGCAGCGTGACCAGTCCGAGTGCGGTCAGGACGGCCACCGGTGGGTTCTCCAGGAGCACCACGATCGCCACCACCAGCGCAGCGGCGTGCTGACCGCCGCCCACACCCGCAGCAGGCGGCGGCGTTCGCGGCGCTCGACTCCGGCGGGTCGGCGGGCCGGCGCCGACTCACCCCCCGCGGGTGAGGCCTGCTCCGGTGGCGGCCGCGGCGCCGTCCATCTGCGATCCTCGGTGCGCGAATCGTCCTGCGCGGACGCGCCAAGACCGGTGGAGGTGGCAGACATGACCCGTACGACGGAGCCGGGTGGCCGGGCCGGCGGGTGGACGTTCCTGACCAACCACGCGCACGTGCTGCTCATGCTGGCCCGGGAGCCCGACGCGCGGATGCGGGACGTGGCGGCCGCGGTGGGCGTGACCGAGCGGGCGGTGCAGGCGATCGTCGCGGACCTGGAGGCGGGCGGGTACCTGGTCCGGTCGCGGGCCGGGCGGCGCAACCACTACACCGTCAACCCCGCCGGCCGGTTCCGCCACCCCGCCGAGGCCGATCACCAGGTGGGCGAGCTGCTGGCGCTGTTCACCGGGGACGACACCGGCAAGGCTTGATATACGAAGTCAGTTTCGTGTATTGTCGTTCGTGAGGGGAGTACCTCACTCAGCCTCCGTCGTCAGTACGGCAGCCCCGAGGCTGCCCGGCGGAGGCCGCCGGATCGGCCCGCCGCGACTCCCCACCGCGGCGGGCCGAGCGGGCGGAGGGAGACCTCGGGCTCGCCACCGCCGTCCGACGCGCGGTGGCCCTCGGCGAGGAGCGCCATGACCGTCCTGCCCGTTTCCCGCAGCGACCTCCACAACCACAGCGACCTCGACAACCGAAGCGACCTCGACGACCTCCACCTGCAGCCGGTCCCGGCGACGCCCGGGACGGGCCGCCGCCCGCGGCCGGTCCTGGTCGCCGTGGCGACCGCGGCTGACGTCACCGGGGTGCTCCCGGACGCCACCGGCCGGGCCACCGCCGGCGGTCGCCCGCTGGTCGTCGCCGTGATCACCCCCTCGATCGCCTGGTCGACCGACGCCGCCGTGCAGGCGGTGATGGCCCGCCAGCGCGCGGCCTCGTTCGTCCGCCTGGTCGAGGCGGTGCGGGAGGCGTGCGAGCGCCACGGGGCGCCGCAGGCGCGGATCGTGGAACTGCGGGCGCGGTGGCGGTCCACCCGCCGCAGCCGCAGCCGGCTGCTGCGCCGCGACCTCGTCGTGCTCGCCCGCGAGCACGGGGCCGAACTGCACCCGCTGCCGGACTCGCTGCTGGGCCGGGACCGCGGCTGACCCCGCACCGCCCGCACCCCGCACCTCCCGCAACCCGTACAGACAGGAGCAGCAGTGTCCGTCCCCTTGTGGGCCTGGTTCGCGGTCCTCGGCGCCATCCTGGTGATGCTCGCCGTGGACCTGCTCGCGCACCGGCAGGCCCACGTCATCGGCGTCCGCGAGGCCGCCGGCTGGTCGGCCCTGTGGGTCGTGCTCGGCATCGCCTTCGGCGTCCTGGTCTGGACGCTGTGGGGTGCCGAGTTCGGCCAGCAGTACTTCGCCGGCTACCTCATCGAGAAGTCCCTGTCGGTGGACAACGTCTTCGTCTGGGCCATCATCTTCAGCTACTTCGCGGTGCCCCGGGAGTACCAGCACCGGGTGCTGTTCCTCGGGGTGCTCGGGGCGCTGGTGTTCCGCGGGGTGTTCATCGCGGCCGGGTCGGCCATCATCGCGAGCTTCTCCGCGGTGCTCTACCTGTTCGCGGCGTTCCTGGTCTGGACCGGCTACCGGATGCTGCGCAGCAGCGAGGAGCACCTCGACCCGGCGGAGTCGCGCACGCTGCGGCTGTTCCGCCGGGTGGTGCCGATGACCGACGCCTACCACGGCCAGCGGCTGCTGGTGCGGCGCGGCGGGGTGCTGCTGGCGACACCCCTGCTGGCCGTGCTGGTGCTCGTGGAGGTCACCGACATCGTCTTCGCCGTCGACTCCATCCCGGCCATCTTCGCCGTCACCGACGAACCCTTCCTGGTCTTCACCGCCAACGCCTTCGCGATCCTGGGGCTGCGGGCGATGTACTTCCTGCTGGCCGACCTCATCCACCGCTTCGTCTACCTGAAGGTCGGCCTGGCCCTGGTGATGATCTGGGTCGGGATCAAGATGGCGCTCAAGGTCGACCTGCTCTACATCCCGACCGCGGTGTCCCTCACGGTGATCACCACCATCCTCGCGGTGTCGATCGGGGCCAGCCTGCGGGCCACCCGCGGGCAGGGCCGGAAGGCGCCGGCGACCACCGGCACGCCCCCGTTCCGGGTCGCCACCGACGACGAGCTGGCGCAGGTCGAGCCGCTGTGGCGGCGGGCGGCAGCCCGGCGGTGACTAGGGTCCGGGGGTGCGCACCCGCCGGGACCCGCGATCCGATCTGCGGGCACTGCTGGACAAGGTGGAGTCGGCCTCGCCGGTGCAGGCGGTCGAGGTGGTCGCCGACGAGCTCGCCGCCCTGGTCGGGGCCAGGGCGGTGAGCTTCCTGATCGCCGACTTCAGCGGGCGGGCGGTCTTCCGGATGGGCCGGGCCGCGGCCGACGCGGCCGGGACGCGGTTCCCGGGCGCGGAGCAGGTGCAGCTGCCGGGAACCGTCTACGAGAAGGTGCTGATCAGCCAGCAGGTGGACCTGCGCGAGATCGGCGGGGGCGTGCAGCTGACGGTGCCGGTCACCGACCGGGGCGACGCGATCGGGCTGATCGAGCTCGACCTGCCCTACCACCCCGACGCCGGGGTCGTCGCCGACATCGCGGCCGCGGGTCACGCGCTGGCCTACATCGTGGTCGCCAACCGCCGGCACACCGACCTGTTCGAGTGGGGCCAGCGGTCGACCCCGTTCACGCTGGCCGCGGAGATCCAGCGGCGGCTGCTGCCGGCCGCGTTCACCTGCGAGGCGGGGCAGTTCACCATCGCCGGCTGGATAGAGCCGGCCAGCTCGGTGGGCGGGGACACCTTCGACTACTCGCTCGACCAGCACTCGCTGCAGGTGTCGATCACCGACGCGGCCGGCCACGACGTGGCGGCCGCCCTCCTGGCGACCGTGCTGGTCGGCGCCCTGCGCAACGAGCGCCGGCGCGGCGCGGACCTCGGCGAGCAGGTGCGCAACGCCAACGACGCGCTGGTCGCGCACTCGACGATCGGGCAGTTCGTGACCGGGCAGGTGATGCACGTCGACCTGGACAGCGGGACGGCCACGATCGTCAACGCCGGGCACCCGTTCCCGTTGCGGTTGCGCGGGGGCCGGGTCGAGAAGGTCGTGCTGGAGACCGACCTGCCGTTCGGGCTGGAGGCGGGCCGGTCGTTCCGGTTGCAGCGGTTCCCGCTGGAGGCCGGCGACCGGATCGTGTTCCTCACCGACGGGATGGTGGAGCGCGAGGCCGAGCAGACCGACCTCCCGGCCGAGCTCGTCGGCACCGGTCACCTGCATCCCCGCCAGGTCGTGCACGTCCTCGGCGACGGCGTTCTGCGGATCACCCGCGGGGTCCTGCGCGACGACGCGACCGTGGTGTGCCTGGACTGGTTCGGCGGATCGCCGCGGCCCCGGGTGAGCGCCGGGGGCGCCAACACCGGTGACGGGGGGATCGGGTGACCGCGCAGCAGCTGCGGGCGTGGAGTGCGGAGATGCGCGGGGCCGGCCCCCGGGAGGTCTTCGGGCCGCTGGCCTGATCTCCGTTGCCCACCCGCCCGGCGGCCGGGTAGACCACCGGCATGGACGTCCCCGCACCGCTGCGCTACCTGCTGGACTCCCCCGCCGTCGCGTTCGTGTCGACGATCGGCCCGCGCGGCGAGCCGCAGACCACCCCGCTGTGGTTCCTGCACGCCGACGGCGCGGTGCGGATCAACCTCGTGGAGGGCCGGCAGAAGCTGCGCAACCTGCGCCGCGACCCGCGGATCTCGCTGGTCGTCGTGGACCCGGCGCGGCCGACCCGGTACGTGGAGCTGCGCGGCCACGTCGACGACCTCGTCCCCGACCCCGACCGGGCGCTGGAACGGCGCATCGCGGCCAAGTACGCACCGGTGGCGCCGCGGGACACGCCCGCGGACGGCCCGGACGAGGACGGCCTGACCCGCTACGCCGCGACGGTCGTCGTCGAGAAGGTGACCGGCCAGAACTGGTGACCAGCGGACCGGACGGGCAGTGCCGTTCGCCCCGGGCGCCCGCTCGCCGGCGTCCGGCTCCCGTGACGGCAAGCCCCCCGCGCACCGGGTGACCCCGCGGCGTCGCCGTCGGCGCCATCCGTACCGTCATGCCCGGCGTCGGGCCGCCGACGTCCGAGGATGAAGGAGTCCCCCTTGGCCGACCACGTCAGCGCAGCTCTGGACAAGATGCGGGCCGCCGGCGCGCACCCGGCGGAGCTGGCCGCGATGACCCGGCGCCTGGAGCAGCTCGACGACCCGCAGGCCGGCCGGCTGCCGGGTGACGTGCTCGACCCGCTCGAGGACCTGCCGCTGCTCGACGAGCTGCCCGAGCCCTCCCCCGCGCGCGCCCGGGAGGTGCTCGACGCGCTGGTGGTGGTCAAGCTCAACGGCGGGCTGGGCACCAGCATGGGGCTGTCCGGGCCGAAGTCGCTGCTGCAGGTCAAGCCGGGCACGAGCTTCCTGGACGTGCTCGCCGCGCAGGTGCTCGGGCTGCGCGAGCGCCACGGCGCCCGGCTGCCGCTGGTGGTGATGAACTCGGCGTCGACCCAGGCGCCGTCGCTGGAGGTGCTGCGGGGCTACCCCGGTCTGCGCGACCAGGGGGTGCCGCTGGATTTCCGGCAGGGCCGCGAGCCGAAGCTGCGGGCCGACGACCTGCACCCGGTGGACTGGCCAACCGACCCGGACCTGGAGTGGTGCCCGCCGGGACACGGCGACATCTACACCGCCCTGGTCGCGACGGGCACCCTGGACGCCCTGCTCGACGCCGGCCTGCGCTGGGCGTTCGTGTCCAACTCCGACAACCTCGGGGCGCTCGCCAACGTCCGGGTGGCCTCCTGGGTGGCCGACGAGGAGGTGCCGTTCGCCATGGAGACCGTGCGCGGCACCCCGGCCGACCGCAAGGGCGGTCACCTCGCCCGCCGGGACGGGCAACTGGTGCTGCGGGAGTCCGCGCAGGTGCCCGAGGGCGACGACTCGTTCGGCGAGATCGACCGCTGGCGCTACTACAACACCAACAACCTCTGGGTGGACCTGCGCGCGCTGCGCGACCTGCAGGCCGCCGACCCGGGCGCCCCGGCGCTGCCGCTGATCGTCAACCGCAAGACCGTCGACCCGCGCGACCGC
>JASLAP010000171.1 GCA_030147065.1 Pseudonocardia sp. | reverse complement strand
CGGCGGATCGACGTCTCGGGCACGAGCGCGGCGTGCAGGCGCAGGCTCGCCAGCGCGGCGGCCAGCCGCAGCCGGCGACGACGGCGGGTGGTCGGGTCGACGGTCGGGAGCGCAGCGGACATCGGATGTCCCTCGGTCCGGGGGTGGGCGGGAGCCCGGGGCGCCGCCCAGCGTGGCGGGGCCGGTTTCCGGCGGAGGGTCGATCGGGGGAACGGCATGTGAACGCCGGCCGCACGATCGTCGCGACGTCGCCGGCAACGGTCCGGTCGGCGGCGGGCCGTCGAACGTCAGGTGAACGTTCCCGGCGGAGGCGTAACCGCGGGGTCCGCTGATCAATGAGCACGCCGTGGAAACAGCCCGGGCACCGCTGTCCCGTCGCACCGCACTGCAGTTGGCCGCCGTCACCGGCACGGGCCTGGTCGCGGCCTCGGTCGCCGGACCGGCCGCCGCCGCGCCCTCCGGGGACCGACGCCGGATGTTCGCCCACGGGGTCGCCTCGGGCGATCCATTGCCCGACGCCGTCATCCTCTGGACGCGGGTCACCCCCTCCGCCTCCGCCACGCCGGGTTCGGGAGCGGGCCCGCAGGTGGACGTCGGCTGGCAGGTCGCGACCGACCCGTCCTTCCGCCGCATCGTGCGCCGGGGAACCGTCTCGACCGGTCCCGGACGCGACCACACCGTCAAGGTCGACGTCCGTCGTCTGTCGCCCGCGACCAGCTACTGGTACCGATTCACCTGCGGCGGGACGACCTCACCGGTCGGCCGGACCCGCACCGCCCCGGCGCCGTGGGCCAGCCCGGCGCGGCTGCGCATGGCCGTCGTCTCCTGCGCGAACCTGCAGGCGGGCTGGTTCACCGCCTACCGGCACCTGGCCGCGCGCACGGACCTCGACTTGGTGGTCCACCTGGGCGACTACCTCTACGAGTACGCCCCCGGGGAGTACCAGGCGCGCGACGTCGTCGTCCGGCCGCACGACCCCCCGCGGGAGATGGTCACGCTGGCCGACTACCGGCGCCGGCACGCCCAGTACAAGGCCGATCCCGACCTGCAGGCACTGCACGCGCTCGCGCCGTGGGTGGTCACCTGGGACGACCACGAGTCGACCAACGACGCGTGGTCCGGCGGCGCGGAGAACCACACCGAGGGCGCCGAGGGCACGTGGTCCACCCGCCGGGCGCGCTCGCAGCAGGCGTACGCGGAGTGGATGCCCGTGCGCTACACCGCCGGCGGGCGGCTGTACCGGCGGCTGCGCTTCGGCCGGCTGGCCAGCCTCTCGATGCTCGACCTGCGGACCTATCGGGACCAGCAGGTCGCGTCGCCGGTGGATCCGGCCCTCGACGATCCCGACCGCACCCTCGCCGGCGCGGAGCAGCTGGACTTCCTGCTCGACGGCCTGGCCGACGGCGCCGTGCAGTGGAAGCTGATCGGCAACCCGGTGATGATCGCGCCGGTGCGGTTCCCGAGCACGCTGGACGCGCGCACCACTGCGGCCGTCGCCGAGATGCTCGAGGCGCCGGTGTCGCCGTCCGGTGTGCCCTACAACGTGGACCAGTGGGACGGCTACCCGGCCGAGCGTGCGCGGGTGCTGGACCACATCCGTGACAACGGCATCACCGACGCCGTCTTCCTGACCGGTGACATCCACTCGGGCTGGGCGGCCGAGCTCCCGGCCGACCCGGCGACCTATCCGGTCACCGGCGAGAGCCTCGGCGTGGAACTGGTCTGCACGTCGGTGACCAGCGACAACCTCGACGACATCCTCGGCAGCCCACCGCGGACCGCGTCGTTGGCCGTCGAGACGGCGGTGAAGGCCAACAACCCGCACGTGAAGTACCTCGACTTCGACTCCCACGGCTTCTCGGCGCTCGAGGTCACGCCGGGGGGCGTGCAGATGGACTGGTTCGTGCTGACCGACCGCACCCACCCTCGGTCGGCGGCGGTCTGGTCGACCTCCTGGCGGGTTCCGGCCGGTACCGCCACGGTCCAGCCGGCCCCGGTGCGGCTGTCGTGACCGGCCGGCTGCTGGACCGACGCCTCGACCGTCGGCAGTTCCTGCAGGCGACCACGGCCGGGGGGCTGGCCGTCGTCCTGTCCTCGGCGCTGGGAGCACCTCCCGCCCGGGCGACCTCCCGGCTGCGGGTGTACGTGCTCGTCGTCGACGGCACCCGCCCCGACGAGGTGACCCCCGCGCTGATGCCCAACCTCGCGCGGCTGCGGGCCCAGGGCACGTGGTTCCCGGCGGCCCGATCCCTGCCGGTGATGGAGACCATCCCGAACCACGTGATGATGATGACCGGCGTGCGGCCCGACCGGTCCGGAGTACCGGCCAACTCGGTCTACGACCGGGCCGAGGCCGCCGTGCGGGATCTCGACCGACCGACCGACCTGCGGTTCCCGACGCTGCTCGAGCGGCTGAACGCGACCGGGCGGACGACGGGCACGGTGCTGTCGAAGGAGTACCTGTTCGGGATCTTCGGCACCCGGGCCACCCACCGCTGGGAGCCGTTCCCGGTGATCCCCGGCTCGGGGCACGCGCCCGACGTCGCCACGGGCGACGCGCTGGTCGCGATGGTCGACGCCGTCGACCCCGACCTCGTCCTCGTCAACTTCGGCGACACGGACCGGGTCGGCCACAGCGACCTGACCGGGACGACGCTGCAGGTGGCACGGCGGCTGGCCCTGGCGAACACCGATCTGCAGATCGGCCGGTTCGTCGCCCACCTGCAGGACACCGGCAGGTGGACGAGCAGCGTGCTGCTCGTGCTCGCCGACCACTCCATGGACTGGTCGCTGCCGCACCGGATCGTCTCCGTCGACGCGATCCTGCAGACCCGGCCGGACCTGCGGTCCTCGCTCGCGATCGCGCAGAACGGCGGCGCCGACCTGCTGTACTGGATCGGACCTGGGGCACAGCGGCGGGCGGGCCTGGCGGAGGTGAGCCGGCTGGTGGCCGCGCACCCCGGAGTGCTCTCCGTCCGGCCGCCCGGGGAGCTGCGCCTGGGAAGGGAGGCGGGGGACCTGGTGGCGTACTGCCGACCGGGCTGGCGGTTCACCGACCCGACGCCGGTGTCCAACCCCATCCCGGGCAACCACGGGCACCCCGTGACCGAGCCGATCCCGTTCCTGGTGTCCGGCGGGCACCCCGCCGTCCGCCGCGGCGCGGTGCTGCGTGCGCCCGCGCGCACCGTCGACGTCGCCCCGACGGTCGGGGCGCTGTTCCGCCTCGGCCCGCCGCGCGGCGGCTACGACGGCACGGCCCGCACCGGCGCGTTCCTGCGGCTCCCCGGCTGACCCCGGGCGAGATCTGCACACTCGCCCGCTTCGCAGCCGTGAAGAGGGCGAGTGTGC
>JASLAP010000170.1 GCA_030147065.1 Pseudonocardia sp. | reverse complement strand
GACGGCCACGGGAGCATCGCAGCGAGGAACGAGTGAGGAGCGGACCGGGGCGCGGAGTCAGGCGGGAGGACACGGGCTGGTCACCGTGGGGATCACCGGATCGTCGGGGAAGACCTCGACCAAGGACCTGCTCGGCCAGGTGCTCGCCGCCGCGGCGCCCACGGTCAGCCCGAAGGGGTCGTTCAACAACGACATCGGGCTGCCGCTCACCGTGCTGACCGCCGACGCCACGACCCGGTTCCTGGTGCTGGAGATGGGCTCGCGCGGCCCCGGGCACATCGCCCGGCTCTGCGCGATCGCCCGCCCGGCCATCGGCGTCGTGCTCAACGTCGGCTCGGCCCATCTCGGCGAGTTCGGCAGCGCCGACGTCATCGCCACCAGCAAGGGCGAGCTGGTCGAGGCAGTCCCGGCCGAGGGCACCGCGGTGCTCAACGCCGACGACCCCCGGGTCCTCGGGATGGCCGGCCGGTCCCGCGCGCGGGTGCTCACCACCGGCGTGGACGCTCCCGACGCCGACGTGCGTGCCGCCTCGGTCGAGCTCGACGAGGAGGCCCGGGCCCGCTTCACCCTGGTCGCCGCAGGGGAGGAGCACCCCGTCGCGCTGCGGGTCGTCGGCGCGCACCAGGTCGCCAACGCCCTGTCCGCGGCGGCAGCCGCACTCGCTGCCGGGCTGACCCCGGCCGGGGTCGCCGCGGCGCTGTCCGCCGCGGAGCCGCGCAGCCGCTGGCGGATGGAGGTCGGCCGCCGTCCCGACGGGGTGACCGTGGTCAACGACGCCTACAACGCCAACCCGGAGTCGATGCGGGCCGCGCTGTCCGCGCTCACCGGGCTGGCCGGCCGGCGGCGGATCGCCGTCCTCGGCGCCATGGGCGAGCTGGGACCCGACGCCGACGCCGCGCACACCCTCCTGGGCCGCGACGCCGTCCGGGCCGGGGTGGACCTCGTCGTGTCGGTCGGCCCGGACGCCGTCGGGGTGCACACCGGCGCCCTGGCCGAGTGGTCGGGGAGCGGCGCGGGGACGGCGGAGCCGGTGCACGTGCCCGACCGGGACGCCGCCCGCCGGCT
This sequence comes from Pseudonocardia sp., assembly GCA_030147065.1. GTDB lineage: Bacteria > Actinomycetota > Actinomycetes > Mycobacteriales > Pseudonocardiaceae > Pseudonocardia. The sequence continues at coordinate 2,228 of JASLAP010000170.1, read as the reverse complement.
GCTCACCGGCGAGCTCGGCCCCGGGGACGTCGTCCTGGTCAAGGCCTCCCGCTCCTACGCTCTCGAGGTGCTCGCCGCCGACCTGCTCACCGACGACGGGGTCCTCGACGCCCCGGGCCGCACCGGGACCGACCGCCCAGCCGCCCCCCGCGGCACCGGGAAGGGAACCGCGTGAAGTCGGTCCTGATCGCGGCCGCCTTCGGCCTGGTCATCTCCATCCTGTGCACCCCGCTGGCGGTCCGGGCCTTCCGCCGCCGGGGCTTCGGGCAGGAGATCCGGGACGACGGCCCGGAGAGCCACCTGTCGAAGAAGGGCACGCCGACCATGGGCGGCACCGTCATGGTGCTGGCCACCGTCGGGGGCTACCTGATCGCCCACCTGTTCCTGATCAACCAGCCGGGGCGCGGGGTCACCGCCACCGGGCTGCTGCTGCTCTTCCTGCTCATCGGCCTGGGCACCGTCGGGTTCCTCGACGACTACCTGAAGATCCGGTACCGGCGCAGCCTGGGGCTGAACAAGACCGCCAAGCTGGTCGGCCAGCTGGTCATCGGGCTGGCCTTCGCGCTGCTGGCGCTGTGGCAGCAGGACCAGCAGGGGGTGGCGGTCGCCTCGCCCGCGGTGTCCTTCGTGCGCGACATCGCGCCGCTGACCCTGCCGCCGGTGCTGTTCGCGGTGCTCGCCTACCTGTTCATCGCCGGCTTCTCCAACGCGGTGAACCTCACCGACGGGCTGGACGGGCTGGCCGCCGGCTGCTCGGCGATGGTGTTCGCCTCCTACGTGATCATCTCGTTCTGGCAGTTCGGGCACGACTGCAGCACCGCCCTGGTCGACGGCTGCTACACGGTGCGGGACCCACTGGACGTCACCCTGGTCGCGGCCGCGGCGATGGGCGCCTGCCTGGGCTTCCTGTGGTGGAACACCGCGCCCGCGCGGATCTTCATGGGCGACACCGGGTCGCTGGCGCTCGGGGGCCTGATGGCGGGCCTGGCCATCGTCACCCGCACCGAGCTGCTGCTGGTGGTGCTGGGCGGGTTGTTCGTCGCGGTGACCCTGTCCGTGGTCATCCAGGTCGGGTTCTTCCGGGCCACCCGGCGGCGGGTGTTCCGGATGGCGCCGCTGCACCACCACTTCGAGCTGGCCGGCTGGGCGGAGAGCACGGTCATCGTCCGGTTCTGGCTGGTGACCGGCATGGCGGTGGCGTTCGGGATCGGCCTGTTCTACGCCGACTGGCTCTCCTTCGCCGGGCTGTAGACGGTGCAGCTCGCGGGAGCGACGGTGCTCGTCGCCGGCCTGGGCGTCTCCGGCGCCGCGGCGGCCCGGGTGCTGCTGGCGCGCGGCGCCCGGGTGCTGCTCACCGACGCGGCCGAGCCGGCCGTGCTGGCCGAGCTGGCCCACGCCGGAGCGACCTGGCTGGGCCCGCTGGACACCCCGCCCGCGGGCACCGACCTGGTGGTCACCTCCCCGGGCTGGCGGCCGGACCACCCGCTGCTGGTGGCCGCCGCCCGTGCGGGCGTCGAGGTCGTCGGGGAGCCGGAGCTCGCCTGGCGGCTGCGCACCGGGACCGGTCCGGACGGCGCCGGCCCGCCGGCCCCCTGGTACGCCGTGACCGGCACCAACGGCAAGACGACGACGGTCACCATGCTGGAGTCGGTGCTGCTCGCCGGCGGGCTGCGGGCGGTCGCCGCGGGCAACGTCGGCCGGCCGCTCGTCGAGGTGGTCACCGCCCGCGGCGAGGACGGCGGAGCCGCCTACGACGCGCTCGCCGTCGAGCTGTCCAGCTTCCAGCTGCACTGGTCCTCCTCCATCGCGCCCGCGGCCGCCTGCGTGCTCAACGTCGCCGACGACCACGTCGACTGGCACGGGTCACCGGAGGCCTACCGCGACGCGAAGGCCGTTCTGCTGCGGCTGGCCCCCGTCGCCGTCGCCGACGCGGGCGACCCGGTGGCCGCCGCGCTGGTCTCCGCCCACCCGCACCCGGTGACCGTCACCCTCGAGGAGCCGGCCCGCGGCCAGCTGGGCGTGCGCTCCGGCGCCCTCGTCGACCGCGCCTTCTCGGCCGTCCCCGCCGGGGAGGTGCTGGTCGAGACCTCGGCGCTGCAGGTCCACGGCCCGCACAACACGGTGAACGCGCTGGCCGCCGCGGCCCTCGCGCTGGCCGCCGGGGTCGGTCCCGAGGCGGTCGCGCGCGGCCTCTCCGCGTTCCGCGGTGGCGCCCACCGCAACGTGCT
>JASLAP010000459.1 GCA_030147065.1 Pseudonocardia sp. | reverse complement strand
CGCGCGGCCGGTCGCCGGGTCCCCGAGGACGTCGCCCTGGTCGGCTACGACGACGTCGAGCTGGCCTCGATGACCGAGCCGGCGCTGAGCACGGTCCGCCAGCCGGTGCCCGAGCAGGCCGCCACCATGGTCGAGCTGCTGCGCCGCCAGATCGGCGGCGCGCCGCCCGGCGACCCGGTGCTGCTGCCGGTGGAGCTGGTGCGCCGGGAGTCCAGCTGAGCCGGTCGCAGAGCGGTCACCGGGCCAGCGGCGCCGCCTCGAGCACCGCGAAGACCTCGTGGAGCACGATCGACACCAGCACCGACACGGGCCGGTCACCGCCTGGCCGGGGCCCGCGGCGCCAGCGGGTCGCGCCCGTCCCAGGTGCCGCGCGAGCCCAGCGGCGCGAACCGGGCGAACAGCTCCTCGCCGTACCAGCCCTCCTCGCGGGTGCGGCGCACGACATCGCGGTGCTCCGCGCCGCGCCGGTAGGCGAAGCCGGTGGCCGAGCGCAGGTCCGCCCACAGGCTGAAGGTGGCCTGCAACCCGATCGGCGCCTCCCCGATCCCGACCACCGCGAGCAGCCCGGGTGCGGCGTTCACCTCTGCCGACACCGCGGGCCCGACGCCGCGGAAGCGGTGCCACGCCCGCGGCCGCACGACGGCGCGGGTGAGCACCGCCACCGGGCCGGCGGGTTCGGCGCGCACGACGTCCTCGAGGGGGTCGGCGCCGCCCCACCGGCCCCGGGCGGCCAGCACGGCGAGCCGCACGGTGTAGGCCTCGCCGCCGCGGGCGACGGTGCGGGCAGCCCGCTCCCCCAGCGGGCCGGCCTCGAAGGCGTCGAGCGCCGCGGGCGAGTCCCACACCGCGAACAGCGCCGAGCGGGCCAGGTCGGCACCGAACGCCGTGGAGCTGCCCCGGCCCGTGCCGAGCAGCCGCGCGAACCGCAGGCCGGGGACGCCGCGCAGGCGCAACCGGTCGGTCCCCAGCCGGGCCGTGGCCACCGGCGCGCGCCACCACGGCTCGCGCACCAGGTGGAACGAGGCGATCCCGCGGGCGGCGCCACCCGCACCGGTCGAGCTCACGCGCCGGGCCCGCCTTCGGCCCGGTCGCCGTGCGCGACCAGCGACATCTGCAGTTCGTAGCGGTCGCCGCGGTAGGTGGTCAGGGCGTGCTCGACGGCGTGCCCGCCGCTGAAGGAGACCCGGTCGGCCACCAGCACCGGCTTGCGCGCGGTGAGCCCGAGCAGCGCCGCGGTCTCCCGGGTCGCCTCGGCGGCGCCGACGGTCTGCTCGGCGCGGTCGATGGTGAACCCGTACTGCTCGGCCAGCGCCCGGTAGATCGACTGCCGCAGGTCCAGCCCGTCCAGCCCGGGCAGCAGGCCGGCCGGGTACCAGCCGTCGTCGATGGAGATCGGCAGGCCGTCGGCCAGCCGGAGCCGGCGGATGTGGAACGCCTCGGCGGAGTCGCCCAGCGCCAGCGCCGACGCGGTGCGGGCCGGGGGGACGGCCCGCTCCACGGTGAGCACCACGGTGGAGGGCTCCAGGCCCATCCGCCGCATCTCCTCGGTGAACGAGGCCAGGTGCAGCCGCGAGCGCGCGGCGCGGTGGGCCACGAAGGTGCCCTTGCCGGGCACCCGGACCAGCAGACCCTCGCCCTTCAGGTCCTCGATCGCCTTCCGGACGGTGATCCGGCTGACCCCGTGGTCGGCGCACAGCTGGCGCTCGCTGGGCAGGATGTCGCCGGGGGCCAGGGACTTCGCCAGGTCGGTGAGGATCGTGCGCAGCTGCTCGTGCTTGGGCACGACCCCGTCGACGATGTGCCCCGAGCGCCCCACGTCCGCTTCCTCCCGCTGCCGATCCGTCGTCCCCCGCTGCGGCCATCGTCCCACCCGGTCAGGACCAGGCGGCCGAACGGCCCCGTCCGGTCAGTCGGTGGTGGTGGCGTAGCGGTGGTGGTCGGCGTGCGCCAGCCCGGCCGCGGCGGCCTCGTCGAGCACCACCGTGACCCGCGGGTGGCGCTGCAGCACCGACGCCGGGCAGGCCGCGGACACCGGTCCCTCCAGCGCCGCGGCGACCGCGGCCGCCTTGCCCGGGCCGGCCGCCACCAGCACCAGGTGCCCGGCCCGGGCGATGGTCGCCAGCCCCTGGGTGATCACCCGGCGGGGCACCGCGGCCGGCGAGCCGAAGAACCGGGCGTTGTCCCGGCGGGTGCGCTCGGTCAGCGTGGTGACCCGGGTGGTGGAGCCCAGCGCCGAGCCCGGCTCGTTGAACCCGACGTGCCCGTTCGCCCCGATCCCCAGCAGCTGCACGCCCACCGGGCCGCCGGCGAGCAGCGCCCGCTCGTAGTCCGCGGCGGCGCGGTCCGGGTCGGGGTGGGAGCCGTCCGGGCCGTGCACCGCGGCCGGGTCGATGTCGACGTGCGCGGTGAACTCCCGGCGGATCACCTCCCGGTAGGACTGCGGGTGCCCCGGCGGCAGCCCGACGTACTCGTCGAGCAGGAACGCCGCGACCCCGGCGAAGGACAGCCCCTCCGCGCGGTGGCGCCGGACGAGCTCGCGGTAGGCCGGCAGCGGGGACGACCCGGTGGCCAGCCCGAGCACCGCGCGGCCGGACCCGGCGCCGATCGCCGCCTGGACCTCGGCCTGGACCACATCGGCCACCACCGGCCCGCTGTCGGCGGCCGTGGGCAGGATGAGCACCCGCACCTCAGACCGCCTCCCGCCCGGGCTCGCGGTGCACCCACCGGCCGGCGCGCATGACCGCCACCACGGCGAGGTCGTCGTCGGTCACCAGCAGGTCGGCGCGCCGGCCGGGGACCAGGTCGCCCACGTCGTCGCGGCCGAGCAGCCGGGCCGGGGTGGCGCTGGCCGCGGTCACCGCGGCGGCCAGGTCGACCCCGGCGTGCCGGACGGTGCGCCGGACCACGTCGATCAGCCGCGCGGTGCCGCCGGCGATGGCCCGGCCGTGCCGGCCCTCCGGGCCCTCGGCCAGCCGCGCCACCCCGTGCACGACGTCGGTGACCAGCGACCCGAGCCGGTAGCGGCCGTCGGCCTGGCCTGCCGCCGCGGTCGCGTCGGTGACCAGCGCGATCCGGTCCGGCCCGACCAGGTCGAACACCGCGGCCACGGTCTCGTCGGCCAGGTGCACGCCGTCGGCGACGAGCTCCAGCACCATCTCGCCGCGGGCCGCCGCGGCCAGGCAGGCGGCCACCGGGCCGGGGGCGCGGTGGTGCATCGGCGGCATCGCGTTGAACAGGTGGGTCGCGCTGACCGGCGCGCCGTCCAGGGCGTCGATCGCGGCCCGGGTGGTGGCGGCGTCGGCGTCGGTGTGCCCCAGGCTGGGCAGCACGCCGTGCTCGGCCAGCACCGCGACCAGCTCGGCGTAGCGGGGGGTCTCCGGGGCCAGGGTCATCGACCGGACGGTGCCCCCACCCAGCTCGACCAGCTCGCGCAGCAGGTCGGGGTCGCCGGGGACGATCGCCCGCGGGTCCTGGGCGCCGCAGCGGACCGCGGACAGGAACGGGCCCTCCAGGTGGATCCCGGCCAGCCGCCCCGTCCCGACCAGCGGGGCCAGCACCGCGACCCGCTCGGCGAGCACCTCGCCGGGGGCCGAGACCAGGCTGCCGAGCAGCGTGGTGGTGCCGTGCCGGAGGTGGTGGTCGACGGCCGCGGCGAGCCCGGCCGGGTCGGAGTCCGGGAAGCCGTGGCCGGCGCCGCCGTGGCAGTGCACGTCGACCAGGCCGGGCAGCACGTGCCCGGACGGCGGGGGCGGCGGCGGGCCGGACCAGTCGGCGACCGGCCCGGCGAAGGCGATCCGGTCGCCGCGCACCGCGACCAGGCCGTCGGGGACCACCCGGCCCCGGCTGACCAGCGTCCCGCGCACCAGGTGGGCGTCGGTCCTCATCGGCTCCCCTCCCGGCGGTGCGCCGCAGCCACCCTGGCGGCCTCGGCCCCGCGCGCCGCGCGGGCCGCCGCGGCCATCTCCCGGCAGGTCTCCATGGTCGTCCCGGCCAGCCCGGCCCGCACGCCGGCCAGCGCCGCCGGGGTCATCGACAGGCTGGTCGCCCCCAGCCCGACCAGCACCGCGGCCAGCAGCGGGTCGGCCGCGGCCTCGCCGCACACCCCGACCGGCTTGCCCGCGGCCGCGCCGGCCCGGCCCACCATCGCGACCAGGTCGAGCAGCGCGGGCTGCCAGGGGTCGAGCAGGTGCCCGAGCGCCCCGCAGGCGCGGTCCGCGGCCATCGCGTACTGGCCGAGGTCGTT
>JASLAP010000366.1 GCA_030147065.1 Pseudonocardia sp. | reverse complement strand
ACCGCGGTGCGCGACGGCGTCCGGGCCGCCGACGCCGTGGTGCCGCAGATCTCCGGGGCGCTGTTCGCCACCGAGGACCTGCGCGGCGCCGTCACGTCCTTCCTCGCCGACGGCCCCGGCAAGGCGAGCTATCAGGGCCGTTGAGCGGCAGCGCCGAAGCGGCGTCCGCCGGCGGCGCGGACACCGTACGCCCGTTCGACGCTTGGCTGGTCCGCGCCGAAGCCGCCGCCGTCGAGGTCGCCGCCATGTCGGAAGTCGCGGTCGCCGCACGGGCAGCACCCCGCCCGGTGCACCCGGACGCCTACGAGCCGATGACCCCGGCGCTCTACGTCTACCGGCAGCGCACGCCGCACGCAGAGCACGTCGGGATCGTCTGCGACATCACACCCGAGGCGTTCCTCGACGGCCGCGTGCGGGGTCACGAAGCGGTGCAGGCCGACCGGGTCGACGCGCTGGCGCGCTACCTCACCACGGTGCCACAGCGGGTGGAGCTGGTGAGCACCCTGCACCGGGCCGGACCCGTGGTGCGCGCGACGCTGGCAAACACGCCCGCGCGGCCCCCGATCCGCGACATCGACGGGCCCGGCGCCACGCGCCACACGGTGTGGAAGATCCCGCAGGGCCCGCAGAACGACCGGTTGCGCCGGGAACTGGACGCCGTCACCCACTACGTCGCCGACGGGCACCACCGGGTGGCAGCCGGCCTCGAGGTGTGGGAGCGCGGCGGGCGCGACTCCAGCCGCGGCGTCCTGTGCGTGGCCTACCCGCTCGACGGGCTGCAGCTGAGCTCGTTCGACCGGCGGGTCACCGGCCCGGTCGACCCGGCACTGGTTCTCGACCTGCTCGGGGCGAGCTTCGACGTCCACCCGGCCACCGACATGCGGGAGGCGTCGGCATCGGGCATCGCGGTCTACCTCGACCACCGCTGGTACACCGCGAGCTACTCCGGCCGGCGACCACCCGGAGCACGGGGCCTGGACGTGTCCCTGCTGCACGCCCGTGTGCTCGACCACCTCCCGGCGGGTACGGAGGTGGAGTTGACCCGGGCCTCCACCGAGGTCCTCCTCGCTGCGTGCAACGCGGACGGCGGGGCAGTGTTCGTGCTGCCCGCACCCGAACTCGAGACCATCACCGCGATCGCCGATGCCGGCGAGGTGGTCCCGGCCAAGAGCACGTACTTCTCACCCAAGCCCGCCTCGGGCATCTTCCTCCGCGGACCGGGTCGGAGGCCGGCTGCCCGACGGCGTTGCTGATGTCGACCGGCTCGATCCGCGAGACGGGCCGAGCGTGCGCCCGAGGAAGCCGCGCAGGTAGCCCGCGACGACGTCCAGATGGCTCTCCAGCAGGAAGTGCCCGCCGTCGATCAGGTGCACCTCCGCGTCCCGGGCGTCGCGGGCGAAGGCCCGCGCGCCGGCCGGGCCGAAGATCTCGTCGTTGCGGCCCCAGACCGCGAGCACCGGGACCCCGCTGGTGCGCAGGAACTCGTGCAGCAACGGGTAGAGCGGGCGGTTGTTCGCGTAGTCGCGGAACAGCGCCAACTGGACCTCGTCGTTGCCCTCGCGGGAGACGAGGGAAACGTCGTGCTGCCAGGTGTCCGGGCTGACCACGGTCGGATCGGGTACGCCGTGCAGGTACTGCCAGCGGATGGCTTCGACGTCCAGTGCGGCGCGGGCAGCGGGTTCGGTGCCGGGACCGGGGTTCGCCCCGTACGCCCAGACATCGGTCCAGAACGACTCGACGAAACCGTCCTCGTAGCCGTTGCCGTTCTGGGTGACGACGGCGGAGATCCGTTCGGGGTGCTCGAGCGCGAGGCGCCAGCCGATGGGGGCACCGTAGTCCTGCACGTAGAGCGCGTACCGGGTCAGGCCGAGCTGGTCGAGCAGCCCGGAGGTCAGTCGGGCGAGGGCGTCGAAGGTGTAGGTGAACTCCCCGACGGGAGGGGCGGCGGAGTGGCCGAAGCCGAGGTGGTCCGGCGCGATGACGTGGTAGTCCCCGGCCAGCAGCGGGATGAGCTCGCGGAACATGAACGAGCTGGTCGGGTAGCCGTGCAGCAGGACGATCGCGGGCGCGTCGGCGGGGCCGGCTTCGCGGTAGAAGATCTCGTGGCCGTCGACGGTGGCGGTCCGATGGTGCACCGGGCTCATATCTAACCTCTCTGAGGGAGTTGATGTGGTTAGGTACCGGCGATGTAAGCACGGCATGGACTAACCTGTCAACGAACTCGGACTGGTTAGAGGAGGTGGGGCCGGTGGACACGCTGCTGGACCTGCTCAACAGCAGGCCACTGGTCAACGGCGAGGAGCACGACGCGCTCGACGACCCGGCCGCGGGCCGGCGCTGGGCGCGGGAGCACGGCGGCGAGGGCAGCCCGGGGGAACTGGCGTTGCTGCGCCTGGCCCGGGACGCCCTGCGCGACGTCGTGTGCGGAGCACGCCCGCCCTCCACGTTGAACCCGCTGCTCGACGGTGTCCGCCAGGTCCCGGAGATCACCTCGACCGGTCTTCGGTGGACGATCGAGACTCCCCCACACGCCCGCTTGGCCGTCGAGGTGGTCCTCGCCTGGGCTGCCACCGAGGAGCAGCTGCCCGGCCGCCTGCGCCCCTGCGCCAATGAGGAGTGCCGGCTGTTCCTGCTCGACCGCAGCCGGGCCAACCGCGCCCGCTGGTGCTCGATGGCCGTCTGCGGCAACCGCGCGAAGGCTCGCCGCCACTACGAACGCACCCGCTGACGCACCTGATCGGCCCCTGCGCGGGCGGGTGGCCACCATCGCCCTGGGACGAACGACGACCCGGAATGGCCGCACCCTCGTCAGACAGCTCCTACTGCCGGACGCCGGTCGCCACAGCCTCCGCCACCCGCGCGACGAGGCGACTGTTGTGCCGGGCCGCTGATCGCGTGGAACGGGATCTGCCGCCCCAGCACGTCCTCACCGGTCGACGGTCGCCATGTCGGACTCGATGTGGCGATCACCGGACGCCGGGGACAGCCCGTTCAGCCGGGCGATCTGGTCGGCGGTGAGTCGGACCTCGTCAGCGGCGGCGTTCTCCTCGATCCGGTCGGCGCGCGTGGTACCCGGGATGGGTGCGATGCCCTCGCCCTGCGCGAGCAGCCAAGCCAGAGCGACCTGTGCGGAGGTGGCCCGCACTTCGCCGGCCACGGCGGCCACCGGGTGAACCGCGTGCGCCCGCGGATCGTCCCCGCGCCGGCCTCCGACAGCCCGATGTGGCGCACCTTGCCCGCGGCCACCAGCTCGCTCAGCGCTCCCACCGTCTCCTCGATGGGCGTGCCGGGGTCGACCCGGTGCTGGTAGTACAGATCGATGTGGTCGGTTCCTAGCCGCCGCAGCGACCCGTCCACGGCGCCCGCGCCTCGGCCTCGGTGGCAGCCTGCCGCCTCACGCCGAGGCGGCCACCTCCGTGCGCGGCGCGCGGGCCAGCAGTTCCCGGATCATCGCGGTGACCTCGTCCGGCGCCTGCTCGGCCATGAAGTGCCCCCAGGCCCGGGTGCGGTGGTCCAGGTCGTCGGCCCACTGCCGCCACAGGGCCACGGCGTCGTACCCCAGCGCGGCCCCCCAGTCCTGCTGCACGACCGTGGCCGGCATGGACAGCCGCCGCCCGGTGGCGCGGTCCACCCGGTCGTGCTCGATGTCGATCCCGGCCGAGGCGCGGTAGTCCGCCACGATCGACGGAACGGCCTCCCGGGAGGCGCGCAGGTACTCCGCCCGGACGTCGGGCGGGATCGCCGCCGGGTCGGTGCCCCAGGCGTCGAGGAAGTGCGCGAAGAAGGCGTCGGCGCTGCGGGAGATCATGTCCTCCGGGAGGCCGGGCGGCTGCGCCATCAGGTAGAGGTGGAAGGCGACCGCCGCGTCGGCACCGTGCAGGATGTCCCACATGTCGAGGGTCGGCAGGACGTCGAGGACGCCGAGGTGAGTGATCGTCTCCGGGTGGTCGAGACCGGCCCGCACCGCGACCAGGGCGCCGCGGTCGTGCCCGACCAGGGCGAACCGCTCGGCGCCCAGGTGCGCGGCGGCGGCCACGACGTCGGCAGCCATCGTGCGCTTCGCGTAGACCTCGGGGGTCGTGGCCTCCGGCTTGTCGCTGGCTCCGTACCCGCGCAGGTCCGGGCAGAGGACCTGGTGGTCGACGGCGAGGGCGGCGGCCACGTGCCGCCACATCAGGTGGGTCTGGGGGAAGCCGTGCAGCAGCACGACCGCCGGGCCGGAACCCGCCGTCGCCACGCTCAGGACCGTCCCGTCAGCGGCGGGAACGCGCTCGGTACGGAAGCCGGGGATCTCCGGGGGCATGACTGTTCCTCTCGTTCGGACAGGTTCCAGCCTCGCCCCGCCCGATCAGTATCCGGTCAGTACGGATGACGCGACGCACGGCGGCCGTCGCCGGGATCACCGTGCTCGGACCGGTCACCGCGCGGGACGGGGCGGGGGCGCAGATCGACCTGCGAGGACCTCGGCACACCGCCGTGCTGGCCCGGTTGATCGTGGCCGGGGGTCGCGTCGTGCCGGTCACCCAGCTGGTGGACGACCTCTGGGAGGACGCGCCGCTGCCGCGCAAACCCACCGGATCCGTCCGCACCTTCGTCTCGGCGTTGCGCGCCGACCTCGAGCCCGCCCGCCCACCCGGAACCCCGCCCAGACTGATCGTCACCGAAGGTCCTGGTTACGCGTTCCGTGCGACGCCGGGGCTTCTCGACAGCGCCCGGTTCGAGTCGGCGGTCGCGGGCTCGGCCGGTACGGGTGACGCCGAGAGTGCGGTCGCAACGCTGCGTGCGGCACTGGTCTTGTGGCGGGGCCCGGCCTACGCCGACTTCCCGGACGCGTCCTGGGCGCGCGCCGAGCGCGCCCGCCTCGGCCAGCTCAGGCTGTCCGCCGTGGAACGGCTCGGCGAGGCGCTGCTCGCCGGCGGCCGACCCGCCGACGCCGTCCCCGACCTCGACGCCCACGTCACCGACCACCCCTGGCGCGAGGAGGGATGGCGACTGCTCGCGCTCGCCCTCTACCGCAGCGACCGCACCGGGGACGCACTCGCCGTCCTGCGCCGGGCCCGCCGCGAGCTCGTCGAGCAACTCGGCAGCGACCCCGGTCCGCGGCTGGCCACACTGGAGGCCGACATCCTCCGCCGCGCACCCCGTCTCGACCCACCTCCCGAGCAGCCGGCACCGGGCGTGCACGCCGCCCTCACCCGGGCCGCCGCGGCGTGGGACCCGGGCATCGGCCCCCGCGCCACCCTGACCTCGGCGACCACGCTGCTCGCCAGCCTCGCCGTGCACGGCGGCGGGCCG
>JASLAP010000326.1 GCA_030147065.1 Pseudonocardia sp. | reverse complement strand
GCGCGAACGCCCCGGGCCCACGGTCGGGGAGGGCAGGAGCGTCAGGGGTGGGGGTTGACGTGGATCTTGGGGCCGGCGCCGGGCGGGCGGGTGCCGGCCAGGACGGCGGGGACGTCGTCGAGGCCGACGGTCGCCGCGATCAGCGGGCGGGCGTCCACGGCGCCGCTCGCGTAGGCCTCGATCGTGCCGGCCAGGCCGGGGGAGGCGCTGAGCACGCCGACGGCGGTGACGTCCTTGAGCGCCAGGGTGCGGGTGTCGATCGTGCTGGGGCTCCCGGCGAGTCCGATGTAGACGACGCGCTTGCCCGGCTCGACCAGGTCCAGGGCCATGGCCGGCAAGGTGGGGGAGTTGGTGGCGTCGACGACGGCGTCGAACGGCAGGGCGGGAAGGGTGTTCGCGGTCCACGCGGCCTCGAAGCCCAGGGTCCGGGCGAAGGTCAGGTCGGCCGGGTCGCGGCCGAGCAGGTGCACCTCGGCGCCCTGCGCCCGCCCGAACAGCGCGACCAGCAGCCCGATCGTGCCCGGGCCGAGCACCAGCAGGCGGTCGCCGGGGGTCAGGTCGGCGCCGCGCACCGCGCGCAGGGCGTTGCCGCCGGGCTCGACCAGCGCACCGAGGGCGGCGTCCACGGTGTCGGGCAGCCGGTGCAGCGCGGTGACCGGGACGGCCAGCCGTTCGGCCAGGGCGCCGGGGAACCCGCCGCGCACGCCGATCTCGAACCGGTCCGCGCAGACGTGCTGACGCCCCCCGGCACAGCGCCGGCAGTGCCCGCAGCCGAGCATGGTGTCGCCGGTGACCCGGCGGCCCAGCCAGACCGGGTCGACGCCGTCGCCCACCGCGTCGACCGTCCCGCACCACTCGTGGCCGATCCGGATCGGGTAGGCGGCCTGGCCGGAGTGCAGGTAGCTCATCTCACCGGTGAAGAACTCGACGTCGGTGCCGCACAGCCCGACCCGGTCGACCGCGACGACCACCTGGCCCGGTCCGGGCGTCGGCGGATCGACGTCCTGGACCTCGGCGCGTCCCGGACCGATGATGACCAGTGCCCTCACCGGCACAGGTCTACCGGACGGAGTCCCGGCTCGATGACGAACCGCAGCGCCCAGTGGTACGGCGGACAGGACCGCAACGGCTACATCCACCGGGCGTGGATGCGCCGGGGGATACCCGGGCACGCCTTCGACGGCCGCCCGCACATCGCGATCGCCAACACCGCGTCGGACCTGACGCCGTGCAACGCGCACCTGAACGAGGTCGGGCGCAGCGTGGAGCAGGGCGTCTACGAGGCCGGCGGGATCCCGCTGAACCTGCCGGTGGTGTCGCTGGGGGAGACCAACGTCCGCCCCACGGCGATGCTGTGGCGCAACATGGCCGCGATGTCCACCGAGGAGATGCTGCGGGCCAACCCGATCGACGGGGTGGTGCTGCTCGGCGGCTGCGACAAGACCATCCCGATGCTGCTGATGGCCGCGGCCTCGGTCGACCTGCCCGCCGTCGTCGTGCCCGGCGGTCCGATGCTGACCGGCACGTTCCGCGGGGTGCCGCTGGGCTGCGGCACCGACGTGTGGCGGCTGTCGGAGGAGGTCCGCGCGGGCACCCTGAGCGAGGCCGACTTCCTGCGCTCGGAGTCGTCGATGATCCGCAGCAAGGGCCACTGCAACACCATGGGCACCGCGTCCACGATGGGCCTGCTCGCCGAGGCGCTGGGGACGACGATGCCGGGGGTGGCCGGCACCCCGGCCGCGGACAGCCGGCTGCTGGAGGCCGCGCACGCGACCGGGCGGCTGGCCGTGGAGATGGTCGCCGAGGACCGCACGCCGAGCAGCCTGCTCAGCCGGGGCTCGTTCCTGAACGCGATCGTCGCGCTGGCCGCGCTCGGCGGGTCGACCAACGCGGTCGTGCACCTGCTGGCCATCGCCGGGCGGCTGGGCATCGAGCTGACCCTCGACGACTTCGACCGGACCGGATCCGGGGTGCCGCTGCTGGTCGACCTGCAACCGGCCGGCCGGTTCCTGATGGAGGACCTCTACCGGGCCGGCGGGCTGCACGCGGTGCTGCGCGAGGTGCGCGACCTGCTCGACCCGACCGCGCTGACGGTCACCGGCCGCCCGCTGGTCGACCACCTGGACGCCGCCCCGATCTGGGACCCCGAGGTGATCCGCACCCGCGCGCAGCCCGTGCTCGACGACGCCGGGATCGCCGTGCTGTACGGCAACCTCGCCCCCGGCGGGGCGGTGATCAAACCGGCCGCGGCGTCCCCGCACCTGCTGCGCCACCGCGGCCGGGCCCTGGTGTTCGACTCGATCGAGGACCTGCACACCCGCCTCGACGACCCCGACCTGGACGTCGACGCCGACACCGTGCTGGTGCTGCGCGGCTGCGGCCCGCGCGGCTACCCCGGCATGCCGGAGGTGGCCAACCTGCCGCTGCCGCCCAAGCTGCTGGCCCAGGGCGTCCGGGACATGGTGCGGATCTGCGACGGCCGGATGAGCGGGACCGCCTACGGCACGGTGGTGCTGCACGTCGCGCCGGAGGCCGCGGCGGGCGGCCCGCTGGGCCTGGTCCGGACCGGCGACGTGATCGTCCTGGACGTCGAGAACCGGACCCTGGACGTCGAGGTGCCGGCCGACGAGCTGGCCGCGCGGCAGCCGTCCGCGGAGACCGTCGCCGGGTTCGCCGCGCCCACCCGCGGCTGGGAACGGCTCTACGTCGACACCGTCGGGCAGGCCAACACCGGCGCCGACCTGGACTTCCTGGTCGGCTCCAGCGGCCACCGGGTCGCCCGCGAATCGCACTGACCAGCACCGACGGAGGACCCATGACACGCACCGCCCTGGTCACCGGCGGGCTGAGCGGGCTCGGCGCGGCCGCCGCCGCCCGGCTCGCCGCCGACGGCCTCAAGGTGATCACCCTGGACGTCGCCGAGGGCGCCGACCTGGTCGTCGACGTCCGCGACGGCGACGCCGTGCACGCCGCCGCCGAGCGGGTCGGCCCGGTCGACGTGCTGGTCAACTCGGCCGGGGTGGTCGGCCCGAACGCCCCGCTGTGGGAGACCCCGGCGGCGGAGTGGGCGAACACGTTCGCGATCAACGTCGACGGCACCTTCCACACCTGCCACGCCTTCGTCCCGGGGATGCGCGCGGCCGGCTGGGGCCGGATCGTGAACCTGGCCAGCATGGCCGGCAAGGACGGCAACCCCAACCTGTCGGCCTACTCCGCGTCCAAGGCGGCGGTGATCGGGCTGACCAAGTCGCTGGGCAAGGAGCTGGCCACCAGCGGGGTGCTGGTCAACGTGATCGCCCCGGCGGTGATCGAGACCCCGATGAACGCCCGGACCGACCCGGCCGTGCTGGCTCACCTGCGCAGCCTGATCCCGATGCAGCGGCTGGGCCGGGCCGAGGAGGTCGCCGAGCTGATCTCCTGGCTGGCCTCGGACCGGGTCAGCTTCTCCACGGGGGCGGTCTACGACATGAGCGGCGGCCGCGCCACCTACTGACCTGCCCACCCCGCCCCGACCCACCCCGTTCCCGGCGTCCGGGGTGGGGGAGCGGGGCGGGTGAGGGTCTGGGAAAGGATGGGTCGGTGATGTCCCCGGAGGAGTTGGCGGCAAGGACCGCGCGCGCCGTGGACGCGGCCGCGGCGGTGGGCCGGGCGGCGGGGCTGGAGGTCACCGATCCGCGGGTCCGCTACGACGTGTTCTCGGTGATCGTCGAGCTGGTGCCGTCGCCGGTCGTCGTGCGGGTGCCGACGGTGCTGCCGCGGGCGCTCGGCCGGCGGGCCCAGCGCGCGCAGCAGGCCCGCGAGGTCGCGGTCACGTCCTGGCTGGCCGGGACCGGGCACCCGGTGGTCGCGCCGGCCCCGCAGGTCCCGGCCCAGCCCGTCGAGCACGACGGGTTCTCGATGACCTGCTGGACGCTCGTCGACGTGCTCGCCGCGCCCGAGATGACGCCGGAGCAGACCGGTCGGCGCATCGCCGCGCTGCACGCCGCCCTCGCGCCCTGCCCGGTCGAGCTGGCGTTCCTGGTGCCGCTGGACGCGACGATCCCGGCCATGCTCGACCAGCTCCGCGACCGGCCCGACCTGCTCGACCCGGCCGACCTGGCCCGGGCCCGGCGCGAGTGGGACGTGCTCGCCCCCGTCCTGACCTCGCCCGCGGGCCTCGCCGCCCGGTTCCCGGACGCGGTCGTCCAGCCCGTCCACGGCGACTCCCCGGTCTACAACGTGCTGCACACCCCCGACGGCCCGCTGGACGCCGACTTCGAGCACATCAGCCTCGGCCCCGTGGAGTGGGACCTGGCGTACTGCGGGCCGGAGGCGGTGGCGGCCTACGAGGCGGCCGCCGGGCGGGCGGTGGACCGCGACCTGCTGGCGGTCGTCGAGGCGTCCCGGATGGTGCAGCTCGCCGCCTGCTTCGCGATGGTGCCCGAGCTGCCGCTGCTCGCCGAGGGGATGCGGCCGATGCTGGAGCACTGGCGCACCACCCCGGAAGCCGGTGAGCTGTTGGGGTGAAGCCCCGGTCAGGCCGGGTCGCGGTAGGCGGGGGCGCGGCGGGGGGCCTGCCGGGGCCGGCTCTCCAGCAGCGGCAGCGTCCGCGGCGCCACCACCACCGAGAGCACCACGACGCTGGTGGAGCGGCTGACGATCGACGAGCGGTTCAGGGTGAGCAGGGTCTGCTGCAGGTCCTCGTGCGAGGACGCGGCCAGCCGGCACAGCACGTCCGACGAGCCGGTGGTGGCGTACGCCTCCAGCACCTCGGGCAGCGCGGTCAGCTCCGCGGTCACGTCGTCCAGCGCGCCCTGGGCGATCTCCAGGGTGACGAACGCCTGCACGCCGTAGCCGGCGGCGGCCACGTCGACCTCCGGTCCGTAGCCGGTGATCACGCCGGTGCGCTCCAGCCGGTCCAGCCGCGCCTGCACGGTGCCGCGGGCCACCCCGAGCGTGCGGGACAGCTCCAGCACGCCGGCCCGCGGGGAGTCGCGCAGCGCGCGCAGCAGGTCGACGTCCAGCGCGTCCAGGCTCGCCGGTTCGGACATGGGCAGAATGTACAGCTCAGCGCCATCGGCGAGGGGCAAGGTGGACATCCCGGCCAGCTCCAGCCGGGTCGGTTGCGCAGTTGCGCGGCGCGAGGTGTCATCGCCGGTAGGGACCGACGCCGTCGAGGAGGCCGCACCATGAGCATCGACCAGACCCTGACCAGCCAGGAGCGCCTGGCCGACCTCGACCTGGACCAGCTGCGCCAGCTGGTCGGGCTGGTCGAGTACGACGCCCAGGCCGACCCGTTCCCGGTGACGGGGTGGGACGCCGTCGTCTGGGCGGTCGGCAACGCCACCCAGGCCGCGCTGTTCTACCAGGTGGTGTTCGGCATGGAGCTGGTCGCCTACTCCGGCCCGGAGACCGGCAACCGCGACCACCACGCCTACGTGCTGCGCTCGGGCGCGGTCCGGTTCGTGCTCAAGGGCGGGGTCGACCCGGCCAGCCCGCTGCTGGACCACCACCGCCGGCACGGCGACGGGGTCGTCGACATCGCGCTGGAGGTGCCCGACGTCGACCGGTGCATCGCGCACGCCCGCGCGCAGGGCGCGACGATCCTGGACGAGCCGCACGACGTCACCGACGAACACGGTACCGTCCGGACTGCGGCCATCGCCGCCTACGGCGAGACCCGGCACACCCTGGTCGACCGGTCCGGCTACGCCGGCCCCTACCTGCCCGGCTACGTCGCCCGCAGCTCCGGCTACGTCAAGCCGGCCGGCGCGCCGAAGCGGCTGTTCCAGGCCCTCGACCACGTGGTCGGCAACGTCGAGCTCGGGCGGATGGACGAGTGGGTCGGGTTCTACAACCGGATCATGGGCTTCACGAACATGGCCGAGTTCGTCGGCGAGGACATCGCCACCGAGTACTCCGCGCTGATGAGCAAGGTGGTGGCCAGCGGCAACCACCGGGTGAAGTTCCCGCTCAACGAGCCGGCGCTGGGCAAGAAGCGCTCGCAGATCGACGAGTACCTGGAGTTCTACGGCGGCCCCGGCGCCCAGCACCTGGCGCTGGCCACCAACGACATCCTGACCACCGTCGACACCCTGCGGGCCAACGGCGTCGAGTTCCTGGCCACCCCGGACTCCTACTACTCCGACCCGGCGCTGCGGGCCCGGATCGGCGAGGTCCGGGTGCCGATCGAGGAGCTGCAGGCCCGCGGCATCCTGGTCGACCGGGACGAGGACGGCTACCTGCTGCAGATCTTCACCAAGCCGGTCGGCGACCGGCCGACGGTGTTCTTCGAGTTCATCGAGCGGCACGGCTCGCTGGGCTTCGGGATCGGCAACTTCAAGGCGCTGTTCGAGGCGATCGAGCGCGAGCAGGCCCGGCGCGGCAACTTCTGAGGCGGACAGCGGGGCCCGGGGCGGGTAGGAAGGCAGGCGACCGCGTCGGTGTCCCGAGGAGGCGAACCATGGCGTACTACCGCAGCGTGGGCACGGTCCCGCCCAAGCGCCACACCCAGCACCGCACCCCGGAGGGGGGTCTGTTCGCCGAGGAGCTGATGGGCGAGGAGGGCTTCTCCGCGGATTCCTCGCTGCTCTACCACCGGGGCATCCCGTCGGCGATCGTCGACGCCACCCCGTGGGAGCTGCCCGACCAGACCCTCACCGAGAACCGGCCGCTGCTGCCGCGCCACCTCAAGCTGCACGCGCTGTTCCCCGGCGAGGAGTGGAAGCGCGCCGACGTCGTCACCGGGCGCCGGCTGGTGCTGGGCAACGCCGACGTGCGGATCTCCTACGTCGCCGCCGGTGAGGCGTCGCCGCTGTACCGCAACGCGCTGGGTGACGAGTGCGTCTACGTCGAGTCCGGCGCGGCCACCGTGGAGACGGTGTTCGGCGTGCTGAACGCGGTGCAGGGCGACTACGTGCTGCTGCCGCGCTCGACCACGCACCGGTGGATCCCCACCGGAGCCGAGCCGCTGCGCGCCTACGTGATCGAGGCCAACTCGCACATCGCCCCGCCCAAGCGCTACCTGTCGCGCTACGGCCAGCTGCTGGAGCACGCCCCGTACTGCGAGCGCGACCTGCACGGGCCGGGCGAGCCGTTCCTCGTCGAGGGCACGGACGTCGAGGTGCTGGTCAAGCACCGCGGGTCGCGCGGGGTCGTGGGCACCCGGTACGTCGTGCCCACCCACCCGTTCGACGTGGTGGGCTGGGACGGCTGCCTGTACCCCTACACCTTCAACGTGGCCGACTTCGAGCCGATCACCGGGCGGATCCACCAGCCGCCGCCGGTGCACCAGGTGTTCGAGGGCGGCAACTTCGTGATCTGCAACTTCGTCCCGCGCAAGGTCGACTACCACCCGCTGGCGGTCCCGGTGCCCTACTACCACTCCAACGTGGACTCCGACGAGATCATGTTCTACTGCGGCGGGAACTACGAGGCCCGCAAGGGCTCCGGGATCGGCCAGGGCTCGATCAGCCTGCACCCCGGCGGGCACAGCCACGGCCCGCAGCCCGGGGCGGTCGAGCGGTCGCTGGGCGCGGAGTCCTTCGACGAGCTGGCGGTCATGGTCGACACCTTCCGCCCGATGGAGCTCGGCGAGGGCGGCACCGCGGCCGAGGACCCGGCCTACGCGTGGACCTGGTCGGGCCGCGGGCCCGGGCGGTGACCCGGGTCGAGGTCCCCGAGGGCTCGCCCTTCGGGTTCGACAACCTGCCCTACGGGGTCTTCTCGGTCGGCGCGGAGGTGCCGCGGGTCGGGGTGCGGCTGGGCGGGTCGGTGGTCGACCTGGCGGTGCTGCTCGACGACCCGGTCTTCGCCGCGCCGTCGCTGAACCCGTTCATGGCCCAGGGCCGTGACCGCTGGGTGGAGGTCCGCGAGCAGCTCACCGGGCGGCTGGGCGGCGACCTGCCCGACGCGGCCGTGCACCCGGTCGGCGGGGTCGCCCTGCACCTGCCGTTCGAGGTCGCCGACTACGTCGACTTCTACGCCTCCGAGCACCACGCGACCAACCTCGGGCGGCTGTTCCGCCCGGACGCCGAGCCGCTGCTGCCCAACTGGAAGCACCTGCCGGTCGGCTACCACGGCCGGGCCGGCTCGGTGATCGTCTCCGGGGTGGACGTCGTGCGGCCGAACGGGCAGCGCAAGGCGCCCGACGAGCCGGCCCCGACGTTCGGACCGAGCCGGCGGCTGGACATCGAGGCCGAGCTGGGGTTCGTGGTCGGCACCGGCACCCCGGTCGGCGTCCCGATCGGGGTGGACGACTTCGCGGCGCACGTGTTCGGCGCGGTGCTGGTCAACGACTGGTCCGCCCGCGACATCCAGGCCTGGGAGTACGTGCCGCTGGGCCCGCACCTGGGCAAGAGCTTCGCCACCTCGGTCTCGCCGTGGGTGGTGCCGCTGCTGGCCCTGGAGGCGGCCCGGGTGCCGCTGCCCGGCCAGGACCCGACGCCGCTGCCGTACCTGCGCGAGCGGGTGTCCTGGGGGCTGGACGTCGAGCTGGCCGTGGAGTGGAACGGCGAGCGGGTCAGCCGGCCGCCGTACCGGGAGATGTACTGGTCGCCGGCGCAGATGCTGGCCCACCTGACGGTCAACGGCGCCGGGGCGCGCACCGGCGACCTGTTCGCCTCCGGCACGGTCTCCGGACCGGAGCGCGACCAGCGCGGCGCGTTCATCGAGCTGACCTGGGGCGGCCGTGAGCCGGTCACGGTCAAGGGCGAGGAGCGGACCTTCCTGCTCGACGGCGACGAGGTGGCGATCGCGGCCACCGCGCCGGGCGCGTCCGGCGGCCGGATCGGCTTCGGCGAGGTCCGCGCCCGCATCCTGCCCGCCCCCTGACCTGGTCGTGCGCGGAAGTTCACGCCGGAGCGGTCAGTTCCGCGCGCGACCCCAGAGCAGCTCGACACCGGCGTCGGCCAGCTCGCGGACGGCGGGGGAGTCCGGGTCGGCGTCGGTGATCACCGCGGTCACCTCGGCCAGGTCGAGCACCCGGAACCGGGACGCGGCGCCGATCTTCTCCGCGCTGGCCAGCACGTAGGTGTCGGCCGCCCGCCGGGACAGGGCCCGCTTCATCGCGGCCTCGTCGGCGTCGCCGGTGGTCAGCCCGGCCTGGTGGTGCACCCCGGTCACGCCGAGCAGGAACAGGTCCGCGCTGACCCCCTGCGCCGCCTCCACCGCGGCCGCGCCGCAGGTCACCAGCGAGTGCTTGAACAGCCGCCCGCCGAGCAGGAACACCTCCACGTCGCGGTGGTCGACCAGCGCCGCGGCGACGGTCGGGCTGTGCGTCACGACCGTGGCGGCCAGGTCGAGCGGCAGCGCGCGCGCCACGGCGAGCGCGGTGGTGCCGCCGTCCAGCAGCACGGTCGTGCCGGGTTCGACCAAACGTGCAGCAGTCGCGGCCACCCGTTCCTTGCTCGCCGGCTCCACGGACTCCCGGCCGGCGTAGTCGGCGATGGCCGGTGAGACCGGCAGCGCGCCGCCGTACACCCGCTGGCAGAGTCCGGCCGCGGCGAGTTCCCGCAGGTCGCGACGCACGCTGTCCTCCGAGACGCCGAGTTCGACGGCCAGGTCCTTGGCCACCAGCCGGCCGTCGCGGCGCAACCGGTCGAGCAGCAGGTCGCGACGCTGCGCTGCGAGCATCTTCACGATCTCCCTTGTTTTCGCCGACTCGTGCACGTTACCGTGTCGAGCATGACCACGACACCCCTGCTCATCCTGATCGCCGGCCCGTACCGCTCCGGCACCGGTGACGATCCCGCGAAGATGGCGGCCAACCTGGCCCGGCTGGAGGAGGCGGCCTGGCCGCTGTTCGCGGCCGGGCACCTGCCGATGATCGGCGAGTGGGTCGCGCTGCCGGTGCTCTCCTCGGCCGGCGCCGCCGGCCCGCTCGACCCGCTGGCCCAGCAGGTCATGTACCCGACCGCGCAGCGGCTGCTGCAGCACTGCGACGGCGTGCTGCGGCTGCCCGGCGAGTCCACCGGCGCCGACCAGGACGTCGCCATCGCCCGGGAGCGCGGGATCCCGGTCTGGTTCCGGCTCGAGGACGTGCCCGGCTGCGCGGTGCCCGCGGCGACGTAGCGCCGGTTCCCCCGCGGTA
Source organism: Pseudonocardia sp. (assembly GCA_030147065.1). Lineage (GTDB taxonomy): Bacteria > Actinomycetota > Actinomycetes > Mycobacteriales > Pseudonocardiaceae > Pseudonocardia. The sequence continues at coordinate 6,030 of JASLAP010000326.1, read as the reverse complement.
ACCGGGGGACGCGCGAGTGCCTCCTTCCGCGACCGGCCCGCCCGGCCGAGGATCGTGCCGGTTACCGAAGGGAACCGGCTGTCGGTCCGAGAACCGGGCGGCCGGTCGCGACGAAGGAGCAGTTCGTGTCCGTGTTCTCCACCGGGTCCACCACCGACCGGCCCGACCGGCTGGACGCCCGCGCCTGGGGCGTCCTGCTGGTGCTCTGCGGAGCGATCTTCCTGGAGGGCATCGACATCGCGATGCTCAACGTCGCGCTGCCGGCGATCCGGGCCGACCTGGGGCTGTCCACCGGCGTGCTGCAGTGGGTCGTCAGCGCCTACGTGCTGGGCTACGCCGGGTTCATCCTGCTCGGCGGCCGGGCCGCGGACCTGTTCGGCCGGCGCCGGATGTTCCTGGTCTGGCTGGTGGTCTTCCTGCTGTTCTCCGGCCTGGGCGGGTTCGCCCAGGACGGCGCCACGCTGATCGCGGCCCGGTTCATCACCGGGGTGGCCGCGGCGTTCATGGCCCCGGCCGGGCTGTCGATCATCACCTCGAGCCTCCCGGAGGGACCGCAGCGCAACCGCGCGCTGCTGGTCTACGCCGGCACCGCGGCCGGCGGCTACTCGCTGGGGCTGGTCGCCGGGGGCCTGCTGTCGGCGATCGACTGGCGGTGGGTGTTCTTCGCCCCGGTGCTGGTCTCGGCCGGGCTGCTGGTGGCGGCCTGGCGGGTGCTGCCGGTCCAGCCGCGGCCCGACCTGACCGGTCAGCGCACGGACCTGGCCGGCGCGGTGACCATCACCGCGGCCCTGCTGCTGTCCGTGCTCGCGATCGAGCGGGCGGTGCACGTCACGGTGGTCCAGACCGCCCTCACCGCGACCGCGGCGGTGCTGCTGCTGGTGCTGTTCGTCGTGGTCGAGCGGCGGTCGCCGGCACCGCTGGTGCGGCTGGGCGTGCTGCGCTCGGGCGCGCTGGTCCGCGCCAACCTGGCCAACCTGCTGTTCGCCGGGGCCTTCTTCGGGTTCCAGTTCGTCGTCGTGCTGTACCTGCAGGAGCTGCGCGGGTGGTCGCCGCTGGTCACCAGCGTGGCGATGCTGGCCATCGCGGTGGACGCGATCCTGGCGCCGACGGTCACCCCGAGGCTGGTCGCCCGGTTCGGCAACCCGCGGGTGGTGCTGGCCGGGCTGTGCCTGGCCGCGCTGTCCTACGCGCTGTTCCTGCCGATCGGCCCGGACACCACCTACGCCGCGATGTTCCCGACCATGATCCTGCTGGGGATGGCGTTCGCACTGGTCTACGGCCCGCTGACGATCGCCGGCACGGACGGGGTGGCCGAGCACGAGCAGGGCCTGGCCGGCGGGCTGCTCTACACCTCGTTCCAGTTCGGCGCGGCGCTCGGGCTGTCCGCGGTGGCCGTGGTGAGCACGGCCGTCAGCGGCCCGTCCCCGACCCCCGCCGCCCTGCTCGACGGCTACCGCGCCGCCCTGGTGGTCCCGCTGGTCGCCGTGGTCCTCGCCGCCGCCGTCCTCGCCTACGGCCTGCTCACCCGCGGTCGTGCGCGGAAGGGCGTGCTATAGCCCTCTTTTCCACGCACGAGCGAAGCGGTCGGCGACGGCGAGCATCTGCCGCCCCACGGGCTGCAGGCCGATCCGCTCGCAGACCAGCCCGGTGGACACCCGCTCGACGACGCCCCACTCCCCGATCGCCAGCGGGTCCAGCCCGGTCCGCGCGGCCAGCCACCGCGCCCGCGCGGAGGGGTCGCCGTCGAGCAGGTCCTCGGGGTCCTCCCGCATGAGCACGCCCAGGTCGTACTCGGGCTCGGCGAGCAGGCCGTCCGGGTCGACCAGGGCCCAGCCGTCCCCGGCGCGCAGGGCGTTCCACTCGTGCACGTCGCCGTGCACCAGGACGGCCCGGTCGTCGTCGTGGGCCGCGGCGCGCCGCCGGGCGCAGGCCAGCGCGTGCTCGACGGCGGCGGCCGAGCACGGCCGACCCAGCTCGGCCCAGGACGTCCGGATGTGCTCGATCAGCCAGCGGGCCTTGTCCGCGCCGGTGGGCAGGGCCGTGCCCGGAGCCGGCCGCCACAACCGGGCCGCGGTCGCGCAGAGGATCTCCAGGCGCTCGGCCAGTGGCAGGCCCAGGTCGTGCAGGGAGGGGCCGAGCCGCTCCAGCAGCAGCGCGCCCCGCGCCTCGTCGTGGCGCAGCAGCCGCACGCAGCCCTGCCCGCCGGCGAGCCGGAGCACGGTGATCTCATGGGTCGCCGCGGCCCCGGCCCGCGGGACGACCAGCTTGAGCACGGCCTCCTCGCCGGTGGCGGTGCGGGCGCGGGCGACGAAGGCCTCGGTGGCGTCCGGGTAGGCGCCGCCGACGGTGATCCGCCACTCCCGCTCCAGCGCGGCGACCAGCGCCGGCAGGCCGTCCAGCCACGACGCCGCGCCCGCGGTGCGGGCCTTCTCCCGCACCGGGCGGGGCACCTCGATCACCCGGGCATCCCAGCAGCACCCGGTCCGCCCTGGCGACGGATTACTCCGGCGCTGCGTCGGCGACCGGCCGCCCGAACGTGACGGCGTCGAGGACGGCCGGCGGGGCGGTGGTGCGCAGGGCGGCGTCGGGGAGCGCGCCGAGGGCTCCGTTGACGGTGGCGAAGGCCAGCCGGAGCGCAACGAACACGGTGATCCCGACGATCTCGGCGTCGGTCAGGCCCGCCTCGCGCAGGGACCGGACGTCCGCGGCGGTGGTCCGGCTGGGGTCCCGCGCCACGGCGCGGGCCCAGCCGGCCATCGCCCGCTCGGCCGGGGACAGCCCGGTGTCCTCGCCGCGCAGCACCGCCGCCGCGGTGTCGGGGTCGGCCGCCCCGGCCAGCCGGGTGCCCCACGCCAGTGAGCAGTAGGAGTCGCCGAACGCCGACGCGCAGGCGGCCACCAGGACGCCGCGCCGGCGCAGGTCCAGCTCCAGCGGCCCGACCGCCTGCCGGGCCAGCTCGAACAAGCCGTCCTGCAGGTCGGGGCGGTGGCCCCAGGCGTGGGTCAGGTTCATCACGTAGCCGACCTCGGCCCGGTCCTCCTCGTGCAGCCGGTCGACGGCCTGCGACGGCGGCGGCGGGGCGAGGAAACCGTGCGGGTCCATGATTGCTCCGATCGTCGGGCGCGGGACGGGCCGGGGGATCCTCGCGCACCGTCCGGGGCGACCGTCCCCGGCGGGGTCAGGCCGGGTCGCCGGACACCGCGCGCCCGGACTGCTGCCACGCGAGGATGCCGCCGTCGAGGTGCGCGACCCTGGAGTAGCCCATCGACGCCAGGGTCGCGGCGGCCAGCGCGGACCGGGCCCCGGACTTGCAGTGCAGGATCAGCCGGCGGTCCGGGGCGAACTCCGGCAGGTGGTACGGGGTGGCCGGGTCGGCGTGGAACTCCAGCATCCCGCGCGGCGCGGTGAGGGCCCCCGGGATGGCGCCGTCGGTGGTCTGCTCGCCGGGCTCGCGCACGTCGACCAGCACGACGTCGGGCGAGTCCAGCTCCGCGGCCACCTGGTCGGGGGTGAGGTTCTCGATCCGCTCCCGGGCGGTGCGGACCATGGTCGCGACGTTCATCTGCGCTCCTCGTGCGGTCGGGTTCGAGTGCGACCACCGTGCCGCGCCGCGGGGCCGGGGACATCCGTGCCGGGCACGGAAGTCCCGGCCCGCGCCGGTCCATCCGCGATGATGGCCCCATGGTGCCGGGTTCGGAGGTGCTCACCCCGCGGGAGGCGGAGGTGCTGGCCGCGGTGGGCCGCCGGCTGGCCAACCCCGAGATCGCCGACGAGCTGGTGCTGTCGGTGCGCACGGTGGAGAGCCACATCGCCGCCCTGCGCCGCAAGCTGGGGGTGGACAGCCGGGCCGGGCTGGTCGCGGCGGCCCGGGCCCGCGCCGCCCGGACGGTGCCGTTGCCGCCGACCACCCTGGTCGGCCGGCGCGAGGAGCTGGCGGCGGTGACCGGGCTGCTGGAGCGCGCCCGGCTGGTGACGATCACCGGGCCGGCCGGGTGCGGCAAGACCCGGCTGGCCCTGGAGACCGCTGCCCGCCGGCCGCTCGTCCCGGTCGTGGTCGAGCTGGACCGGGTCGACGGGCCGGGGGTCCTGCCGGCCGTCGCCGCGGGCCTCGGCGTGCGCGGCGAGGTCGGCGCCGGGCTGGCCGCCGGATGCGCGCTCGCCCTCGGCGCCGCCGCGCACCTGCTGGTCCTCGACGACGCCGACCGGGTCACCGCGGCCACCGCGGACGCGGTCGGCGCACTGCTCGCCCGGGTCCCCGCCCTGCGGGTGCTGGTGACCTCGCGCAGCCCCCTCGGCCTGGCCGGGGAGGCCGTGCACGTGCTGGGCCCGCTGCCGACCGCCGCGGACGCCCCGGACGGCGCGGTGCGGCTGTTCCTGGACCGGGCGGCCACCGCGGCACCCGGCGACCCGGCGCCGGACCGGGCCCTGGTCGCCCGGATCTGCCGGCGGCTGGACGGGCTGCCGCTGGCCGTCGAACTGGCCGCGGCCCGGGTGCGGCACCTGCCCGCGGCCGAGCTGGCCGCCGTCCTCGACGAGCGGCTCGACGTGCTCGGCGACCCGGACGGCGCGGACCGGCACCGCACCCTGGACGCCGCGTTCGCCTGGTCCTGGGACCTGCTCGACGACGCCGACCGCGCCCTGCTGTCGCGGCTGGCCGCGCTGCCGCGCTCGTTCGACCTGGCGCTGGCCGAGGCCGTCGGCGGGGCCGGCTGCGGCCGGAGCGTGCTGCGGCTGCTGGACCGCTCGCTGCTGGTGCCGGCCGGCGGCGAGCCCCGCCGGTTCCGACTGCTGGACGCGCTGCGCGGGTTCGTGCTGGCCCGCACCGACCCGCAGGTCGCCACCGCCGCCCGCCGGGCGCACGCCGCCTTCCACGCCGACCTGGTCGGCCGGCTCGCCGGGCGGATCCGCACCGACGACACCCCGGAGCTGGCCGACCGGGCCCGGCGCACCGTTCCGGAGGCCACCGCCGCGCTGGCCTGGACGGTGGAGCACGATCCCGGCGCGGCCGCCCGGCTGGCCGCGGCGCTCGCGGTCGTGGCCGAGCACGTCGGCCCGGACCCGGCCGGCCTCGCCTCGATCGCGGCCGCGCTCCGCGCGTCGGCCGTGCGGGATGCCGCGACGGCGCGGGAGCTGTTCGCGATCGGCTCGGCGATGGCCTACCACTCGCTGGACCTGGTGGCCGACGCCGCCGCGCTCGCCCTCACCGTCGCCGGGGACCGGGCCGCCGAAGCGGCGGCGCACCACCTCAACGGCGTCCTGCTCGGCTACCGGGGCCGCGGGGAGGCCGCGCTGGAACACCTCGACCGGGCGGAACGGCTGGCGGTGCGGGTCGGTGACCGGTGGATGCGGGCGTCGGTGTGCCAGGCCCGGGGCACCGCGCTGCGGGCGCTGCACCCGTCCGACCCCGGCCCGGCGCTGGCCGCGTTCGAGGCCGCGGCGCGGGCGTACGCGGCGGCCGGGGACGCCATGCACGTCAACAACACCCGCTACATGATGGCGCACACCGCGGCCGTCGCCGGTGTCCGGCTGGACGAGGCGACGGCGTGGGCCGAACAGTGCGTCGCCTACTCCCGCGAGCGCGGCCAGGCCCACGAGCTGGCGCACGCCCGGCTGGTGACGGCCCTGCTGACGCCTCCTCCGCGGGCCACCGAGCTGGCCGAGGCGGCCCTGGAGACCTTCCGGGCCGTCGGCGACCTGCGCTGCGTGACCCGCGCCCTCCTGCGGCTGGCCCACGACCGGCCGGCAGGCGAGGCCGCGGTCCTGCTCGAACGCGCCCTGGAGGTGACGGTGGTGGCCGGCGACCACGCCCGCCAGGCCGACGTGCTCACCCGGCTGATTGCGGCCCGCTTCGCGGCCGGCGCGACCCGGGACGCCGCAGTGGCCGTCGGTGCGCTGGGCGAGCTGGTCGGCCCGGAGCAGGCCGTGCGGGCCTGCCCGCCAGGGCTGGCCGCGGAGCTGGACCGGTGGCGGTGGGCCGTCGCCGAGGGCCGCGCCCGGGCCGCGGCGCGGCCGGACGCGGCGGCCCGGCTA
>JASLAP010000316.1 GCA_030147065.1 Pseudonocardia sp. | reverse complement strand
CCCGGGCCGCCGAGGGCGGCTCCGTGCCCGCGGCCGGCGCGCCGGTGCTGGTTGGTGGGGTCACCCTGCGGGCGTCCGACGTGCGCCCCGGCGACCTGTTCGCCGCGCTGCCCGGGGCCCGGGCGCACGGCGCCGACTTCGCCGACACCGCGGTCGCCGCCGGCTGCGCCGCGGTGCTCACCGACCCGGCCGGCGCCGCCCGCCCGGCGCTGGCCGCGGTGCCGGTGCTGGTGCACCCGGACCCGCGCGCCGTGCTCGGCGCGGTGGCGGCGTTCGTCTACGGCGACCCCACCGCCCGGCTGGACGTGCTCGGGGTGACCGGCACCAGCGGCAAGACCACCGTCGCGCACCTGCTGGAGGCCGGGCTGGCCGCGGCCGGGCGGCGGACCGGGCTGCTGGGCACCGTCGGCACCCGGATCGACGGCACCCGGCTGCCCAGCGCGTTCACCACCCCGGAGGCGCCGGACCTGCAGGCGCTGTTCGCGGTGATGGGCGAAGCCGGGGTGTCCGACGTGGCCATGGAGGTGTCCAGCCACGCGCTGGCCCTGGGCCGGGTCGCCGGCACCCGGTTCGCCGTCGCCGCGTTCACCAACCTGTCCCAGGACCACCTGGACTTCCACCGGGACATGGACGACTACTTCGAGGCCAAGGCCGCGCTGTTCGACGGCCGGGCCCGGCGCGGGGTGGTCTGCATCGACGACGAGTGGGGCCGGCGGCTGGCCGCCCGCCACCCGGACGCGGTCACCGTGTCCGGCGCCGGCCGGGACGCCGGCTGGTGGGCCGAGGCCCCGCAGACCGCCGCCGACGGCGGGCAGAGCTTCACCGCCGTCGCCCCGGACGGCACGCGCACCCCGGTCCGGCTGGCCCTGCCCGGCGCGTTCAACGTGGCAAACGCGCTGGTCGCGCTGGCCTGCCTGGACGCCGACGGGGTGCCGCCCGCGGTCGCCGCACCGGCCTTCGCCGCGCTGGCCGTGCCCGGGCGCATGCAGCGCGTCGAGGCCGGGCAGCCGTGGCTGGCGGTGGTCGACTACGCGCACAAGCCCGCCGCCGTGGCGGCGCTGCTGGACACCCTGCGCGCGCAGGTGCCCGGGCGGATCGCGGTGGTGCTGGGCTGCGGGGGCGACCGCGACCGCGGCAAGCGCCCGCTGATGGGCGCGGCCGCCGCGGCCCGCGCCGACCTGCTCGTGGTCACCGACGACAACCCCCGCTCCGAGGACCCGGCCGCGATCCGGTCGGCGATGCTGCGCGGCGCCCGGGAGCAGGCCGGGCACGGCGAGCTGCGAGAGATCGGCGACCGCCGGGCGGCCATCGCCGCCGCGGTCGCCTGGGCGCGGCCCGGGGACGCGGTGGTCGTCGCGGGCAAGGGCCACGAGACCGGCCAGGAGGTCGCCGGCGCCAAGCACCCGTTCGACGACGCCGCCGAGCTGGCGGCGGCGATCGCGCCCGCCGTCGGCGGGCCCACCCCCGCATGATCGGATACCCGTCGATGACCGGCTTCCTCCATCCCCCCAACGGAGCGAGAGCATGATCGAGATGCGGTTGGCCGAGGTCGCCGCGGTGACCGGCGGGCGCCTGCACCGGGCCACCGGTGCCGAGCGCGTCGACTCGGTCGAGTTCGACTCCCGGGCCGCGCGCCCGGGCACGCTGTTCCTGGCCCTGCCCGGCGAGCGCGCCGACGGGCACGCGTTCGCCGCGGCGGCGGTGGCCTCCGGAGCGGTCGGCGTGCTCGCCGGCCGCGAGGTCGACGCGCCCGCGGTGATCGTCCCGCCGGCCCCGCGCGACGCCCGGGCCGCCGACACCTACTTGGCCGCGTCCGACCCGGACGGTTCGGGGGCGGCGGTGCTGGCCGCGCTGGCCCGGCTGGCCGGGCACGCGGTGCGCGCGCTCCCGGACACCTCCGTGGTCGGGGTGACCGGCAGCTCGGGCAAGACCACCACCAAGGACCTGCTGGCCGCGGTGCTGGCCCCGCTCGGGCCCACGATCGCCCCGCCCGGGTCGTTCAACAACGAGCTGGGCCTGCCGTGGACCGCGCTGCGGGCCGGCGCGGACACCCGGCACCTGGTGCTGGAGTTCTCCGCCCGCGGCCCCGGGCACATCGCCGCGCTGGCCGCGGCGGTCCCGCCGCGGGTCGGCGTGGTGCTCAACGTGGGCAGCGCGCACCTGGGCCAGTTCGGCAGCCGGGCCGCGGTGGCCGCGGCCAAGGGCGAGCTGGTCGCCGCGCTGGCGCCGACCGGGGTCGCGGTGCTCAACGCCGGCGACCCGGCGGTGGCCGCGATGGCCGAGCGCACCGCGGCCCGGGTGGTCTGGTTCGGCCGCCCCGGCGCCGGCCCGGTCACCGAGCCGCAGATCGGCGCGGTCGAGGTCGGGATGGAGGCCGGGCGGGCCCGCTTCACCCTGGTCACCCCGGCCGGTTCGGCCCCGGTGGCGCTGCAGCTGGTCGGCGCGCACCAGGTCGACAACGCGCTGGCCGCCGCCGCGGTGGGGATCGAGCTGGGCGGCACCCCGGAGGGGGTGGCCGCGGCGCTGTCCGCGGCCCGTCCCGGCTCGCGGTGGCGGATGGAGGTCACCGACCGCGCCGACGGGGTGACCGTGGTCAACGACGCCTACAACGCCAACCCGGAGTCCATGCGGGCCGCGCTGGCCGCGCTGGTCGCCATCGGCGGCCCGCGCGGCACGCCCGGGCGGCGGCGGACCTGGGCGGTGCTCGGCGCGATGGGGGAGCTGGGCGAGGACTCCACCGCGGCGCACGCCGCGGTCGCCCAGTCCGCCCGCGAGCTGGGGGTGGACCGGCTGGTCGCGGTGGGCACCGGGGACTACCCCGGGGCGCGGCGGGTGGTCGACACCGACGACGCGATCGCGCTCCTGCGCGCCGAGCTGTCGGCCGGGGACGTCGTGCTGGTCAAGGCGTCCCGGGCGGCCGGCCTGGACCGGGTCGCGGCCGCGCTGGTGGAGCCGGCGGGGGTGGCGGCCCGGTGAGAGGCGTCTTCATCGCCGCGGGCGTGGCGCTCGCGGTGTCCATCCTGGCCACCCCGTACCTGATCCGGTTCTTCGCCCGGCAGGGCTTCGGCCAGGAGATCCGGGCCGAGGGACCGTCCACCCACCAGGCCAAGCGGGGCACCCCGACCATGGGCGGGGTGGCCATCCTCGGGTCCATCTGGGTCGGCTACCTGGTCGCGCACCTGCTCACCGGCGACCCGATGACGCCCTCGGCGCTGCTGGTGCTGTTCCTGACCACCGCGCTGGGCGTGGTCGGCTTCCTGGACGACTACATCAAGCTGCGCCAGGCCCGCAACCTCGGGCTGAACAAGACCGGCAAGCTCGTCGGCCAGGTGCTGGTCGCCACGGTCTTCGCCATCCTCGGGCTGCGCTTCGCCAACGCCGACGGGCTCACCCCGGCCTCGGACAGCCTGTCGTTCGTCCGCGACATCACCGTGCTGTCGCTGGGCGCGGTCGGGTTCGTCCTGCTGGCGAACCTGATCATCGCCGCCTGGTCGAACGCGGTGAACATGACCGACGGCCTGGACGGGCTGGCCGCCGGCACCGCGGCCATGGTCTTCGCCACCTACACGATCATCGGCTTCTGGCAGTTCCGCAACAACTGCGGGCTCGACGCCGCGGCCGGCTGCTACCAGGTGCCGGACCCGCTGGACGTGGCCATGGTCGCGGCCGCGGCGATGGGCGGCTGCATCGGGTTCCTGTGGTGGAACGCCGCCCCGGCCCGGATCTTCATGGGCGACACCGGCTCGCTGGCGCTGGGCGGGCTGGTCGCCGGGCTGTCCATCGTCACCCGCACCGAGCTGCTGCTGCTGGTGATCGGCGGGGTGTTCGTGGTGGAGCTGCTGTCGGTCGCGGTGCAGATCGCGGTGTTCCGCACCACCCGGCGCCGGGTGTTCCGGATGGCCCCGTTCCACCACCACTTCGAGCTGGCCGGGTGGGCCGAGACCACCGTGATCATCCGGTTCTGGCTGCTGGCCGCGATGTGCGCCGCGCTCGGGCTCGGGTTGTTCTACCAGGAGTGGCTGACCGCGACGGCCGGCACGTGACCGAGCCGGTGATCGACCCGGTGATCGATGTCGCGGGGCTGGCCGGGGCGCCGGTGCTGGTGGCCGGCGCCGGCGTCTCCGGGTTGGCCGCGGCGTCCGCGCTGGTCGAGCTGGGCGCCCGGGTCACCCTGACCGACGCCGACCCGGGCCGGCTGACCGACCTGCCCGCCGGGGTGCGCGCCGGGACCGCGCCGGACACCCTGCCGCCCGGCACCGCGCTGGTGGTCACCGGCCCGGGCCGGCGTCCCGACCACCCGCTGGTCGCCGCGGCCGCGGCGGCCGGGGTGCCGCTGGTGGGCGAGCCGGAGCTGGCCTGGTGGATCGGCGCGGCCCGGGCGGAGCCGCCGCAGTGGCTGGCGGTCACCGGCACCAACGGCAAGACCACCGCGACCGGGATGCTCGCCGCGATCCTGCGCGCCGCCGGGCGCGACGCGGTGGCCTGCGGGAACATCGGCTACCCGGTGGTGGACGCGGTCCGCGCCGGGCACCGGGTGCTGGCCGTGGAGCTGTCCAGCTTCCAGCTGCACTGGTCGCCGTCGATCCGCCCGGCCGCCGGCTGCGTGCTCAACGTGGCCGAGGACCACCTGGACTGGCACGGCTCGATGGCCGCCTACGCCGCGGCCAAGGCCCGGGCGCTGCGCGGCCCGATCGCGATCGCCGGGGTGGACGACCCGGTCGCCGCCGGGCTGCTGGCCGCCGCGCCGGCGCCGCGGCGGGTCGGGGTCACCCTCGGCGAGCCGGGCCCCGACCAGCTCGGCGTGCTGGCCGGAGAGCTGGTGGACCGGGCCTTCGGTGGCGGCCCGCTGGCGCCGGTGGCCGAGGTCCGCCCGGGCGGGCCGCCCGGGATCAC
>JASLAP010000301.1 GCA_030147065.1 Pseudonocardia sp. | reverse complement strand
GGGCGGCCCAACCGCCGTGGGCGAACCCGCCGTCGCGGTCCTCGTCCGGGCCGCCCGGAGCCTGCATGACCCCGTCGAGCGAGACGAACGCGGTCACCATCAGGGTGCGCATGTCCTACCTCCGTGTGGTCGGCGTCCTGGTGACGCCCTCACCGACTACGGCGCACGGACATGCCCGGAATCGACAGGAACCCGGCCTTCTTCCGCCGCCGTCAGGATGGCCCGGTGCCTCCCGGACCACCCCTTGTCGCGACGGCCGACCTGCTCAACGCTGCTATCGGTTCCGGACCGATCTGCGAGGCAACCAGGTAGAGCCATGTCGGACGAGCGCAGGTCGCCGCCCAGGGTCAGGCAGGCTCGGGCACACCGCCGGGATCGCCGCCGGGATCGTCGGGTGTGGCTTCGATCGGCGCAGGCGGCAGCGGCTCCGGCGCGTCGGGGAGCAGCTCCGCGGGATCGTCTGGCACCGGCTCAGTGGGATCGATGATCGGGTCCGGTTCTGGAGGTGTTGCGGTCATGCCAAGAGTGAACCAGCACGCCCTCCCAACCTGCGTGCAGAAGATCGGCGCGGGTGGTGGCCGGGTCGGCGGGCAGCCCGCCCGCGGGCGCGTTCATCGGCCGGCTATCACTCCCGCAGCTCGGGCCAGCTCCGCGCCGGCCGGGCCACGACGACCGAGCCGCCCCCACCGACCGTCCAGTCCCCGAGCCCGTCGGGCACCGCGTACACCTGCCCGCGAGCGATCTCCTGCCCGCCACCCGACCAGCCGATCTCGCCCCCGGCGAGGACGACCGCCACGGCGAACCCGCGCGCCACGGTGACCGCCCGCGCTCCCGCGCCGGGCGCGGCCAGGTCGAGGCGGAAGTACGGATCCGCCGCGGGCGCGAGCACCCGCACCGGGCCCGGGCCGCGGGCATCGAGGTCGACGTGGGTGCTGACCGGCCCGGTGCACGGTGGCCGCGAGCCACTCCTCGGGCCGGTACGGCGAAGGCAGCGCCACCCCACGGAACGCAACCAACCGCTCCCCACCCCGGTAGAAGTGGTCGATGATGTTCGGCGGCAGCAGTAGCGGGCGCATCCACCCATGCTCACCCGCATCCGGCGCCGCACGCCGATCGCAGACTCCGTCGGCCACGGGAATCACCCGGCTACGGCGCAGAGGCCGTCGATGAGCACCTCGACGTCGCACAGCGGGACAGCAGGGCGCCCGCAGGTGGACGGCCTCCCCACAACCTGCCCGGGCAGGCGGCTCGACCCGCTGCTGCACGGGCGAACACGACCGATTGAGCGAACGGGGCACGACCCAAACTGACCTAGCAATCCAAACGCAGTAGCTACCTGCACGTTTCCGCAGCTCAAGCCCGCTTGACGTCCGCTGGGGTCCGTCCGGAACCGGTCTTGTGCGCGCCCGTAGTCACGCAGTTAGTCACGCAGCCGGAGATCCACTTGCAGTTCAGGGCCGGGCGGTGGCCGGCGCTGCTCGCCGGCTGCAGGCGTAGCCGATCACAGGGGTCGGCGCGCTACGACGTAGAGGCGGTCGGTGGGCGTCTCGACGTCGCGGAGCGGGGAACGCAGATACCACTCGATGTCCACCAGCCCGGCAGCGGTGACGGCATCGACCACCTCGGCAGCGTCGTGCAGCACGAAGTCCAGGTCGACCGGGGCGCCGAACAGCTCCTCGATGTGGCGCACCTCCTCACCGGCGTGCAGCGCGAACGCCAACCGCCCGCCCGGGACCAGCACCCGGGCGAGGCCGGCGAGCACAGCCGGGAGCTCGGAGGTGGCCATGTGCACGAACGCGTACCAGGCGGTGATGGCCGCCCATCCCGCGGCGGCCCGCGGGCGCAGCAGGTTCGCCAGGTCACCCACCTCGAACTCCAGATCCGGAAACAGGCTCCTGGCCTGATCGACCATCGCCGGCGACAGGTCGACACCGACCACCGAGGCGCCGGATGCCGCGAGCCGAGCAGCGACGTGTCCCGGCCCGGTACCGACGTCCGCGACCGGCCCACCGCCCGCCTCGCAGGCGATGCGGTCGAGCAACCAGCAGTCGAACGGCTTGTGCACCAGCTCGGCCGACAGCTCCCGCGCGTAGCCCGCCGCGGCCGCGTCGTACCCGGCGAGCACACGGGCGTCGCGGACGTCGGGGCCCGCAGCGATGACGACGTCCCGGTCGACGGCCGCGGGTGGCTGTGCCGCTTCCGGCAGCGGGCCGAGCAGATGGGCCCACCGGCGATCCTGCTGACCAGGCGTGCGTTCCAACTCGACGACCAGTGGCTCCGGCAGCTCAGCGAGCCCGCGCAGCGTGGCCTCCACCTCGGCGCGGTCCCCGAACGGATGCAGGCGGGCGGACCGGCTCCGCAGCTCGCCGGGTGCCTGCGGCCCACGCAGCAGCAACACGGTCAGCACCGCCAGTTCGGGCTCACCGATCCCGAGGTGCTCCTCGAGCCGCTGGTGGAACTTCACGACCCGCGATCCCGCCCCGCTCCACACCGGCCGGACCAGGTCGCGGTCCCGCAGCTCCTTGAGCGTCGTCTGCAGCAGCGCATCGTCGTACTCGGTGACCGGCTCACGGTTGCTCACCTGGTTGCACGCGGTGCGCAGGGAGTTGAGGGTGAGCGGGTAGCTCCCCGGGACCGTGCGCTGCTTCTCCACCAGCGCACCGAGCACCCGCTGCTCGACGGCGGACAACTGCGGGCGCGGATCGGCCACGCCGGGAGCGTAGTGCCTCCCGCGGCACGATGATCACTGAATTCCCAAGAGCCTCGTGGTGTCGGTGACCGGTGACCCCGCCCCCACGAGGGCTGCGACTTGCTCGCCGAGCAGCTGCGCGGCTCGCTGCTGACGGTCGAGGGCGCCCAGCACGGTTCCGTCTTCCTCGGCGGCAGCGCCTGCATGGACGACTACGTCACCAACCAACGGATCATTCTGCAGACACCGCCCGACGACGCGACCTGCTCCCTGTGAGGCGCTCCCACCACCCGGCCGCGGAGGAACGCGATCCGAGCCCGCCGTTCATCCTTCGGTAGAGCTGGGCCGGCCGACCGTTCACGCAGGGTCAAGTCCTCGGGCGTGGTGTTTGGCGGTTGTCGCGTGATCTTCTGTGGTTGTCAGGCGCTGAGCGCGGGGATGTCGCTGGTGGGCACCTCCTCGAGGGTGCTGGGTGGGGAGTCGGTGACGGTGCTCAGCCGTGCTCGGGCGAGGATGTCGAGGCCGAGGTAGCGCCGGCCTTCGGTCCACTCGTCGTGCTG
>JASLAP010000191.1 GCA_030147065.1 Pseudonocardia sp. | reverse complement strand
CATCCGCCGGGCCGCACGGCGACGACCGATGAACGAGCTGCGCGTGATCGGCGACGTCGAGCTGTGGGCGGGGGCCGAGCTCGTCGAGCTGGCCCCGCAGCTGACGAAGGCGTTGGCGGTGCTGGCGGCGGCCGGGCCGGGCCGGGGCGTCCCGCGGGTCGACCTGGTCGACGCGCTGTGGCCGTCCGCGCCCGACACCGAACGCCTCTGGCCGGTGATCTCCAAGCTCCGGCTCGCCCTGCGCCGCGTCGGGCTGACCGTCACCTCGGGTCGCGGGCAGGCCGGCTACATGCTCGAACCCCTACCCCGCGCCGACGGCGTCGAGCCGGCGGTCCTGGACATCACTCTTGTCGTGGGGCTGATCGACCGGGCCGAGCGCCTCCTCGACGACACCCGTCCGGCCGAGGCCGCGCGGGTGCTGGCCGACGCGGCCACCCGGTGGCGCGGCGAGCCGTTCACCGTCGGCGACCTGGACTGGCCACTGCCGTGGATCTGCCGGCTCGCGGCGGAGCGCCTGGACACCCAGCAGCGCCGGGCGGCCCGGCTGTGGGTGCGCGCCGGCCTGCTCACCGGGGACTTCGCCGCCCTGGACTGGATCGACCGGGACCAGGCGCTGGCCGCGGCCCTCGACGGCGACCGCGAGGTCTGGCTGCTGCGGTTCCTGTCCGCGATGACCCACGGCGGGACACCGGCCGCGGAAGCGCTGCTGGAGGAGCGCAGGCCGCGATGGGGCTACGAGGACCCGGCGGTCGCGCGCGCGGCCCAGCTGATCGAGCTCGGCGAGCACGGCGCCCTCCTGGTCCCCGCGCCGCTGCCGCCCGCGCCGGAGCCGGGGCCGCACCGGGCGGCGCTCGAGGCGTTCGTCTCCTCGATCCGCTCCCGGGAGGCCGATCTGCTCAGCGTCGTCGGTCCGACCGGGCCCGCGCGCCTGGCCGCGGTCGACGAGCTGGCCGCGCTGGCCGCCGCGGCCGGGGTGTGGGTGGTCCGCGAGGTCTGCAACGCCGCCGACGACCTGGCTCCGGGCCGGCAGCTGATGCGCGACCTGTGGGCGGCCGCGCTGACCGACCCCCGCTTCCCCCCGGACACCGACCGGGCCCTGCTGACCAACCTGGTGGCCAGCCCGCGTCCGTCGTCCTCGTTCCGCCCGGCGACGCCGAACCGCCTGGTCGATGCGGCGGTCGGGGTGGTGTCGGCGCTGGCGCGCAGCCGCCCGGCGCTGGTCGTGATCGACGACGCGGACCGGATGACCCCGCTGGCCGCCGAGCTGACCGAGCAGATCCGGTCACGGCTGTCCGGGGCGGCGGTCGGGTTCTGCCTGGCCGGGACCGACTCCGGTCCGTTCGCCGGGCGCACCGCCGGCACCGTGCTGGCGGTGGCGGCGGAGCCGGGGGCGCGGCTCCCGAACGCCAGCGACTGGCTGGCCGCCGCCGCGGTCACCGACGTCGACCTGCGGATCGATCCGGTGATCGTGGCCGCCGTGCTCGGGGGGCCGGCGGCGCGGGCCGACGCGGGCCTGGCCGCGGCCGTTCGGTCCGGGGCGGTCGTCGTCGACGACGGGGTGCGGTTCGCCCGCAACGCCGACCGCGACGCGGTGCTCGCCCAGCTCGCCGCCGACCCCGGGCGCTCGCGGCGGCTGCACGTGGCCGTGTACCGGCACCTCAGCGAGGCCGTGGCGGCCGCGGACCCCGCCGCGATCGCCCGCCACGCACTGGCCTCCCGCCCGGACGTGCCCGACGACGAGGTCGCGGCGGCCTGCCTGGCCGCGGCGCGCAGCGAGCGCGACGCCCGCCGCCTCGACGCCGCGATCGAGCTCGCCACGCGGGGCCTCGCCCTGACCGCCGATCCCGGGCTGCGCTTCGAGCTGCACATCGCGCAGGGCGAGGCGCGCTTCGACCGCGCCGACATGCACGCCGCGGAGACCGCCTTCCGCGCGGCCTACGAGCAGGCCGGCGGGAGCCCGCGGCAGCGTGCGGTCGCCGCGGTCCGGCTGGGGCGGCAGTGGATGAACCCCGGCCGGCTCGACCGCTCGCTCCTGCACATGCTCACGACCGCCCGCGACGGGCTCGCCGCGTCCACCGACCTCGCCGCCGACCGGGCCGCCCACGAGCTGTGGCTGCTGCTCAGCGCCACCCTGGCGCACTGGACGACGATGGGTTTGCTGCCCGACGGACCGGTCGTCGAGGACCCCGAGCCGGTGCGCCTGGCCCGGGCCACCCTCGACGCACTGGCACCCGACACCGACGCCGCGGTGGCCTCCGAGGTGCTCACCGAGTGCCGCTACGCGCTGTTCGACTACGCCCCGCCCGCCGAGCTGCGCGCGCTCAGCGCCCGGCTGGAGGAGGTGTCGGCCGGCGCGGTGCCGGCGCACTTCCACCAGGAGGCACTGGTCCAGTCGGTGGTCGACCAGCTGCGGCTGGGCGACATGATCGCCGCGCACCGCACCTGCGAGCTGCACCGGGTACTGGTCGAGGACAGCGGCGCCGGCATGGGGCCGTGGAGCCAGCTGTCCATGGACACCGTGTTCGACCTGTGGGACGGCGACCTCGCCGACGCCGAGGTGCGCATCCTCGGCCCGCAGAAGGAGATGCTCGAGGCGCGGCCCCGCGACACCAGCGACTCGATGCAGCAGACCTGGATGGGCCAGCTGTCCTGGCTGCGCTACCAGCAGGGCCGGATGCCCGAGCTCGCCGGCATCCTGCGGCTGGCCGAGCGGCGCCAGTACTTCGTGCTGTGGGCGCCGGCGATCGCGCTGATGTGGGGCGAGGTCGGGCAGCCCGCGGCCGCGGTCGACCAGCTCGCGGCCACCCTCGACCTGACCGCCGAGCTGCGGGCCCTGCCCCCGCACGGGCTGGCGGTGCCGACGCTGGCCGTGGCCGCCGAGGCGATCAACAGCCTCGACGGGTTCCGCAACGACCGCCTCGACGTCGACGACCTCGCCCGCCGGGTCGACGCCCTGCTCGAACCGCACACCGAGGAGATCGCGCTGGGCGGCTGGCCGACGCTACTGGTCGGGCCGGTGCACCGGGCCCGCGGCCTGCTGGCGCTGGCCCTCGGCGAGCCCGACCGCGCGCTGGAGCACTTCGACCTGGGAATCCGCAAGGTCGGGGCGTCCGCCGGCCAACTGGCCTGGCTGCGCCTGCACCAGGGACGCGCACTGCTCGCCCGCGGCGGGCCCGGCGACGCCCGGCGGGCGCGGGAGGCGCTGGAGGCCGCCCTGGACACGGCCACCGCCAGGGGGATCGGCGCGCTGGCCACGGCGGCTCGCCGCCACCTCGCCTCCATGTCCGCCTGACGGATGTGCCCGGTCAAGCCACGTTGGAGAGGTCGCTGCACCCGGCCCAGTTGTTCCCGCGAGGCGTGACTGCGGTCCTACTGGTGAACATGGTGTACACGAACTTCCGCTCCCGGTCCACGTACATCGTCGCGGTCGCCGGTATGTCGACGAACTGGGTCCGCTCCTCGAAATAGAGCCGGTAGCGGTCCCGGGTCTGCGGGAAATCGGGGTCCGGTTCGACCGAGCCGAAGCGCGCCAGCTTGCGGAAGCAGGCCAGGAAGCTCTCCTCGTTCCCGGGGGTGATGGGGTGCACGGTGCCGTTCGACTCGTCGTCGCCGATGTGGACGACGCCGGAGTCCGGGTCACCGCAACCGAGGCGCGTCGTTCCAGCAGATCATGTGGAAGTAGCAGCGATCATTGACCTCGCCCAGCAACGCCATGGGTGGGATGCGCAGGAGCGGCTCGCAGACCGCGTCCTCCTCCTCGAGCGTCAGACTGCTGGCGATTGTCGCGAGATCAAGGATCTGCGGACGCAATCGCTCGATGCAGACGATGCAGCGCTCCTCGAAGGCGGTGTGCGTCCGCACCTGCGTCGGATCGTCGAGGTTGACCATGACATCGTAGTACGCATCAAGGGTCCGCGCCACGGGATGGTCGTCGTACCATCGCCGCCCGCACAATCCGATGAACGACGCCAGCGTTGCCCGCAGTCGGTACTCGGGACGTCCGCGAGCACGCTTCGCCCGCTCTTCCCGGAGCTCGGCGAATCGCTGGCGGACCCCGGCTGGACGCAAGACGCCACCATAGCCCGTTCGCGCAGGAATCCATGTCGGCGTCCAGCTCCACTGGATCGAACCGGAACCCCGGAATGGGATCGGCCGCGCCGGTGGACCGCGGGGCGGAGAGCCCATTCCCACACTCGATAAGGGCGGATCAGGGGCCGGCCACCCGGTACCCGACATCGGCCAGCCAGGCTCGGGCCCGGCCCCGCTGGCGTTCCCCCGTGAACTCGAACCAACGGCTCAGCTCGTCCTCCCGAGCGCGCCCGAGCGTGTCGGCGAAGCGGCGGAATGCGCCCCGGCCGCGGATCGCGACGTGCAGCCGGTCGGCGAGCCCCTCGTCGGTGACGGTGTCGATGAAGTCGACCATGTCCCGGTAGCCGTCGTGCGAGTCGCCGTCCACCCACCGGAAGCGGTTGGCGTCGTCGAAGTCCGGCGCCTCGACGTCCGAGCCCGCCTCCTGGGCGTACTCCACCACCGGTCGCGGCCACACCTCACCGGTGTGCAGGTCGAGCGCGCCGCCGGTGGTCAGCGGGTCGCCCTCGAGGATCCCGCTCAGCTGCTCGAGGTCCACCGCGAGTGGCCGCAGCAGCGGCGCCGGACCGGTTCCCGCCAGCCCTTCGAGCTGGTCGGCCAGCTCGACGTCACCGACCCAGTCCCGTCGGCGCAGCGCCGACACGCAGTCGGCGGCGAGCGGCCGGGCGCCGCCGGACCGCTGAGCCAGCGCGATCACCAGACCGTCCCCGATGAGCTGCCACACCGGCAGGGGTTCGGGGTCGGCCAGCAGGAGCCTGACGACGCCGTCGCCGTCGCTGCGGTAGACGGCGCCCCGCAACTGCCGGAGCCACTCACGGCGTTCCATCCGCGTCACCACGCCGGCTCGACCGACCACAGGTGGGCGAGCATGGTCGCGCGCGGAAGCAGGGTCCGGGCCGCCGGGCCGGCCTCCCAGGTCCTCCCGTGCCCACCGAGGAGGTCGAGGGCGCGCAGCTCGGCGGACAGCGCGCGGAGCTGCGAGGTGAGGTCGGCGGTGGTCAGCGGTCGCCCGTCGACGGCCCACCCGCGTCCCAGCAGCGGTTCGACCCGGCCGGCCAGCTCGGCGGACGGCAGTGGACCGGATGCG
This sequence comes from Pseudonocardia sp., assembly GCA_030147065.1. GTDB lineage: Bacteria > Actinomycetota > Actinomycetes > Mycobacteriales > Pseudonocardiaceae > Pseudonocardia. The sequence goes on along the minus strand of JASLAP010000191.1, from coordinate 1,968 downwards.
GCGAGGACCGCGACGGCCGTCGTGCCGAGCACCGCCCGGAATCCGCCAGGCTCAAACCAGGTGCGCAGCCGGCGGACGACCTCACGGTCGTCGCCGGCCGCCCGGGTCGGGCTCAGGACACCACGTGCCAGCCGGGCCAGCCCGACGCGGCGCAGCATGTCGTGCAGGACGGCGAGCGGGACCAGGTCCTCCTCGATCGACGCCGGCCGGTCCAGCGAGTACCACTCGGGGCGCTGCTCCTGCACCGCCCGCACCAGCGAGCGCGGCAGCCGCCCGCCCGGGGTCAGCCGGACCCCGCCCGCCAGCAGGTCCAGCAGGAGCCGGACGCTCTGCGGGACCTCACCCACCGTCTGCTGCAGCAACACGCTCGTCGTCGCCCGGTCGAACGACGGCAGTTCGCCCACCCACGCCCGCAGCTCGGCGTGGTTCTCGTGCCGCGGGTCGGCGAGCGCCGCCCGCAGCTCGTGGTAGCCGTGCGGGCCACCGCAGTCCTCCGGCGGGCAACCACCCTCGCCCTCCACGCAGCCGGCGGTCGCCGCACCGGGTCCGAGGACCTCGACGTCGTGTTCCCAGCCGTCACCGAAGTCGTAGAGGTAGGAGAACCGGGCCGGCAGATCGGACAACCGAGCCGCGGCCTCGTCCCGGAACCGCGGATCGTCCAGGTCCGGGTCCGGGACCCCGTACACCTTCCCGCCGCCCTCGAACTGGTGCAGGTGGCTGTCCGTCCAACCGAGCGCCACCTGGAACAGCTCGTGCAGTTCACCGAGGGACGAGGCTGCCGGAACGTCGATCACGCGGACGACCGGCGGTTCGACGTCGCGCATGGTGATCCGCAGGCGGGTCGTCCGCATGAGACCGACGGTATCGGCGGCGCCGGACCGGGACGTCAACCACCCGCGTCCCGGCTGATCCGGAATGGTGCTGCCAGCCGCGGACCTGCCGCGCACCGCGGCTTTCGCCGGACTCGCGATTCGGGCTGGCCGAACGCGCAGTCGCCGTCGGGCCGGTCAGGCGTCGTCCTCGGTGGCCCCGCGGTCCTCGGTGGACCCGCGCCGCCAGTCCTCGATGTCGATCTCGGCGAGCTGCCGGCGCAGGCTGGACAGGTTCCATCGCAGACCGCCGGTCGGCAGCCGGAACTCGGGCTTGAGCAAGCCCTTCCGGGCGTAGCTCGCCAGGGTCGCCCGCGACACACCGATGAGCTTCGCCGCCTCGGCGGTCGTCAGCAGACGCTCGTCATCCTGACCCGCTGGCACGATCTCGACGCTATACGCGCAGGTCACGTACTGCGCAAAGATCAGCAGATATCGCCGTTCATGGTCACTCTACGTCTACTAAGCGGCAACCAACTGACTCAGCAGATCTATACGTACTGTCCGTTTTTGGCTAGCCTGCCGAGGCCGCGAACGCTGCGGAGCCCCGGCCACCGCGGGAACGGGGGCCGGGCTCCTTGATCCACTCGGCCAGGAGTGAACCGTGCCGAACCGTACCGACCACCACGCCCGCACCGCCGACGTCGATGCCGTGACGTTGCCCGAGCTGCTGGCCGCGCTGGAGGGCCGCCCCGGGGATCCGGATCGGGTCGAGTCCCTGGACGCCGACGCCACATTCGCCGACCTCGTCGCGCTCGCCCGGCGCACCGGGTTCGCCCGCTTCCCGGTGCACGACCGCGACCCCGACGCGGTGCTGGAGCGCGACCGCGCCGGTACCAGCGAGCTGCGCCGCCCGGGCCCTGGTCGAACAGGCCGGTCCAGCGACCTGCACGCGCTCGCGATCACCACGGTGGTGGTCGCGCGGCGGTCGGCGTCGATCCGGCTCGCGGTCCGCGATGCCGGCGGGCACGGCACGGACCTGGTCGCGGTCCGGGCCCTGGTCGAGCAGGCCGGCCCGGTGGCCGGGACCGCCAGCGGCGGGCGGGGGCTCCGGTGACCACGCCAATGCAGCGCATCACCGGCGTCGAGGTCGTCCAGC
>JASLAP010000182.1 GCA_030147065.1 Pseudonocardia sp. | reverse complement strand
GCCCCGGGCGGCCCGGCGCAGCAGTTCCAGGCGCGGCGGCGGGCCGTCGGTGCGCCCGGACTGCGGCTTGCGGGCCCCGGCCCGCCACGCGACCGGCCAGGGTGCGCCCGGGCCCGCGTAGTCCTGCTCGGCCGCGGCGTGCAGCGTCCAGTTCGGGTCGTAGAGGTGGGCGCGGCCCAGCGCGCAGAGATCCGCGCGGCCGGACAGCACGATGGTGTTGACGTCGTCGGCCGAGGAGATCACCCCGACCGCGATGGTCGGGATGTCCAGGGTGTTGCGGATCGCGTCGGCGAACGGGGTCTGGTACGACCGGCCGAACGCCGGGCGCTCGTCCGGGGTGACCTGCCCGGTCGAGACGTCGATCGCGGCCGCCCCGGCCCGCTCGAACGCCCGCGCCACGGCCAGCGCGTCGTCCGGGCTGATGCCGCCCTCGACCCAGTCGGTCGCCGAGATGCGCACCGTCATCGGCTTGTGCGCGGGCCAGGCGGCGCGCATCGCGCCGAACACCTCCAGCGGGAAGCGCAACCGCCCCTCGACGTCGCCGCCGTAGGCGTCGGTGCGGCGGTTGGTCACCGGGGACAGGAACGACGACAGCAGGTAGCCGTGCGCGCAGTGCAGCTCGACCAGGTCGAACCCGGCCCGGTCGGCCCGCTCGACCGCGCCGACGAACTCGGCGACGATCGCGTCCATCCCGGCCCGGTCCAGCACCCGCGGGGTCTGGTTGACCCCGGGCCGGTAGGGCACCGCCGACGCCGCCACGACCGGCCAGTTGCCGTCGTCGAGGGGTTCGTCGATGCCCTCCCACATCAGCTTGGTCGAGCCCTTCGGCCCGGAGTGCCCGAGCTGCAGGCCGATCCGCGCGGCCGAGGAGGCGTGCACGAAGTCGCAGACCCGCTTCCAGGCCGCGGTCTGCTCGTCGTTCCACAGCCCGCCGCAGCCGGGGGTGATCCGCCCCTCCGGGGAGGTGCAGACCATCTCGGTCATCACCAGCCCGGCCCCGCCGAGCGCCTTGCCGCCCAGGTGGACCAGGTGGAAGTCGCCGGGCACCCCATCGCGGGCGAGGTACATGTCCATCGGGGAGACGACCACCCGGTTGGCCAGCTCCAGCCCGCCCAGGGTGAACGGCTGGAACATCGGCGGGCGGACCCGCCCGTCGCCGCGCCCGGCCCGCTGCTCCCGCTCGGCGAACCAGGCGTCGACGGCGGCGACGAAGCCCGGGTCGCGCAGGCGCAGGTTGTCGTAGGTCACCCGGCGGCTGCGGGTCATGATGTTGAAGGCGAACTGGACCGGGTCCTGACGCAGGTACTGGCCGAGGTTCTCGAACCACTCGCAGCTGGCCCGGGCGGCGCGCTGGGTGGACAGCACCACCGGACGGCGCTCGGCCTCGTACGCGGCCAGCGCGGCGGTCACGTCCGGGGCGCTGCCGTCGGTGCCGCTCTCGTGCAGGCAGGCGACCAGGGAGAGGGCGTCCTCCATGGCCAGCTTGGTGCCCGAGCCGATGGAGAAGTGCGCGGTGTGCGCGGCGTCGCCGAGCAGCACCACGTTGCGGTGCGACCAGCGCTCGTTGCGCACGGTGGCGAAGCTGATCCACTTCGAGTTGTTGGCCTGCACCTCGTGCCCGTCGAGCACGTCGGCGAACATCTCGGCGACCGCGGCGACCGAGCGCTCGTCGGACTGCCCGGGGGCGGCGGCCGCGTCGGCGTTCGCCGCGAACCCGGCCCGGCGCCAGACGTCCTCGTGCATCTCGACGATGAACGTGCTGCCGTGCGCGTCGAAGGGGTAGCCGTGCAGCTGCACGACGCCGTGCGGGGTCTCCCGGACGTCGAAGGTGAACGCCTCGAAGACCTTGTCGGTGCCCAGCCACATGTACCGGCAGCGGCCGGTCTCCACCGTCGGGCCGAAGGCGTCGGCGTACCGGGCGCGGACCGCGGAGTTCACCCCGTCCGAGGCGATGACCAGGTCGTACTCGGCGGAGAGCAGCTCGACGTCCGGGGCCGGGGTGCGGAAGCGGACGTCCACGCCGAGGTCGCGGCAGCGCTGCTGGAGGATCTGCAGCAGCCGCTTGCGGCCCATCGCGGCGAAGCCGTGCCCGCCGCAGGTGACGACCTCGCCGCGGTAGTGCACGTCGATGTCGTCCCAGCGGGCGAACTCCGCCTCCATCGCGGCCCGGACCACCGGGTCGGCGTGCTCGATGCCGCCCAGCGTCTCGTCGGAGAACACCACGCCGAAGCCGAAGGTGTCGTCGGCGGCGTTGCGCTCCCACACCGTGATCTCGTGCTCTCGACCCACGTGCCTGCCCAGCTGCTGGGCCAGGGCGGCGAAGTACAGCCCACCCGGGCCCCCGCCGACGACTGCGATGCGCACGGTCTCCTCCAGCTGCGTCGGGACCACCTCATATTGCGCATCCTTGACGCCCGTTGTCAACACGACATATCGTGGCCCGATGAGCGACCGGACCGTGAGCGTGGTGACCGGGGCCGGGCAGGGTATCGGGCGCGCGGTGGCGCTGCGGCTGTCCGCGGCCGGGCACCGGGTCGCGCTCGTCGGCCGCGACCGCGCCAAGCTCGACGCGGTGGCCGCCGAGCTGCCCGGCCCAGTGCTGTGCGTGGCCGCCGATCTCACCGACCCCGACCAGGTCGAGCGGGTGTTCACCACGGTCGAGGACACCTGGGCGGCGCCCGGGGTGCTGGTGGCCAACGCCGGCACGGCGCTGGCCGCACCGCTGGTCGCCACCACCGACGAGCAGTGGCGGCAGATGCTCGACACCAACCTCACCGCCCCGTTCCGCTGCATCCGCCGCACCCTGCCGGCGATGACCGCGGCCGGGTGGGGCCGCATCGTGGTGATCGCCTCGGTGGTGGCCAAGCGCGGGGAGCGGCAGGTCGCCGCGTACTCCGCCAGCAAGCACGGGGTGCTCGGGCTGGTCCGGGCGGCAGCCGACGAGGTCGCCCGCACCGGCGTCACGGTGAACGCGGTGTGCCCGGGCTACGTCGACACCCCGATGACCGACGCCACGGTGGCCGCGATGAGCGGCCGGATGGACATCGGCGCGGAGGAGGCCAGGGCCCTGCTCGCCCGCCGCCAGCCGATCGGCCGGCTGGTCGACCCGGACGAGGTCGCCGCGGCCGTGCTGGCCTGCGTGGACAACGCCGCGATCACCGGCCAGGGGATCAACGTCGACGGGGGGACGGTCCAGTCATGACCTTCGAGCGGATCAACCCCCCGGACCTGGCGAAGCCGCGCGGGTTCAGCCACGCCGTGGTCACCGACCGGCGGCGCACGGTCTACCTGGCCGGGCAGACCGCCCTCGACGCCTCGGGGACGATCGTCGGCGACGGCGTCGTGGCGCAGTTCGAGCAGGCCCTGGGCAACCTGCTGCACGCCCTGCGCGCCGCCGGCGGTGCCCCGGCCGACCTGGTCACGGTGACCCTCTACATCGTCGACATGGACGACTACCTGGCCCACGCCCGGGAGATCGGCGCGGTCTGGCGGCGGCTGGCGGGCACCGAGTACCCGGCGATGGCCGGGATCGGGGTGAGCCGGCTGTGGGACGCCGAGGCGCTGGTGGAGATCCAGGGCATCGCCGCGGTGGAGTAGTCCCCCGGTTCAGCCGTGGATGGTGGCCAGGGCGTACTCGCGGGCCGGGGCCCGCAGCACGGCGTCCAGCTCGGTGAACAGCTCCGCGGCGCGGGCGCCGTGCCAGGTCGCCGGCAGCAGCTCGGCCGGCAGGCCGGGGTCGAGGTAGGGCAGCCGGCGCCACTCGGTGAGCAGCGGGACGTACACCTCGAACGCGGTGCGCGGCCCGTCCGGGGCGGCGTCCCAGCGGGCCCGGGCGTCGGCGTAGCGGGCGAGGAACTCGGTGTACCCGGCGTCGACGGCGTCGAGGTCCCACCACTGCCCGACCTTGTCGCGCAGGTCCCCGAACGCCGCGTAGTGCGAGCGGAACAGGTCCACGTAGGAGGTCAGCCCGAGCCGGCACAGCATGCCGGCCACGTCGTGGTGCAGGTTCCCGGGCGCGACCCACACCCCCGGCGCCGCGGTGCCGAACCCCAGCCGGCTCAGCGCCGCCCGCAGCTGGTGGCGCTTGTCGCGCTCCGACTCCGGCACCGAGAAGACCACCAGCACCAGGCCGTCGGCGAGCTCCGCCCGGCGCCGGCCGAAGATCCGGACGTCGCCCTCGCGCAGCACCTCCAGGGTCTGCTCGGACAGCGCGTAGCCGGCGGCGCCGTCGCTGCGCATGGCGTGCAGCACCCCGCGCCGCTTGAGCCGGGAGATCGACGAGCGCACCCCGGCCGAGTCCACCCCGAGGTCGCCGAGCAGCCGCACGACCGAGCCGACCGACAGCCAGTTGTGCTCGTCGCGGGCGTACAGGCCGTACAGCGTCAGGATGAGCCGCCGCGGCGCGATCTCGGACACGAGATCACCCTAAGCGGGTCCTGGCACACCCGGGTTCCGCCCCGCGGCCTGCTCGCGGAGCCGGAACCGCTGCAGCTTGCCCGTCGCGGTGCGCGGCAGGTCCGCCACGAACTCCACCACCCGGGGGTACTTGTACGGCGCGATGGTCGCCTTGACGTGGGCCTGCAGGGCGGCGACGGCGTCGGAGCCGGTCGGCGCACCCGCCCGGGCCACGACGTAGGCCGCCACCAGCTGGCCGCGCGCCGGGTCGGGCATCCCGACGACCGCGCAGTCGACCACGTCCGGGTGCGACCGCACGGCCTCCTCCACCTCCGGCCCGGCGATGTTGTAGCCGGAGGAGACGATCATGTCGTCGTTGCGGGCGTGGTACCAGAAGTAGCCGTCGGCGTCGCGGGTGAAGGTGTCGCCGGTGATGTTCCAGCCGCCCTGCACGTAGACCTGCTGGCGGGGGTCGTCGAGGTAGCGGCAGCCCGTGGGGCCGCGGACGGCCAGCCGGCCGGGCGTGCCGTCGGGAACGGGGTGGCCGTCGGCGTCGACGATGCGGGCCTGGTAGCCGGGCACCGCCCGGCCGGTGGCGCCGGGGCGGATGTCCTCGTCGGCCGCGGCGATGAACACGTGCAGCATCTCGGTGGAGCCGATGCCGTCGATCAGCGCCAGGCCGGTGGCGGCGTGGAACTGCCGCCAGGTCGTCTCGTCGAGGTGCTCGCCGGCCGAGACCGCCCGCCGCAGGGTGGCGAGCTCGGACGGGTTGGCCGTGGTGAGCATGGCCCGGTAGGCGGTCGGGGCGGTGAAGCACACCGTCACCCGGTGCTCGGCGATGTGCCCGGCGAGCTCGGCCGGGGACGCCTTCTCGATCAGCAGCGTGCTCGCCCCGACCCGCAGCGGGAAGACCAGCAGCCCGCCCAGCCCGAAGGTGAACCCCAGCGGCGGGGTGCCGGTGACGACGTCGTCAGCGGTGGGCCGGACGACGTGCCGGGAGAAGGTGTCGGCGATGGCCAGCACGTCGCGGTGGAAGTGCATGGTGGCCTTGGGCCGGCCGGTGGTGCCGGAGGTGAAGGCCAGCAGGGCCACGTCGTCGGCGGCGGTGGCCACGTCGGCGAACCGGTCGGGGTGCGCGGCGGCCCGGACGGACAGGTCGTCGTCGCCGGGGCCGCCGTAGGCGATCGTCGGGACCCCGTCGAGGGCGGCGGCGCGCAGGTCGGCCAGGAAGCGGTGGTCGCTCAGCGCCAGGTCGATCCGGGCGATCTCGTGGATGTCGCGCAACTCGCGACTGCGCAGCATCGGCATCGTGGTGACCGCGACCGCGCCCGCCTTGAGCACGCCGAACCAGCAGGCGACCAGCCACGGGTTGTTCGGGCCGCGCAGCAGCACCCGGTTGCCGGGCACGATGCCGCACTCCGCGGTGAGCACGTGGGCGACCCGGTTGGCCGTGGCGCGCAGCCGGTCGTAGGTCCAGGGCTGCTCCCCCGGCGCCCGCAGGCACGGCCGGTCGCCGCCGTGCTCGGCGAGCACGTCGTCGAGCAGGGCGGTGGCGCAGTTGAGCCGGTCCGGGTAGGCGAGGTCGTCCAGCAGCAGGTCGGGCCAGTCCTCGGCGGGCGGGAGGTGCTCGCGGCAGAACGGGTCGACGTGGGCGGACGGGGACAGGGACATCCGCGAGGACGTCGACCGGGACATCGACGGGGACATCGCGTTCCTCCTCGGTCGCGTGCGGATCACGATATTGCGTGCTGGTGACGGCGGTCAATACGCCGATATGCGCAGTGGCCCGGGCTCAGTGGCCCCGGAACGCCTCGGCGAGCCACCACGCGGGCTCGTCCGCGGTGACCTTGGCGTCGAGCAGCAGCGGGCGGTCGCGCGGGCCGGCCAGCCACCCGGTGACCACCTCCAGGTCGGCGGGGGTGCGGACGGTGGCGGCGGCGCAGCCGAAGCCGGCGGCCAGCGCGGCCAGGTCGGTGTCGGGGAACCGGACCGTGGCGTGGTCGGCGCCGAGTTCCACCACTTCGCCGGCGCCGAC
>JASLAP010000179.1 GCA_030147065.1 Pseudonocardia sp. | reverse complement strand
CAACGGGGCCCGGGAGTCCACCGAGGCGTTCCTGGACCGCAGCGGCCTGGACCGGTTCGTCGACCAGGTGATCAGCGTGGCCGAGGTGCGGATGTGGAAGCCGCCGCGGGCGGTCTACGAGCACGCGCTGTCCCGGATCGGACGCCCCGCCGCGGACGTCGCGCTGGTGGCGGTGCACGCCTTCGACTGCCACGGCGCCCACGCGGCCGGGCTCACCACCGGGTGGGCGGGGCGGTTGGAGCGGCACTACGCGGAGATCTTCACCCGTGCCGACGTGATCGGCGACGACCTGGTGGAGGTGGCCGGGGCGCTGACGGCGCTGCCTGCCCGCTGAACGGTGGCGACGCCGGCTCGACGCGACGTCAAGGACACCGCGACGCGGGCGTGCTGTCCGGGTGTGCCAGCGCTCAGGGGACCGGTGTACCGCGGGTATGAGAGGGCCGGTTGACGTCAAGCCACCGTTCTTCCACGAAACTGCTGCATCTCATTCCCGGTGATTATCAACGCACCACCGGCCGTACCTTCGAACCCGCTTGACGCGTTCGCTCCACCAGCAGGCCCGGATGGATACCATCCTGCTCGTGCAGACGCGCTGGGGCGATCTCACCGGGGTACGAGAGCCGTCTGACGGGTCGGGTCGGGCGGTGCTGTTCGTGCACGGCTGGTGGGGTGGTGCATGGGTGTGGGAGAGGTACCTGCGCCGGTTCGCTGAGCGGGGTCATGACGGCTTCGCACCGAACCTCACCGGCTACCACGGCTCGGGCGCCACCTCGACGATGGGGACGGTGGGGTTCGCCCAGCACCTCCGGGACGTCCTGGCGGTGGTGGAAACCCTCGATCGGCCGGTGCTCGTCGGGCACAGCGTGGGCGGGTTGCTGGCCGCGAAGGCGGCGAGCGTGGCCGAGGTCGCGGGCTGCGTCATTCTTGCCGGGCTTCCGCCGCGCGGCGTATTCAGCGCTACGACTACGCGGGTGATGCTCCCTTACCTGCCGCAGATGCTGGGGAAGCGGCCGCTGCTGCCGTCCGGGTCGGCGATGGGGCGGTTGGACTTGAACCGCCTTCCTCCGGATGAGCAGTCGGCGACGTACGCGCGCATGGTGCCGGCTCCCGGACGACAGGGCCTGGAGATCGGTGTTTTCGGCGTGCCGGTTCGCGGGCGGGACGTCCGGTGCCCGGTCCTGTCGATCGGCGGCTCCGACGATGCGTTGACGCCGCCACGGGTGGCCCGGGCGATCGGACGCCGACTGGGCGGTACGTCGCGCATCTACGACGGCCACGCCCACTACCTGGTCCGCGAACCGGGATGGGAGATCATTGCCGACGACGTCCTCGCCTGGATCGACCAGCTGCCTTGATCCGGCGACGTCTGTCCACGCGCAGGGCCCGCTCCAGGGTGCGCAGGCCCGCAAGTGTCAGCGGGTGGCGGGGGAGGACGGGTGGCGCCAGGAGTGCTGCGGGTCGTAGCCCAGGACGCGGCGGGCCTTGGCGATGCTCAGCAGCGTCTCGTGCTCGCCGAGCTCGCCGCGCACCTCCACGTCCGGGAAGACCTCGGCCATCAGCGACGCGCTGGACCGCTGCATCACCGTGTCGGCGTTGGCGATGATGAACACCTCGGCGCCGGTCGCGTCGAGTTCGAGGGCCTTGCGCACGGCCTGGGCGCCGTCGCGGGCGTCGATGTAGCCCCACAGGTTGAACTTGCGGGCGTGCGGGTCGGCGTCGAAACCGGGGAACTGCCGGTACTCCTCGGGGTACATCACGTTGGAGAACCGCAGCCCGAGGATCTTCATCCGCGGCTCCCAGCGGCAGAACTGCACGGCCATCTCCTCGCCGAGCGCCTTGGACAGCGAGTAGCTGCTGTTCGGGCGCGGGTGGTAGGCCTCGTCGACCGGCGCGTAGGGCGGCGGCTCGTCGAAGGGCAGCCCGAGCACGGTCTCGCTGGAGGCCCAGACAACGTTGTGGATGCCCGCGGCCCGCGCGGCCGCGAAGGCCGAGTACGTGCTGAGGATGTTGTTCTCGAACGTGGTGGCGTCGGGGGCCATCCCGGGCGCCGGGATCGCCGCGAGGTGCACGAGGGCGTCGACGCCGTGGCGGTGGTGCTCGTCGACGCCGAGCAGCGCCTCGAGCACCTGCCCGTGGTCGGCGAGGTCGGTCTTGACGAAGCTGCCCTCGGGCCGGCCGTCCGGCCCGGCCGGGGTCGGGTCGCGGTCGAGGTTGACGACGGTGTGGCCGTGGGCGGCCAGGTCGGCCACCACCACCCGCCCGAGCTTGCCGGAGCCCCCGGTCACTGCGATGCGCATGATCCCACCCTGCCCGCCGGGCGGCCGGACCGCCTGATCAGCCGATCCGGTCGACTGCTTGACGCGGGCCGCGAGGGCTGTTCAGCTGGGACGTCCCGGGCGCGGCTCGACCAGCGCAGGACCGCGGCGGGAGGTGGCGGATGACGGAGTCCGACGACCCGGGTCGGCAGCAGCCCGGACGCGGGCAGGGCACGCGCAGCAGGTGGGCGTGCCCGCGGTGAGCGGGGGTCGGGCGGCGGTGGACCTGGTGGACGACGGCCTGGTGGCGGTGGTCAAGCGGGACTGCCCGACCTGCGTGCTGGTGCAGCCGGTCCTGTCCGGTCTGAGCCGGACGGTCGGGGTGACGGTGTTCACCCAGGACGACCCGGCGTTCCCCGACGGTGTCGCGGACCGGCGCGACGACACGGACCTGACCACCAGCCTCGCGCTCGACGTCGAGACCGTGCCCACGCTCGTCCGGTTCGCCGGGGGCGTCGAGGCCGGCCGGGTCGTCGGCTGGAGCCGGGCGCAGTGGGCCGAGCTGACCGGCGTCGCCGACCTGGGCGATGGCCTGCCCGAGCACCGGCCCGGCTGCGGCTCGCGGACCCTGGACCCCGAGGTGGCCGAGGAGCTGCTGGTGCGCACCCGCGGCGGGTCGCTGCGCTCGCGCCGGTTGGAGATCACCGCGCTGGAGGACGAGGCGGAGGCGCTGTTCGACCGCGGCTTCACCGACGGGCTGCCGGTCGTCGCGCCGACCCCGGCCCGGGTGCTGCGCATGCTGGAGGGCACCTCGCGCGAGCCCCACGAGGTGGTGGCGGTGATCCCGCCCAACCTGGTCGCCGCGACCGTCGAGAAGGTGGCGGTCAACGCCGTCCTCGCCGGCTGCCGGCCCGAGTACCTGCCCGTCGTGCTCGCGGCGGTCGAGGCGGCCTGCACCGACGAGTTCAACGCGCACGGCCTGCTCGCGACCACCTGGGGCGCCGGCCCGGCGATCGTGGTGAACGGGCCGATCCGGGCCGAGATCGGGATGAACTCGGCCGGCAACGCCCTCGGCCAGGGCAACCGGGCCAACTCGACGATCGGCCGGGCGCTGCAGCTGGTGATCCGCAACGTCGGCGGCGGGCGCCCGGGGGAGGTGGACCGGGCCGCGCTGGGGCATCCCGGCAAGGTCGGGTTCTGCTTCGCCGAGGACGAGGAGGGCTCGCCCTTCGAGCCGCTCGCGCAGAGCCGCGGCGTGCCGCCGGGCCGCTCGGCGGTCACCGTGTTCGCCGCCGAGGGGCCCCGCGGCATCGCCGACCAGATCTCCCGGCGCCCGGAGTCGCTGGTCGGCTCGCTCGCCCTCGGCCTGCGCGGGGTGGCCCACCCCAAGCTCGCGCGGGGGTTCGACGCGACGCTCGTCGTCTGCCCGGAGCACGCCCGCGTGTTCGCCGAGGCCGGCTGGGACCGGGCGCGCCTGGCGGCGGCGCTCGACGAGGCCCTGCTGCTGGACCGGGCCGAGATCACCCGCGGCGCCGGCGGCATCGACGAGGGCGTGCCCGCGGGCGACTCCGACCGCCCGCTGCCCAAGTTCCGGCCCGGCGGGTTGATGATCGTGCACGCCGGCGGTGGTGCCGGCATGTTCTCGGCCGTGATCGGCGGCTGGGCCGGTGGACCGGGCGGCAGCGCGCCGGTGACGAGGGAGGTGGACCCGTGGCGATGACCGCGACCGGATCGCTGGTGATCCTGGACCCGACCGACGAGTCCGCGCCCGACGCGCGCACGGCGCTGCAGCGCCCGTCCGCGCTCGACGGGCTGCGGGTCGGCCTGCTCGACATCGCCAAGCCCCGCGGCGACGTCTTCCTCGACCGGCTCGCCGAGCTCCTGGCCGGGCGCGGGGTCACGGTGCGCCGCTACGCCAAGCCGACCTTCACCAAGCCGATGCCGCCCGACCTGCGCCGGGAGATCACCACCGAGTGCGACGTGGTCATCGAGGCGCTGGCCGATTGAGGCTCGTGCACGTCGTGCAGTGTGCACGACTTCGCCGCCCTCGAAGGCCGGGGCGTGATCGCTGCCTTCCTCGCCTCCACCCAGTTCGTGGAGGCCGCCGACGCCCAGGCCCGGGCGCTGGGCTACCGGGAGGTGCCGTCGGTGTTCGTCCCGCACCCGATCCAGGACCGCACCGACGCGGAGGTGCGAGCCCTGGCCGACGCCGCGTTCGAGGAGGTGCTCGCCGCGGTGACGCGGTGATCCGGCACCGGTGGCTGTGATCGCCGGAGCGGAGCCCGTTCAATGGCCCGGGCGACTGTCGGGCGGCAGCGGTGTCCGACACCATGAACGCCGTGGAGCCGATCGAGCGCGTGCGCATCGAGCTGCTCGGAGCGTTCCGCGTCGTGGTCGGCGACCACGAGGTGGACCGGGACGCCTGGCCGGGTCGCCGGGCGGCCGAGCTGGTGCAACTGCTCGCGCTCGCCGAGCACCGGCGCCTGCAGCGCGACCAGGTCGTCGAGGCGCTGTGGCCGCACCTCGCGCCGGCGGCGGGTGCGGCGAACCTGCGGAAGGCGGCCCACCAGGCCCGCCAGGCGCTCGGCCGGCCGGACGCCGTCGTCCTCGGCGGCGGCCGGGTCGCGCTGCTCGCTGCCGCCGCGGTCGAGGTCGACGTCGAGCGGTTCTGCCGGCTCGCCGAGACGGCGCTGCGCTCCCGGAGCCCGGCCGCCGCGGCGACGGCGGCCGGGGCGTGCACGGGGGAGTTGCTGCCCGACGCCCGGTACGAGGAGTGGACGCAGGGCCCCCGGGCGCGGGTGCGCGCGCTGCACGTCGAGGTGCTGCGGCTCGCCGGGCAGTGGCGGCGGCTCGTCGAGGTCGAGCCCACCGACGAGCAGGCCCACCAGGAGCTGATGCGCGACGAGTTGCGGGCCGGCCACCGGCACGCCGCGATCCGCTGGTACGGGCAGCTGCGGACGAGCCTGGAACGGGAGCTCGGCCTGGCACCCGGCTCGCGGAGCCAGGCGCTGTACGAGGAGTGCGTCGCCGGGCTGGGGACGGCCTCGACCGCGTACGTCGGGCGGCAGGTGGAGCTGGCCCGCGCCGCGGTCGCGCTGCGCGCGGGATCGGGCGCGCTGGTGGTCCGGGGGCCTGCGGGCATCGGCAAGTCCGCGCTCTGCGCCCAGGTCACGGCGATGGCGACCCGGGCGGACCGGGTGGTGGTGAGCGTGGTGGCGGCCTCCGGCGGTGGCCCCTACGCCCCGCTCGCCGCCGCCGTGGAGGACCTGCTCCGCCGGGACCGGGGCCTGCTCGACGCCGTGCCCGGCTCCACCCGCTCGGTGCTGCGCGGGTTGACCGCGCTGGCCCGACCGGCCCGGCCACCCGAGCAGGGCCTGAACCGCCACATGGTCATCGGCGCCGTGCACCGGCTGCTGACGGCCGCCGCGACACCCGCGGGAGCCCTGCTGGTCGTCGACGACGCCCACCTCGCCGACGACGCCACGACCGAGGCGTGCGTCCAGCTCGCCCGGACCGGCGGGCCGCGTCCGCTGCTCGTCGCCCTCGCCTACCGCCCCGAGCCGGTCCGGGCGGCCCTGGCGCGGGGCGTAGCTAGCCTGGAGCGGGCCGGGCGCGGCGTCGCGATCGACCTCGGCCCGATGCGGCGCGAGGAGATCGAGGCGCTGGTGGTGGCCGGTGCGCCGGAGCGGCCCGACGACCGGGTGCTGGCCCGGATCGTGGAGACCGCGCAGGGCAACCCGTTCTTCGCCCTGGAGCTGGTTCGCGCCGGCGGTGCCGGTGGTGCACCGGCCGTGCCCCGGTCGGTGTGGGAGACGGTCACCGCGCGGTTCCTCGACCTCGACGACGCCGCCACCGCCATGCTGCGCCGGCTCGCCATGGCCGGCGGCGACCTCGACCCCGGCGGTGTCCTGGCCCTGACCGGGCTGGCCGAGCCGGACGCGTTCGCGCTGCTGGACGCCGGTCTGGAGGCGGGGGCGTTGGTCGTGGCGGACGGCCGCTACCGATTCCGCCACGGCCTGGTCCGGCGGGCGCTGGCCGAGGAGGTGCCCCCGCACCACCGGATCGCGATGCACCGCGACATCGCGCGCCGGTTGGCCGGCGCGGGCGCCGAACCGGCCCTGGTCGCCCGGCACTGGCTCGACGGCGATCGCCCCGACGAGGCGGTCGGCTGGCTGCTCGCCGCCGCCCGGCGCGCCGCCCGGCTGGGCGCGGTCGCCGACGCCCTGCGCCACCTCGACACGCTGCTGGACCACGACGCCCGGCACCCGGACGCGCTCTGCCTGCGCGCGGAGTCCCTCGACGCGCTCGGCGACATGCGAGCGCCCGCGGCGTACGGGCTCGCGGCGGAGGTCGTCGGGGAGCCCGTGGCCCAGGAGATCCGGTCCGCGCAGGCCCTCGCCCAGATCAAGCGGGGCGACCCGGCTGGTGGGGTGCGCACCCTCCGGGGACTCGCACCGGTGACCGTGGCAGGCCGGCTCGCGCACGCCCTCGCCTGGGCGGGCGCCGCCGTGCTCGGGTTCGCCGACCCGGAGACGGGCACCGTCAAGGCCGCCGAGAGCCGGCGGCTCGCGCTGGAGTCGGGCGACGCGCCGTCGCTGGTCATCGCCTCGTGGGCGCAGGCCGCGGCGGCGCACGCCCGCGGTGAGCTCCGCGCCAGCGTCCACGCCGACCTCCTCGAGACCGCCGCCCTGCCCGAGCTGGCCACCGCCGTCTTCGACGGGCACCTGTGCATCAACCAGCGCCTGCTCTACGGCGCCCGCCCGTACCCGGACGTCATCGCCTTCGCCGACGCCTTCGCCGCCGAGGCCGAGCGGCTCGGTGCGGCCCGCGGTCGCGCGTACGCGGTGACCCTGCGCGGCGAGGCGCTGCTGCTGTCGGGCCGGCTGGCCGAGGCCGAGGCGGCCCTGGCCGAGGCGGCCCGGCTCAGCCGGGCGAGCGGCGGCGCCGTGGGGGAGTCCCTCGCGCTGCAGCGCCTGGCGGAGGTGGCGCTGCACCGCGACGATCCCCGCGGGGCCGGCGTGCTGCTCGACGAGGCCCTCGCCGTCGCCCGCGAGTCCGACGTCGGCTTCCACCTGCTGGACCGCATCTACGGGACGCGGATCGCCGCCGCGGCCGCGGACCCGGACGCGGCGCTGGCCGTGCTCGACGACGCCGAGGACTCCGTGCGCGGGCCGCTGGAGACCTGCCCCGGCTGCCGGATCACCCTGGTCGTCCCGGGAGCGATCGCCGCGGCCCGGGCCGGGGACCTCGACCGGGCGGCCGAGTACGAGGCGAGCGCGCAGTGGCTGGCCGAGGTCGTGATGCGGCTGCCGGGCTGGGACGCGGCCCTCCGGGAGGTGCGGGGGCACCGGGCGCTGGCGGTCGGTGAACGGGCGGCACCGCACTTCGCGGCAGCGGCAGCCGGGTTCGGCGCGGCGGGCCAGCGGCTCGACGAGGCGCGCTGCACCGCACTCGCGAACGGCTCGACCCGACCCCGATGATCAGGAACGTTCCAGGAACACCCGGCTGACACCCTCCGGCGCGTACCGTTCCGTACGTTCCCAAGGAGCAGCGATGCAGACCCTCACCCCTGGAACCGTCCCGGTCGTGATCAAGGACGACAACGTCGAGGTCCGCCTGACCCGGGTCGGTGCCCTCGGCGAGGCGGA
>JASLAP010000136.1 GCA_030147065.1 Pseudonocardia sp. | reverse complement strand
CCGGGCTGTCGACGTAGTGGTTGTCGAACCGGTCCTGGGAGGCGCCGACCTCGTCCCACCCGGCCGCCCCGCGGTGCACCCGGTCCAGCAGCCGGTAGTAGGCGAACCGCTCGCGGGCCGGGGCCAGCACGAACAGCACCTCGGCGGCCTCGCCCGGGGCGGCTTCGAAGGCGTGCGGCACACCCGGCGGGACGACCAGCAGGTCGCCGGCCCGCAGCACCTCGACGTCCCGGTCGACCAGCACGCGCAGGGCGCCGTCCAGGACCAGGAACAGCTCGCTCGCCTCGTGGTGGGTGTGCGGCGGGGCGCCGGTCCCGCCGGCGGCGAACGTGGAGCGGTGCGCGGAGAGCACGCCACCGGTGTCGGCGGCGTCGGCGAGCAGGGTGATCGTGCCGCCCGGGTCGCCGTCCAGGACCTCGGCGGCGGCGGAGCGGACGAGCAGGGCGTTCCTCGTGGTCATGGCCCCACGATCGCCGCGGGGCGCGGCCCGACCAAGGCCCGATCACAAGCTCACCGATAACCTCGGGGTTATCGATGGAGGTGGCCGTGGAGCGGCGGGACATGGAGATCTTCCTGGCGCTGGCCGGGGAGCTGCACTTCGGGCGCACGGCCGAGCGGCTGCTCGTCTCGCAGGCCCGGGTGAGCCAGTCGGTCGCCGCCCTGGAGCGGCGGATCGGGGCGCCGCTGTTCGCCCGGACCAGCCGGCGGGTCGAGCTCACCCCGATCGGCCGCCGCCTGCGCGACGACCTGGCCCCGGCGGTCGCCCGGATCGACGCGGCGGTGGCCCGGGCGATGACGGCCGGACGCGGCCTGGACGGCGAGCTGCCGGTGGCGTTCGAGGCGCCCGGGGTGGCCGACCTCGTCCGCCCGCTGCTGGCGGCCTACCGCACCGCCGACCGGTCGATCGCCGTGCGCGAGGCCGACTTCGCCGACGTGTTCGCCGGGCTGCGGTCCGGCCAGGTGGACGTGCTGGTCACGCTGCTGCCGGTGGACGAGCCGGACCTCACCGCGGGCCCGGTGGTGCTGACCGAGCCGGTGGTGCTGGCCGTCGCGGACGGGCACCCGTTCGCCGGCCGCGACCACGTCACGCTGGAGGACCTGGCCCGCGACACGGTGCTGCGGGCCGCCCACCCGCCGCCGCCCTACTGGGTCGACCCGCCGGCGCGCTGGACGACCCCGGGCGGCGCCCCGGTCCGCCGCGGGCCGGTCGCCGGGGGGTTCCAGGAACTGCTGGCCGCGGTCGCTGCCGGGGCCGGGATCTGCCCGCTGGCCGCGCACGCCGCCGACTTCTTCGCCCGCCCCGCGGTGCGCTTCGTGCCGTTCCGCGGCGCGCCGCCGGTGTCCTGGGCGCTGGTCTGGCGGACCGCCGGGGAGACCGCCCGGGTGCGGGCGCTCGCCGCGCTGACGGGCGGCTGAGCGGGGCTCAGCCGACCGCGTCCAGCACGGCGCCGACGATGCTGTCGGTGTCCAGGCCGTGGTGGCGGTAGACCGCGTCCAGGTCGCCGGACTGCCCGAACCGGGTCACCCCCAGGTGGACCGCCCGCACCCGGTTGACCCCGGCCAGGAAGGCCAGCGTGTGCGGGTGCCCGTCGAGCACGGTGACCAGCGGCGCGGCCCGGCGGGCCGGGAACGCGGCGTCCAGGATCCAGGACTCGGCGTGCGGGGTCCGGCCCGGCCGCCCGGCCCGCGCCTGCACGGCGTCGAACAGCAGGCCGGGGCTGGTCACGCAGACGACGTCGACCGGGGTGCCCAGCGACTCCAGCCGCTGGGCGGCGCGCAGCGCCTCGGTGGTCACCGCGCCCATCACCGCGATGGTGGCGGCCGGCTGGTCCGCGTCGGGCCGGTGCAGCGGGTAGGCCCCGGCGACGACCTGGCGGCGGCGCCGTTCGCGGGCGGCCGGGTCGGCCGGCACCGCGGCCAGGGTCTGGTCGACCGGCCGGGTGGACAGCCGAAGGTAGGCCGAGGTGCCGTCGGGCCGGCCGAGCCGGGCCAGCGCGGCCAGCAGGGTCCACTCCACGTCCAGCGCGAAGGCGGGCTCGTAGGTGATCACCCCGGGTTGCTCCAGGCCCACCGACGGGGTGGTGATCGACTGGTGGGCGCCGCCCTCCGGGGCCAGGGTGACCCCGGACGGGGTGCCGACCAGGATCGACTGGCCGCCGGCGTACACGCCGTAGGACCACGGCTCCAGGGCGCGCTCGACGAACGGGTCGTAGAGCACCCCGATCGGCATCAGCGGCTCGCCCCACCGCGACCAGGTCGCGCCCAGCTCGCCGAGCAGCCCGACCAGGTTGCCCTCGGCGATGCCCAGCTCCAGGTGCTGGCCGGTGGGCTTCTCCCGCCAGTGCAGGATCGTCTCCGGGTCGTCGGCGAACCAGTCGCGGCGCTCGGCGGCCGACCACACCCCGACCTTGTTGACCCAGCCGCCCAGGTTGGTCGAGGAGCTGACGTCCGGGCAGAGCGTGACGACCCGCTTCGCCGTGTCGGGTGCCGAGCGGGTCAGGTCGAGCAGGGTGCGCCCGAGCGCGGCCTGCGTCGTCGTGGTGCCCGACGGGGTGCGCCCGATGTCCACCGGCAGCTCGCCGACCGGGGTGCTGCGCACCGGCTCCCGGCGCAGTCGCCGGGCCGCCGCGGCGCACAGCTCGCCGGCCGCGGAGCCGGCGTCGAACCGCTGCCACGGGGCGTCCGGCGCCACCCCGGAACGCGCCGCCAGCTCGCCGATCTGCACCTCGGTGAGCAGCGAGGAGTGGTTCTGCGGGTGCCCCTCGGTGGGCAGGTGGAAGCCCTTGACGGTGTAGGCGAACACCACCGTCGGGCGGGTGTCGTCGATCGCGGCGAACGACTCGCGCAGGGCCCGCAGGTCGTGGCCGCCGAGGTTGCGGAACGCCGCGTGCAGGGCGTCGTCGTCCAGGGAGGCGAGCAGCCCGGCCAGCTCGGCGTCGCCGTCGGGGATCCGCTCGCGCAACTGCTCGGCGGTGCAGCGCAGCAGCCGCTGGTACTCCGGGTTGGGCATGGCGTCGATGCGCGCCCGCAGCGCCGCCCCGCCGGGGCGGGTGAACAGCTCCTCCAGCAGCCGGCCGTACTTGACCGTGAGCACCTGCCAGCCGGCCGCGGCGAACATGCCCTGCAGCCGGGTGGCGCCGATGTTGGGCACGACCCGGTCCAGCGACTGCCGGTTCAGGTCGACGATCCAGACCACCTCGCCCAGCTCGGCGACCATCGGGTCGAGGACCGCCTCCCAGACCGCGCCCTCGTCCAGCTCGGCGTCGCCGACCAGCGAGTACTGCCGGCCGGTCCCGACCCCGCCCAGGTGCGAGTCGACGTAGCGGCGCGACAGCGCGCCCCAGATCGGCGCGGTGGCGCCGATGCCGACCGAGCCGGTGGAGTAGTCGACGGTGTCGGGGTCCTTGGACCGCGACGGGTAGGCCTGCACCCCGCCGAACGAGCGCAGGGTGGTCAGGTGGGCCTCGTCCAGGTCGCCGAGCAGGTAGTTGATCGCGTGCAGGACCGGGGACGCGTGCGGCTTGACCGAGACCCGGTCGGCGGCGCGCAGGTGCTCGAACCACAGCGCGGTCATGATCGTCACCATCGACGCGCTGGACGCCTGGTGCCCGCCGACCTTGAGCCCGGTCGGGTTGGGCCGCACCCGGTTGGCGTGGTCCACCATCGCCGTGGCCAGCCAGAGCACCCGCTGCTCGATCTCGCGCAGGGCGTCGTCGCCCCGCCCTGTGGAGTCCTCGGCGTGCGCCGCCGGACCGGCCCCAGTCGTCATGTCGACCTCCCTGCTCGCCGCCCACGACACCACCGCGGCCCGGTCTGCGCAATCGAGGGGTGCACACCGGACGCGGGGCGACCGCGCCCCGACCTAGGCTCGGCGGCGTGACCGACCCCGTGTTCTCCCCCGAGATCCGCGCGTTCCTGTCCGCCGGCACCCGCACCGGCAAGCTCGGCTTCGTCGCCGCCGACGGCCGGCCCCTGGTCGCGCCGGTCTGGTTCGTCGTCGACGGCGACGACCTGCTGTTCAACACCGGGAAGGGCACCGCGAAGGGCCGGGCGATCGCCCGCGACCCGCGGCTGGTGGTGTGCATCGACGACGAGACCCCGCCCTTCGGCTTCGTGCAGGTGCAGGGCCTGGCGACGGTGTCGGAGGACCCGACCGACCTGTTGGCGTCGGCGACCACCATCGCTGCGCGCTACATGGGCGCCGACCGCGCCGAGGAGTTCGGGCGGCGCAACGGCGTGCCCGGGGAACTGCTCGTCCGGCTGCGCCCCACGAAGGTCGTCGCCGAACTCGACATGACCGGGTGAGGCGCCGCCGGCGAGCATCGGACGGGCGGCATCGGAATCGTGGGC
>JASLAP010000134.1 GCA_030147065.1 Pseudonocardia sp. | reverse complement strand
GGTGGGGACCGTCGCCGCGGCGACGGTCCCCACCCGGGACGTGGACGGTCGGTCGGGTCAGCTGGCGTAGGCCCGCAGCCGGTCGGCCCGCTCGCCGAGCCGCAGCTTGGCCATGACCTCGCGCTCGATCTGGCGGACCCGCTCGCGGGACAGCCCGAACCGGCGCCCGATCTGGTCCAGCGTGCGCGGCTGGCCGTCGTCGAGGCCGTAGCGCATCCGGATCACGTTCTGCTCGCGGTCCTCCAGCGTGGCCAGCACGCGGCGGAGGTCGTCGTGCAGCAGGTGCGAGATCACCGTGGTCTCGGCGTCGGCGGACTCGCCGTCCTCGATGAAGTCGCCCAGCGGGGCCTCCTCCTCGGCACCGACCGGCATGTCCAGGCTCACCGGGTCGCGGGCGTGGTCGAGCAGATCGGAGATCTTCCCCTCGGGGATGCCGGACTCGGCGGCCAGCTCCTCGTGGGTGGCGTCGCGGCCCAGCCGCTGGTGCAGGTCGCGGCGGATCCGGGCCAGCTTGTTGACCTGCTCCACCAGGTGCACCGGCAGCCGGATGGTGCGGGCCTGGTCGGCCATGCCGCGGGTGATGGCCTGGCGGATCCACCAGGTGGCGTAGGTGGAGAACTTGAAGCCCTTGGCGTAGTCGAACTTCTCCACCGCCCGGATCAGCCCCAGGTTGCCCTCCTGGATCAGGTCCAGCAGCGGCATGCCCCGCCCGGTGTAGCGCTTGGCCAGCGAGACGACCAGCCGCAGGTTGGCCTCCAGCAGGTGGTTGCGCGCCCGGCGGCCGTCGCGGACGACGGAGCGCAGGTCCGCGGCGTACTGCTTGTCCAGCTCGCGGTCCTCGGCGACGGCGGTGTCCAGCACGTGCTGGGCGAACACCCCGGCCTCGATCCGGCGGGCCAGGTCGACCTCCTGCGCCGCGGTGAGCAGCGCGGTCTTGCCGATCCCGTTCAGGTACACCCGGACCAGGTCGGCGGCCGGGCTCTGGGCGTCGAGGTCCTCGGCGGTCAGTTCGGGCCGCCCGGTGCCGGTCCCGTCGGCACTCGTCCCGTCCAGGACGAACTCGTCGCCGGCGGTGGCGGACTCCTCGGTGGCGGCAGCGACGTCGGGCTGGCTACGCTGTGTCGGAACGGCCGACGCCGTCGACCGGTTCCGCCGCGCTGTGGTGAGTGACGCTGTCATGTCTGGTGAGTTCCTCCCCTGCGCGACCCGGGCGGGACGCTCTGGCGCGTCTCCCTGCCCTGGCTCTCACTGCGTCCAACGCCGGTATCCGGAATAACGTTCCCGACACGGCGCTGTGGGCTCGCCCACTCTCAGCGGCTTTTCAGGGTCCGACAGGTGTAGGTACCCGGAGCTCACGCCGCTCACACGCGCAGGGGCGGAACCGCACCTCAGCAGAGCGCGCGGACCGCCCGCATCAGCACCGGCCAGTCCTCGCGGAGCGCGTCGTGGCCCATGAACAGCCCCAGGTGCCCGCCGGGCGCGGTGCGCAGCGTGATCTGCTCGCGCGGGGTGGAGACGGCGTCCGCGGCGGCGAACAGCTGCGCCGCCGGGGTGATGTGGTCGGTGGCCCCGGCCAGCAGGAACAGCGGGCAGGTGATCGCGGCCAGGTCGGCCCGCCGCCCGCCGACGGTCAGCTCGCCGCGGATCAGCTCGTTGCCGTGGAACAGGTGCTGGACCAGCCACAGGTAGAACGCCCCCGGCAGGTCCTGGGTGTGCTTGAACCAGTCCTCGAAGGCCTGGTAGCGGCGGACGTGCGCGTCGTCGTGCAGGTTCGCCAGCAGCTGCAGCTGCCGCGACACCTCGGCCTGCGGCTGGATCGCGATGAAGTTGGCCAGCACCGCCCGGCCGGGCATGGTGCCGCCCCCGAGGGCGACCAGCGCGCGGTAGGGGGCGAGGCCGAACGCGCTGGTCATCGCCCGGGTCGAGGAGGCGATCACCGACTCGCCGGCGTGGAAGTCGATCGGCGCCCCGGCCAGGGTCAGGGTGTGCACCTTCGCCGGGTGCAGCGCGGCGTAGATGGCGGCCAGCCAGCCGCCCTGGCAGTCGCCGACCAGGTTGATCCGCCCGCCCAACCGCTCCACCGCCCGGTCGACCACGTCGATGTAGTCGGTGATGGTGACGTGCCGGGTGGCCGCCGTGGCCGAGCGCCATTCCAGGACGAAAACCCTGGTCAGGCCGGCCTCGGCGATGGCGCCGAGCTGGCTCTGCTCGGCGGAGTAGTCGACGATGTGGCTGGAGTGGCCGGCCTGCGGCGGCAGGACCAGCGTGGCCAGCACGGGGTCGTCGCGGTCGGCGGGCGCGGTGGCGTCGCGCAGCCGGGCGATCGGGGTGCTGAAGACGACCTCGTTGGTCCGGTGCCAGTCCGGCACCCGGCGGTCGCGCATCGTCGTCCACCACGTGATCCCGCGGGTGGCCGCCCGCAGCGGGGAGGCCGTGCCGGCCATCGTGCGGGTCAGCGAGTCCACCCAGAGCCCGCCGGTGGCCTCGGCGACCGCGGTCGCGGTGTGGGTCAGGTTGCGGGCGGTGTAGCCGGTCAGGTGGCGCAGCGCGGCGCCCAGGCCCGCTCGGTCGGTCGGTGTCGGGGTCGGCAACGGGATCGTCATCGGTGACTCCTTCCGCCGGTGGCGGCTCCGCCGCGGCTACCGAACGGTAACCGGCGCTTGGTCAACTACGCAAGCGTTCGGGATGGCACGCGCTGCCGGTGACTGCGGCCGCCGGCCCGGGACAGGCCAGAATGGGGGCCATGAGCGACAACGGCACCGGGCGGGACGGCACCGGCGGGCGGGACGGCGGCGCCGACCAGGGCGCCGACCAGGACGGTCGGCGCGCCGGTGGCTGGGCGATGAACCCGTTGGGCGAGTTCATCCGCGCGCAGCGCCAGATGGCCCGGCTCTCGCTGCGCGAGATGGCCGCCATGACCAGCGTGTCCAACGCCTACCTGTCGCAGGTGGAGCGCGGGCTGCACCAGCCCTCGCTCAAGGTGCTGCACTCGATCGCCGACGCGCTGCAGCTGTCCACCGAGCAGTTGCTCAGCCAGGCCGGGTGGGCGACCGGGATGTCGACGGCCCGGCCGTCGGCGGCCGAACCACCCGCGGCGGGGACGACGAGCACCGAGGACGCGATCCGGGCCGACCCCCGGCTCACCCCGGAGCAGCGGACCGCACTGCTCGGGGTCTACCAGAGCTTCGTCGGCAGCGACTGAGGCCGGCGGGGGACCGAGGTGGCGGTGACCGAGGTGGCGGTGACCGAGGTGGCGGTGACCGAGGTCGCGTGACCGGCGTCGCAGGCCGTTGTGCTTGAAATACTTAGCAGGGGTGCGCAGTATGGGTAGCAGGCAACCACCCGACACACCCCGGAGGACACGATCCCCATGAGCACCGCCACCGACCAGTTCACCGAGTTCACCGCCCGCAGCCAGGAGGTCGTCACCTCGGCCGTGCGGACCTGGGCCGACACCGTCCAGCAGCTGACCGACGTGACCGGCTCGCGGGCCGGCGTCCCGGACGCCGCCGTCTTCGTCGAGCGCTACTTCGACGTGGCCCAGCAGGTCCTCGACACCCAGCGCCGGCTGGCCCTGACCGTGCTGTCGGCCAGCACCCAGGCCGCCGAGAGCGTCTCCGAGCAGGCCGCCCGGGCCGCGCAGTCGGTGTCCGCGCACACCAAGAACGCCGTCGACGACACCGTCGCCAAGGCCGCCGACGCCGCCCGCACCGCGGGTGAGCAGGCCGCTTCCGGTGCCCGCACCGCGCGCAACGCCGCCAAGAACTGACCGCTGTCCGCGCAGACCCCCGTCCGGTCCTCCGGGCGGGGGTCTTCCGCGTCCGCGGTCAGACCTCGACGATCACCGTGAACGGCCCGTCGTTGACCGACTCGACGGCCATCGCCGCTCCGAACACGCCGGTCGCCACGCGCGCGCCGCGCTCGCGCAGCGCGGCCACCACCGCCTCCACCAGCGGCTCGGCCGCCTCCGGGCGGGCGGCCGCGGACCAGGACGGCCGGCGGCCCCTGCGGGTGTCGCCGTAGAGGGTGAACTGGCTGACCACCAGCAGCGGCGCCCCGGCCTCCGCGCAGGACCGCTCACCGTCCAGGATCCGCAGCTCGTGCAGCTTGCGGGCCATCGCCGGGGCGGCGCCGGGCCCGTCGTCGCGGTGCACCCCGAGCAGCACCAGCAGGCCCGGCCCGATCTCGCCGACCACCTGCCCGTCCACCCGCACAGCGGCCCGCCGCACCCGGGCCGCGACCGCCCTCACGCCGGCACCAGCACCCCGTGCCGGACGAACTCGCGGACCGCCGGCAGGGTCGCCGCGACCAGCTCCCCGGTCGGGCGGTCGTGGGCCAGCGCGAGCAGGTCGACCAGCTCGCCCAGCGGCAGCGCGCCCTGGCACCCGGCCAGCAGGGCCGCGGCCGGCGCGTCCACCTCGTGGCGCCAGCGGGGACCGTCCAGCCGGGCCACGGCCGCGCCCACCTCGGCCCAGCCCTCCTCGCCGGGCTCGGCGTAGCGCTCCAGCACCACCGACGGCGCCACCGCCAGCCGCGCACCCAGCAGGACGTCGTCCGCGGCGTGGGCGCGCAGCCAGTCCACCCGGTCGAGCCAGCCGGCGACCTCCGGGCCGAGCGGCTCGGTGATGTCGCCGGCCAGGTCCTCGAACACCACCGTCGGCGGCCCGTCGGTGCGGCGCAGGGTGAGGAACCCGAACCCGACGGCCTCCACCCGCTCGCGCTCCATCCAGTCCAGCCACCCGCCGGCCTGCTCGCGGGCCGCGGGGGAGGACAGGTCCAGCCCGGCGTCGCGCTGCCAGGTCCCGACGTGCAGGGCCGGGTCGGCCACCTCGCGCTGCACCACCCACGCGTCCACCCCGTCGGGCAGCCACGAGCGGACCCGGTCCGGCCAGTCCTCGTCGCGCACGTGCAGCCACGAGCCGAGCAGCTGCGCGACGCCGCCGGGCGCGAGGTGGTCGGGCAGCGCGCGCAGCAGCATGGCGAGGGCGTCGTCGCCGCCCTGGCCGGAGTCGCGGTAGACGTAGTCCACCCGCGCCGGGCCGGGCACGAACGGCGGGTTGGACACGATCCGGTCGAACCGGCGCCCGACCACCGGCTCCAGCCACGGCCCGGCCAGCAGCTCGACGTCCAGGTCGTTGAGCGCGAAGGTGGCCCGGGCCATGGCCAGCGCGCGCGGGGCGAGGTCGGTGGCGGTGATCGCGTCGACGTGCCGGACGGCGTGCAGCGCCTGCACCCCGCAGCCGGTGCCCAGGTCGAGCAGGGTGGCGGCGGGGCTGCGCACGGTGGCCGCGGCCAGGGTCAGCGACGCCGCTCCCACCCCGGTCACGTGGTCGCGCTGCTGGCGGCGCAGGTCCAGGTCGGACAGCACCCACCAGTCGCCGTCGTCGTCGCCGTAGGGGCGCAGGTCGAGCGCGGCCCGCCAGCCGTCGTCCGCCGGTGCGAGCAGCCCGGCGGCCGCGGCGTCGGGCGGGGTCAGCGGCGCCAGCGCGGCGGCCACGGCGGCCTCCGGCTCGGGGATGCCGAGCAGCAGCAGCCGCACCAGCACGCCGAGC
>JASLAP010000079.1 GCA_030147065.1 Pseudonocardia sp. | reverse complement strand
CATGCTGGCCCGCGAGCTGGGCGACGAACGGCTCGAGGAGTACCTGCGGGCGTTCGGCATCGGCAGCACCACCGGCATCGAGCTGCCGGGCGAGAGCGCCGGGATCCTCGAGTCGTCGGCGGACTGGACCGCCAGCCGCGCGGCGAACGTGCCGATCGGCCAGGGCGTCTCGGTGACCACCCTGCAGATGGCGTCGGTCTACCAGACCCTGGCCAACGGCGGGGTGCGGGTGCCGCCGCGGGTGGTCAGCTCGGTGACCGCGTCGGACGGCACCGTGACGGCCTCACCGCGACCGGCCGGCACACGCGTGGTCAGCGAGTCCACCGCCGCCGCGATGACCCACATGCTCGAGGCCGTCGTCGGGAAGGGCGGGACGGCGCCGCTGGGGGCGGTCGACGGCTTCCGGGTGGTCGGGAAGACCGGCACCGCACAGCGCGCCAACCCCGAGTGCAGCTGCTACACCGGGGGCGGCTACTTCACCACCTTCGTCGGCTACGCCCCCGCCGACGACCCGCAGTACGTGGTGGCCGTGGGCCTCGAGCGCCCCACCAGCTCGGCGGAGGGCGGCCAGGTGGCCGCCCCCGTGTTCGCCGACGTCATGCGGTACGCGCTCACCGCCGGTGGGGTCGTCCCCTCCGGCTCCGCCCGCCCGGAGTTCACCCTCACCGTCCCCTGACCGAGCGGTGCGGCATGCGGTGCCCCGCGACGTGCTCGGTCAGCACAGGAGGGACGCTCGGCGCAGCCGAGGCATGGCGCTCAAGGGGCGCAGCCCGTCGCCGGTAGATTGGACACTCGTGAGTCCGACCGTCGCCGGATCGGTGCCCCGGCCTGCGGGGACCCGCCCTTCCTCCCTCGCCGAGCTGGCCGACCTCGTCGGCGTCCCGCTGTCCGGGGACCCCGCGACGCCCGTCTCCGGGGTCACCCTCGCCTCCGGCGGTGTGCAGCCCGGGGACCTGTACGCCGCGCTGCCGGGTGCGCGCACCCACGGCGCCCGGTACGCCGCCGACGCTGCCGCTCGTGGCGCCACCGCGGTCCTCACCGACCCTGCCGGGGAGGCCGAGGCCCGCGCCACCGGCCTGCCGGTGTGCGTCGTCGCCGACCCCCGCGACCTGCTCGGCGCCGTCGCCGCCCGGGTGTACGGCTCGCCCAGCGAGCGGCTGACGATGCTGGGCATCACCGGCACCAACGGCAAGACGACGACGGCCTACCTGGTGGAGGCGGGCCTGGCGGCCGCCGGCTGGACCAGCGGTCTGATCGGCACCGTGCAGACCCGGACCCGAGGGCGGGACGCCGACGGCAGGCCGGTCACCACGGCCTTCCCCAGCGTGCGCACCACGCCGGAGGCGCCGGACCTGCACGCGCTGCTGGGGACCATGGTCGAGTCGGGCGTACGGGCGGTGGTCATGGAGGTCTCCAGCCACGCACTGGTGCAGGGCCGGGTGGGCGGGGTGCGGTTCGCCGCGGCCGGCTTCACCAACCTCTCGCGCGACCACCTGGACTTCCACGGCGACACCGAGAGCTACTTCCAGGCCAAGGCGCGCCTGTTCGACGGCCGCGCGGCGGTGGAGGTCGTCGACGTCGACGACCCGGCCGGCCGGCGCCTGGTGACCCCCGCGACCGTCACGGTGACCACCCAGGGTGCCGCCGGTGCGCACTGGTCGGCCGGCGAGGTGGCCCCGGGGCACGACGGCGGTTCCACCTTCACCCTGCACCGCCGCGACGGCGGCCGCTGGGCGGTGCGGCTGCGATTGCCCGGGAGCTTCAACGTGGCCAACGCGGTGCTCGCCGTGGCCCTGCTGGACGCTGTCGGCGTGCCCGTCCCGGACGCCGTCGCCGGCCTCGCCGACGCCGTGGTCCCCGGCCGGATGGAGCCGGTCGTCGCCGGCCAGCCGTTCGCCGCGGTCGTCGACTACGCGCACACCCCCGACGCCGTGCGCACCGCGCTGGCCGCGCTGCGGGGCTCCACCCCGGGGCGGTTGCTGACCGTGCTGGGCTGCGGCGGTGACCGGGACGCGGGCAAGCGCGCCGACATGGGCGCGGCGGCCGCCGCCGGCAGCGACCTGCTGGTGATCACCGACGACAACCCCCGGTCGGAGGACCCGGCGGCGATCCGTCGGGCCGTGCGCGCCGGCGCCGACGGCGTCCCGGCCGGGCAGCGGGCCGAGGTGCTGGAGGTCGGCGACCGTCGCGCGGCGCTGGCCGTCGCCGTGCGCCGGGCCCGTCCAGGGGACACGCTGCTCGTGGCCGGCAAGGGCCACGAGACCGGACAGGAGGTCGGGAGCCGCGTGCTGCCCTTCGACGATCGAGAGGTGCTGCGCGAGGTGCTCGCCGAGCTCGAGGTGCCCGCGTGATCGAGTTGTCCCTGGCCGAGGTCGCGGCGGCGGTGGGCGGTGAGCAGACCGGCCCGCCCGCGTCGGTCACCGGGTCGGTCACGGTCGACTCCCGGAGCGTCGGCCCCGGCGACCTGTTCGTGGCGCTGCCGGGTGAGCGGGTGGACGGCGCCGACTTCCTCCCGATGGCCGCGGCGGCCGGTGCGGCGGGGGCGCTCAGCACCCGCCCGCACCCCGCCCTGCCGTGCGTGGTCGTCGCCGACCCGGTCGCGGCGCTGGGCCGGCTGGCGGCCGCGGTGCACGAGCGTCTCCTGCCCGGCGGCCTGGTCACCGTCGGGGTCACCGGTTCCTCGGGGAAGACCTCGACCAAGGACCTGCTCGGCCAGGTGCTCGCCACCGCCGGTCCTACGGTCAGCCCCCAGGGCTCGTTCAACAACGACATCGGCCTGCCGCTCACCGTGCTGACGGCCGACGCGGCGACCCGCCACCTGGTGCTGGAGATGGGGTCCCGCGGGCCGGGGCACATCGCCCGGCTGTGCGGCGTCGCCCGCCCGCGCATCGGCGTGGTGCTCAACGTCGGCTCGGCGCACCTGGGCGAGTTCGGCAGCGCCGAGGTGATCGCCACCAGCAAGGGCGAACTGGTCGAGGCGCTGCCGGCCGACGGCACCGCGGTGCTCAACGCCGACGACCCCCGGGTGCTGGGGATGGCCGGCCGGACCCGCGCCCGGGTCGTCACGACCGGGGTCGAGGCGGCGGACGCCGACGTCCGCGCCGTCGGCGTCGAGCTCGACGGGCAGGCCCGGGCACGCTTCACCCTGGTCGCCGCGGGGGAGGAGCACCCGGTCGTGCTCCAGGTGGTCGGCGTCCACCAGGTCGCCAACGCGCTGTCGGCGGCGGCCGCCGCGCTGGCCGCCGGGCTGTCCCCGGCGCAGGTCGCCGGCGCCCTGTCCGCGGCCGGGCCGCGCAGCCGCTGGCGGATGGAGGTCAGCCGCCGGGCCGACGGGGTGACCGTGGTCAACGACGCCTACAACGCCAACCCCGAGTCGATGCGCGCCGCACTGTCCGCGCTGCGCGGGCTCGAGGGGAGGCGCCGGGTCGCCGTGCTGGGCGCGATGGGGGAGCTGGGTCCCGGGGCCGACGCCGCGCACGCCCGGCTGGGCCGGGACGCCGTGCGGGGCGGGGTCGACCTGCTGGTCGCCGTCGGACCGGACGCGGTCGGTGTGCACACCGGTGCGCTGGCCGAGTGGTCGGCCGGCGGCGCCGGTGGGGCGGAGCCGGTGCACGTCCCCGACCGGGACGCCGCCCGCCGGCTGCTCGCCGGGGTGCTCGAGCCCGGGGACGTCGTCCTGGTGAAGGCCTCCCGCTCCTACGCTCTGGAGGTGCTGGCCGCCGACCTGCTCACCGACGTCACCACCGGCACCACCGGGAAGGGAACCGCGTGAAGTCGGTCCTGATCGCGGCCGCCTTCGGCCTGGTCATCTCCATCCTGCTGACCCCGCTGGCGATCAAGATGTTCCGCCGCCGCGGCTTCGGGCAGGAGATCCGGGACGACGGCCCGGAGAGCCACCTGTCCAAGAAGGGCACGCCCACCATGGGCGGCACCGTCATGGTGCTGGCCACCGTCGGCGGCTACCTGATCGCGCACCTGTTCCTGATCAACCAGCCCGGGCGCGGGGTCACCGCCACCGGGCTGCTGTTGCTCTTCCTGCTGATCGGGTTGGGCACCGTCGGATTCCTCGACGACTACCTGAAGATCCGGTACCGCCGCAGCCTGGGGCTGAACAAGACCTCGAAGCTGGTCGGCCAGCTGGTGATCGGCCTGGCGTTCGCCTTCCTCGCGCTGTGGCAGCAGGACGACCAGGGGGTGGCGGTCGCGTCGTCGACGGTCTCGTTCGTCCGGGACATCGCGCCGCTGTCGCTGCCGGCCGTCCTGTTCGCCGTCCTGGCCTACCTCTTCATCGCCGGCTTCTCCAACGCGGTGAACCTCACCGACGGGCTGGACGGGCTGGCGGCGGGCTGCTCGGCGATGGTCTTCGCCTCCTACGTCATCATCTCGTTCTGGCAGTTCGGGCACGACTGCAGCACCGCGCTGGTCGACGGCTGCTACACGGTGCGCGACCCGCTGGACGTCACCCTCGTCGCGGCCGCCGCGATGGGCGCCTGCCTGGGCTTCCTGTGGTGGAACACCGCGCCGGCCCGGATCTTCATGGGCGACACCGGGTCGCTGGCCCTCGGCGGGCTGATGGCCGGGCTGGCGATCGTCACCCGCACCGAACTGCTGCTGGTGGTGCTCGGCGGGCTGTTCGTCGCGGTGACCCTGTCGGTGGTCATCCAGGTGGCCTTCTTCCGGGCCACCCGGCGCCGGGTCTTCCGGATGGCGCCGCTGCACCACCACTTCGAGCTCGCCGGCTGGGCGGAGAGCACCGTGATCGTCCGGTTCTGG
>JASLAP010000735.1 GCA_030147065.1 Pseudonocardia sp. | reverse complement strand
ACCAGCGCCACCCCGGTGCCGCCGCGCCGCCGCGCCGCCGAGCCCGGCCGGCCCGCGGTGATCAGCAGCAGCCCGTAGCCGGTGGCCGCGGCCACCATCGCCCACCAGGGCAGCAGGTCGTCGGCGAGGGCGGCCGGAACGGCGAACACCGCCAGCAGCGGCACCCCGGCCGCGGCCGGCGCCGCCGCGTTCACCGCGGTCACGAACACCGCCACGGTGAGCAGGCCGAACGCCGCGGTGACCAGGAACCGCATCTCCGGGGTGGGGATCACCGGGGCGGTGCTGGTGTCGATCTGCTGGCCGGCCCGGTCGAGCAGCCCGCCCAGCTCGCCGAACGCGGCCGGCCCGGGCAGGAAGCCGAGCACGCCCCGGTCGGTGAACAGCGCGGTGAGCAGCGCCAGCACGGTCAGCACCTGCCCGGCGGCGACCGCGGCCGACCCGAACCGGTGCAGCGCCAGGCCGACCGCGGTCACCGGCACGACGGCGAACGCGGCCTGCACGGGCCACACCGCCCCCTGCACGATCGCGGTCACCGGGGCGCCGGCCAGCAGCACCGCCAGCCCGACGCAGCCGGCCGCGGCCCACGGCACCGGGGCGCGGTCGCGGTGGCGCCGGGCCGGCGGGGTGGGCGGGGCCGCGGGTGCGCCCCGCTCGACGGTCGTCGTCACGGTCGGGCTCCGTCGGGGGTCGCGGGTGAGGGTGGGCCGGGCGGCTGCGCCCGGTCGGCGGGGCCGGCGCGCCCGGGGGCGGTGGGACCGGGAGCGGCCGCGTTCACCGGGCCGTCACCTGGCCGGCGATCAGCTCGTCCCAGGCCCGGTCGGGTGCGGTGCGGGCGGTGGCCACGGTGACGGTCCAGCCGAGGCGTTTGAGCGCCGCGGCGTTCGCCGCGGCCCGGGACCCGCCGCGCGGGGAGCCGGGGCGGTCCCAGGTCGCGGTGTCCAGCAGCACGGCGTAGCCGCCGGCGGGCCGGCGGGCCTGCAGCGCCTCCAGCTGGCCGGGCCCGAGCTCGCCGAGCACCGCCACCACGTCGGACCCGGGGGTGATCTCCGGCCCGCCCAGGTCGGCGCGGGCCGAGGCCCGCAGCCCGGCCAGCACGTCGAGCACGGCGTCGGTGCTCGACGTGCTGGCCCCGACCAGCGGAACGCCGTCCTCGGTGACCAGGGTGACCGGCTCGCCGCGGGCGACCAGGTGGGCGTAGACGCTGGCGGTGAGGCTGACCGCGAACTCCAGGCTGCTGGCCGCGCCCCGGCCGCGGTGCCCGCCGTCGCGGCGGTCCAGCAGCAGCGTGATCCCGCCGCGCCACGGCCGTTCCTCCAGGCGCACCATCAGCTCGTCGTGGCGGGCGGAGCTGCGCCAGTGCACCCGGCGCAGCTCGTCGCCCACCCGGTAGGGCCGCACCAGCACGTCCGAGGCGCCCTGGCCCTGGTGGGCCAGGGCGGCACCGGGGGTGCCCTCGCCGGAGCCGAGCGCCGGCGGCAGCCCGCGCAGTGGCACCACCCGCGGCAGCACCAGCAGCGCCGACGGCGGGGCCAGCTCGCGCTCGAACTGGGCCAGCCCGAGCGGGTCGGTGCTGCTGGCGGTCAGCGGGCCGACCCGGTGCGCGCCGCGCAGCACCGGCCGCAGCGGGTAGTTGATCACCGCCGAGCGACCCGGCCGGCCGGCCGTGCGGCCCAGGCTGTGCACGGTGAACCGGGGCGGGGCGTCGGACTGCGCGCCCACGGCGTCGGGCACCGCGTCGACCAGCCGCAGGCTGCTCAGCAGCCGCCCGCCGCGCAGCTCCAGTTCCACCCGCAGCCCGCCGCCGACCGGCAGCCGGTGCGGGTGCAGCGTCCGCCGGACGCCGAGCGCCCGCCTGGTGCGCCCGCACACCGCCAGGGCCAGCAGCGGCAGCAGCGCCACGAACACCCCGATCCGCAGCAGGTCGCGCTCGTCGAGCAGCACCGCACAGGCCGCGGTGGCCAGCCCGCCGGCGAGCATGCAGCGCCCCCGGGTGGTCAGGCCGGCCCGACGCCCGTTCACCGCGCGGCCCGGGGGCCGGCGGGCGGGGGAGTGCTCCGCGGGGGAGTGGTCACGGCGCCGGGTTCACAGGACTGGGCTCACGGCCGCGCGCTCAGGGCCCGGGGCGGACCGGGGCCGGCACGGCCTGGCGGCCCAGCAGGGTCCGGACGATGTCGGTGGCCGAGCGGCGCGAGGCCACCGCGTCCGGGGTGAGCAGCAACCGGTGCGCCAGCACCGGCACCGCGACGGTCTGCACGTCGTCGGGGACCACGAAACCCCGCCCGGACAGCGCGGCCTGCGCCTTGGCCGCCCGGACCAGCTGCAGGGTGGCCCGCGGCGAGGCGCCCAGTCGCAGCTCGGGCAGCCGCCGGGTGGCCCCGACCAGCTCCACGCAGTACTGGCGCACCTCGGGCGCGACGTGCACCCGGCGCACCGCCTCCACCAGGCGGGCCACCAGCCGGGCGTCGGTCACCGGGCGCAGCAGGTCCAGCGGGTCGGCCGCGGCGTGCTCGTCGACCATCGCCAGCTCGGCTGCCAGGTCCGGGTAGCCGACGCTGACCCGGGCGGTGAACCGGTCGCGCTGGGCCTCCGGCAGCGGGTAGGTGCCGTCCATCTCGATCGGGTTCTGGGTGGCCACCACCATGAACGGGGTGGCCAGCGGGTAGGCCGCGCCGTCCACCGTGACCTGGTTCTCGGCCATGCACTCCAGCAGCGCCGACTGCGTCTTCGGTGACGCCCGGTTGATCTCGTCGGCGATCACGATGTTGGCGAACACCGGCCCGGGGCGGAACTCGAACTCGGTGGACTGGCGGTTGAACACCGACATCCCGGTGATGTCGCCGGGCAGCAGGTCCGGGGTGAACTGCACCCGGCTGACCGAGCAGTCGATGGACCGGGCCAGGGCCTTGGCCAGCGAGGTCTTGCCGACCCCCGGCACGTCCTCGACGAGCAGGTGCCCCTCGGCCAGCAGGGTGACCAGGGCGACCCGCACCACCTCGGGCTTGCCCACGATCACCCGTTGGACGTTGCCCGCGATCCGGCCGCACATCTCGGCCACCTCGGGCAGGCCCACCGCGTCCCCGTCGACCCGGGCCCGGCTGCTCGTCGTCGTCACCCGTTCTCCTCACGTCCCGTCCCGGTCACTACGAGACTGGCCCCCAGTCTGTCAAACGGCCGCGAAGCGCGTCCCCCGATGGGGCGGAGCCGGCGGGGCCGCGACCGATGGCGCCAACCGATCGGGTGATGATCGCGGGGCGGGACCTCCACGGTGGCGGCGGAGCGTCGGCGGGTGGCGCGGCGCGGTCGCGCCACGGACGGGTGTGACCCGACCGCTCCAGTGTCCCCCACCCGGCGCCACCGGCGCTCGCTGCGCGTCCCCCACCGCTCCCCACCGGCGCCGCGGGCGACCCGCCCGCCCCCGGAGCGACCACGTAGGGGCGCCACCGTCCGCATTTCGCTCACGGTGAGTGTCCACCACGAGCCGGGGGGACGGGGTGTATGGGCCGCTAGCCGCCGGCACCGCCCGTCGGCCCCCCTTTCGCTCCACCGCCCTGACCTGCGGCTTTCTCGTGGAAGCCGGGAGCGCGACGGCGTGCTTCCGGTTGACGGTGGGGGGAAGTGGGGTAATGTGGTGATCGCTGGGGCACAACGGGCCGCAGGTGGAGGTGGGGGCCATGTTCCTCGGCACCTACACCCCCAGGCTCGACGACAAGGGGCGGCTCACGTTGCCCGCGAAATTCCGCGACGAGCTGCGAGGCGGCCTGATGATCACGAAGGGGCAGGACCACTGCCTGTACGTGTTCACCCGGGACGCCTTCACCGAGCTGGCGCAGAAGGTGGCGTCCGCGCCGCTGACCAACGAGGCGGCCCGGGTCTTCCAGCGCAACCTGTTCTCCGGCACCGACGAGCAGAACCCCGACGGCCAGGGCCGCATCGCCATCACCCCCGAACTG
Source organism: Pseudonocardia sp. (assembly GCA_030147065.1). Lineage (GTDB taxonomy): Bacteria > Actinomycetota > Actinomycetes > Mycobacteriales > Pseudonocardiaceae > Pseudonocardia. Next base: position 147 of record JASLAP010000735.1, on the reverse strand, counting down.
CGCCGGTACGCCGGCCTGACCAAGGAGTGCGTGGTGATCGGGGCGTTCACCCGGGCCGAGATCTGGGACGCGCAGGCCTGGCAGCGCTACCAGGACCAGCACGAGGACACCTACGCCCAGGCGCAGGAGGAGGTGCTCCCCGGCCTG
>JASLAP010000666.1 GCA_030147065.1 Pseudonocardia sp. | reverse complement strand
GCTCCGCCAGGCCGCCGACGGGCTGGCCGAGGCGCACCGCACCGACGACCCGATGCTGCGCTACCCGGCCGCGTACCTGGCCGCGCTGCGCGCGGGCGCGGCCGTGCTGGCGGTGCGGGCCCGGCCGGTCGGCCGGCGGGGCGCCACCCGCAACGTCTGGCACCTGCTCGCCGAGGTCGCCCCCGAGCTGGCCGAGTGGGCGGCGTTCTTCGCCTCCTGCTCCGATACCAGGGCTGCGGCCGAGGCCGGCATCGCCCGGCTGGTGGGCCGGCGCGAGTCCGACGACCTGCTGCGCCAGGCCGAGCAGTTCGTGACGATCGTGGCCGGGTCGATCCCGCTGCGCTGACCGGCGGTCGCCGGCCGCTCAGCGGGTGCTCAGCGGGTGGCCGGCGGGGCCGAGGGCACCGACCGGGTCCGCGGTGACCGCTCGCTGCGCAGCACCCGGCCCAGCAGCAGGGTGAACACCGCCGACGCCTCCCGGGCGCCGGGGGTGTCCCACCGCTGGATCGGCATGCACGCCCCCTGGGCCTGCTGGATCGCCGAGCGGTCGGGCAGCACCCCGGGCAGCACCAGCGGCCCGAACAGCTCGCGCAGCTCGGCGATCCGGAACTCGTGCTCGGCGTTGCGCGGGCGCACCCGGTTGATCAGCACGCCGAGCGGCTGCAGATCCGGGTTGCCGCGCTGGCGCTCGGACTGCACGGCGTCGAAGGCCCGCTGCACGCCGGACACCGCGAACATCGTGGGGTCGGTCACCAGCACGGCCCGGTCGGCCGCGGCCAGCGCGCTGCGGGTGAGCTGGCCCAGCGACGGCGGGCAGTCGATCACCACCAGCCGGTAGGGGTCGGTCTCGTCCCCGTCGTCCCCGTCGGCGGTGGGCCCGCCCGGGTGCCAGCCGTCGGCGTCGGCCACCCGGGGTCCGGGACCGGGCTGCTCGGGGGCGTCCAGGTGGCCGAGCCGGCCCAGCGCGCGGGCCAGCCGGCCCACCTGGGCCCGGCTGGGCTCGGGGTGGTTGTGCCGCTCGGTCTGCTCGGCCCCGACCATCACGTCCAGGCCCTCGCCCCAGCCGCTGGGGGCGATGGCCGCGCGCAGCACCGACAGCCGCGGCTCGTCGAGCACCTCGGCCACGGTGGCCGCGGTCGGCCCGACGTCCAGCGCGATGGTGGCGTTGGCCTGCGGGTCGAGGTCGACCACCAGGGTCCGCAGCCCGTGCTGCTGGGCGGCCCCGGCCAGCCCCAGCGCCACGGTGGTCTTGCCCACTCCGCCCTTCAGGCTCAACGAGGCGACGACCTGCACGGCGAGCAACCTACCCGCTCGGCCCGCGCACTACGCTGCCGCTATGCGAAGGGTCCCCGGTTGAGCGCCGGCGCGGTGCGCGGTCCCGACGGCCCGGTCGAGCCGGTCTGCGCCCCGCCGGGGGCGCCGGAGGGCGGCGCGGCGGGCGGGGCGGTGCAGCGGGTCCTGCAGGACGAGGTGGCCCGGATGCGGGCCCGGCGACCCGGCCGGGCCCCCCGGGTGCTCGACGTCGGCGGTGGCAGCGGGGCCTGGGCCGTCCCGCTGGCCCGGCTGGGGTGCGCGGTCACCGTGGTCGACAACAGCCCCAACGCGCTCGCCGCGCTGCACCGCCGGGCCCGCGACGCCGGGGTGGCCGACCTGGTCGCCGCGGTCCAGGGCGACGTGGACGCGCTGGCCGAGGTCGCCCCGACCGGCGGGGCCGACCTGGTCCTGGGCCACGGGCTGCTGGAGGTCGTCGACGACGCCGGGGCGGCGGTCGCCGCCCTCGCCCTGGCCACCGCCCCGGGCTCGGCGGTGTCGGTGCTGGTGGCCGGGCGCTACGCCGCGGTCCTGGCCCGCACGCTGAGCGGCAGGCTGGCCGAGGCCCGGGCGGTCCTGACCGATCCCGACGGCCGGTTCGGGCCGGACGACGCCCTGCGCCGCCGCCTCGACGCGGCCGCCCTGCACCGGCTGCTCAGCGAGGTCGCGGGCCTGCGCGTGGAGGTGCTGCAGGGCGACGGCGTGCTCGATGCCTGGGTGCCCGGCTCGGTCCACGACGGCGGCCCGGCCGCGACGCGCGCGGTGGCCGAGTTGGAGGCGCTGGCCGTCGCGGCCGCCCCGCTGCGCGAGGTCTCCACCCGCCTGCACGCGCTCGCCCGGCGGCCCGACGACGCCCCGGCCGGGTAGCTCGCGCCCCGCTGCGGGATTCGGACACCCGAGCCGGACGCCCACCGGCGGCGGATTCTCGCCACGTCCGCGTAGCGGGCCGGGACGCCGGATCGGGCGGTGCTGCCCGTCGCCGGCGGCGCAGCCCGGTCGCCGCCGTCCGGCGGCGGTGAAGTGCCGTCCCGGCGGGCCCGGACCGGCGGTGCCGACGTGTGGTCACGGTGTGGTCGCGGTGAGGTCACGGTGGGGTCGGACACCCGATCCGGCCGCTTGACGAGTCCGGGTAGTCGGACCGGCTTTCGCCTCGTATCCTCTGCCTTAGACGCCCTCCCCCGGGCGCTCGTCGCGTCGTTCCGGCACCATGGAAGATGACGAGACAGGATGAACCAGTGCCGGAGGTGAAGCCGTGCCCCTCTCCGAGCACGAGCAGCGGCTGCTCGACCAGATCGAGCGCGCTCTCTACGCCGAGGATCCCAAGTTCGTGTCCACCGTCCGCGGTGGACGGCTGCGCAAGCCCACCCGCAGGCGCCGCCTGCAGGGGGTCGCGCTGTTCGTCCTCGGGTTGGTGCTGCTCGTCGTCGGTGTCGCCGTACCCCAGCTGTGGCTGGCGTCGAGCTTCCCCGTGCTCAGCGTCGTCGGGTTCCTGGTGATGCTGGGTGGCGCGGTCCTCGCCGTCACCTCCGTGGGAGCGAGCGGCACCCAGGCCGCCCCACCGACCAAGCGGAGCGAGGCCGACCGCAACGGCTTCACCGGGCGGATGGAAGAGCGCTTCCGCCGTCGGTTCGAGCAGGAATAGGTCTTCCCCCGCGGCCCGGCGCCCACAGCGCCGGGCCGCGGCACATCTGCGGGCAGGCGCGGTGACCGGCGCGGCCCGCGTGGGTCCTCGCAGCGCACCGGCGGGTTGCGACGCCACCCCACGCGCTGCGCGACCTCACATGTGCTGCGCGGACGGCCCGGGCGCGGTAGCCGGGTGGCCGGCGCCGGCCCGCGGTCGGGTGGCGGTCAGCCGACGCCGGCCGGCTCCCGCTCGGCCTCGTCCTCGGCCGTGGGCCGCCGCCACGGCGCCTGCCGCCACTGCCCCGGCCGCCACCGGACCTCCCGCAGCCGCCGCAGCACGGACGGTGGCAGCAACCGCTGGCGGAAGGTCAGCGCCGATCCCGCGGCGACGGCGGCCGCCACGGTCCGCACCGGCGCGTCGAGTTCGCCCACCGCCGGGTGGTCCTCGCCGTAGACGCTCGCCTCGACCGCCGTCACCACCAGCCGCAGGGACTGCTGGGCGCCGGGGTCCAGGCGGTGCTCGCGGACCAGCCGGCGGGCGGTGCCGCGGACGGTGTCGGTGCTCGGCGCGGGCACCCCGCGGTCGGTCGACGTGGCCAGCAGCTCGGCCCACGCCGCCGGCGCGGCGCCCGGCCCACCGGCGTGCACCGCGGCCAGCCGGCGTCGCTGGTCCAGCACCCGCAGCAAGGCCGGAATGGCCAGCAGCGCGGCCACCAGCAGCAGCGGGAGCACAGGCCACAGCAGGGCTGGACCGGCGCCGGTGTCGGTGGGGATCGGGGTCGGGGTCGGGGCCTGCTCGATCGCGGGGAGCGGCGCGGGCACCGGGACCTCGGCCCGGTCCTGCGGGGACAGGTCGTCGGGCTGGGCGGCGGTGTCGGACTGGGCGGTCTGGCCGCGGGCCTCTTCGACGTAGGGCGGGGTGACCGCGCGGCCGTCGGTCAGCGGCGTGGGGTCGAAGGTGGTCCAGCCGATCCCGGGGAACCACGCCTCCACCCAGGCGTGCGCGTCCTCGGTGCTGACCGAGCGGTGGTCGGGCAGCTCGGTGCCCGCGGTGAAACCGACCGCGACCCGGGCGGGCACGTCGACCGTGCGCAGCATCGCGGCCATCGCCGAGGCGTACTGCTCGCAGTACCCGGTCCGGCCGATGGTCAGGAACTCCACCAGCGCATCCCCGCCGCTGCCCGGCGCGGTCTCCAGGCTGTAGGTGAACGCGCTGGTCGGGCCGGTGAAGTGGTCCTGCAGGGCCATCGCCCGGTCGAACCCGTTGCCGGCGTCGGCGGTGATCTGGGCGGCGATCTCGGCCACCCGCGGGTCGACGTTGGAGTCGTCGAGGTACTGCGGCGCGACCTCGCGGCCGTCCCCGGCGGCGCGCAGCTCGTCGGCGGTCGGGTCGGGCAGCAGGGCGCGCTGCTGCCAGCCCTCCTCGGTCCGCGGGCGCACGGTGTAGCCGGTGCCGGCGGCGGTGTCGTAGAGCCACTGCCCCTCGGGCAGCCCGGCGACCTCCAGCGGGGTGCCGTACAGCGGCAGCCAGTAGTCGCGGAACGCGATGTTCTCGATCGCCACGTCGGCGACCTCGCCCGGGGTCACCGTGTCGCCGGGCACGGTGCCGGGCAGCGGGGTGCCCGGCGCGGGCGGGCTGGCCTGCCAGCCGATCCCCGGCACGTACTCGCGCAGGGTCAGCGCCCGCAGGTAGGCCGGGCGGGGCAGGCCGCGCACCCGGAACAGCTCCACCGGGGTGGACCGGTCCAGCTGGCCGCGCAGCGCGGTGAACGGGGTCAGCCCGATCGAGCTGGTCGAGCTGCCGCCCGCGCCGCTGCCCTCGAACCGGCCCGCGGTGCCGACGAAGCCGCTGCCCGCGCCCGCCGCCAGCGCGGCCAGCACCGCGGCCACCACCAGCGCCACCCCGGTGCCGCCGCGCC
>JASLAP010000574.1 GCA_030147065.1 Pseudonocardia sp. | reverse complement strand
ACCGCGGTCGGCTCCGGCTGCGGCGGCACCCCCACCGGGGCGGCGCCGGTCGTCCCCGGCGCCGGGGCGTCGGCGCTGACCGTGACCACGGCCACGGTCGGGGTGTCACCGCCGGCGGGCGCGGGTGCGCCCGCGGTGCGGGTGACCCGGCCGCGACGGCGGGGGCGGGTGTGCCCGTTGCGCTCCTCGCCGGCCTGCTCGGGCACGGCCTGATCGGATGCCGCCTGCTCGGGCGCCTGCTCGGGCGCCTGCTCGGGCACGGCCTGCTCGGGCACGGCCACCGCGGCCTGCTCGGGCCCGGCGGAGCCGTTGCGCCGGCGGGCCACTGACCGCTCGACGACGACCTCCTCGACCGCGTCCGCGACCGGGTCGCCGGCCGGGCGCACGGTGTCGGCCGGGGTCTGCACCAGCGGCCCGCGCACGCTGTGCGGCTCCACCACCGGGGCGTCGTCCACCGGACCGTCCGGGTCGAGCGCGGTCGCCGGCTCGACGACCGGGGCCTCGACCTCGGCCTCGGTGACCACGACCCCGCGGATCCCGTCCTCGACCGGCTGCTCGACGACCGGGGCGGCCGCGCCGACATCCAGCGACGCCGCGACCCGGTCGACCTGGCCGCGGTCGTCGCCGTCGCCGCGGCGGTTGCGCCCGCCCCGGGACCGGCGCCCGGAGCCGTCGCGCTCGGCCCGGCGACCGCCGTCGGCGCCGTTGTCGGCGCGCGCGGCGGCCGGCTTCTCGACCACCGGGTCGGGGTCCACCACGACCCCCCGCCCGCGGCAGTGCTCGCACGGGGTGGAGAAGTGCTCCAGCAGCCCGCCGCCGACCCGCTTGCGGGTCATCTGCACCAGGCCGAGCGAGGTGACCTCGGCCACCTGGTGGCGGGTGCGGTCGCGGGCCAGGCACTCGGTGAGCCGGCGCAGCACCAGGTCGCGGTTGGCCTCGAGCACCATGTCGATGAAGTCGATGACGATGATGCCGCCGATGTCGCGCAGCCGCAGCTGGCGCACGACCTCCTCGGCCGCCTCCAGGTTGTTGCGGGTGACGGTCTCCTCGAGGTTGCCGCCGGAGCCGGTGAACTTGCCGGTGTTGACGTCGATGACCGTCATCGCCTCGGTGCGGTCGATCACCAGCGTGCCGCCCGAGGGCAGCCAGACCTTCCGGTCCAGCGCCTTGAGCAGCTGCTCGTCGATGCGGTGCTCGGCGAACACGTCGGTCGGCCCGACGTGGCGGTGCAACCGGTCGGCCAGCTCGGGGGCGACGTGGCCGACGTAGTTCTGCAGGGTGTCCCAGGCGTCGTCGCCCTCGACGACGAGCTTGGCGAAGTCCTCGTTGAACTGGTCGCGCACGACCTTGATCAGCATGTCCGGCTCCTCGTAGAGGAGCGTCGGCGCCTTGGGCTTGCTCGGGCCGGTCTGCTCGGCCCGGGCCTTGACGACCTCCCACTGCGCCTGCAGCCGGCGGACGTCGCGCTCCAGGGCCTCGTGACTGACCCCCTCCGAGGCGGTCCGGATGATCACCCCGGCCTCGCTGGGGACGATCTCCTTGAGCATGTCCTTGAGCCGCTTGCGCTCGATGTCGGGCAGTTTGCGGCTGATCCCGGCGGCGCCGCCGGAGGGCACGTAGACCAGGAACCGCCCGGCCAGGCTGATCTGCGTGGTGAGCCGGGCGCCCTTGTGCCCGACCGGGTCCTTGGTCACCTGGACCAGCACGCTGTCGCCGCTGCTCAGCGCCTGCTCGATGCGCCGGGCCTTGCCGCCGAGGCCGGCCGCGTCCCAGTCGACCTCGCCGGCGTAGAGCACCGCGTTGCGGCCCCGGCCGATGTCGACGAACGCCGCCTCCATGCTGGGCAGCACGTTCTGCACCCGGCCGAGGTAGATGTTGCCGACCATGGACGGGCCGGTGCCGCCGTGGTCGGTGGTGCCGTCGGTGACGAAGTGCTCGACCAGGATGCCGTCCTCCAGCACCCCGATCTCGGTCCGGCGGCCGCGCTCGCGCACCACCATCGACCGCTCCACGGCCTCCCGGCGGGCCAGGAACTCGGCCTCGGTGAGGATCGGCACCCGGCGCCGGCCGGCGTCGCGGCCGTCGCGGCGGCGCTGGCGCTTGGCCTCCAGCCGGGTCGAGCCGCGCACGCTCTGCACGCCGTCGCCGCTGTCCGGGGTCGCCTCGTCGCGGCTCTCCCGGGTGCGCGGTTGGCGGACCCGGGTGACGGTGTTCGGCGGGTCGACATCGTCGGCGCCGTTGTCGGCGCCGTTGTCGTCGCCGGACCCGCGGCGCCGGCGCCGGCGCCGCCGACGGCGGGAGCCGGCGGAGTCGCCGTCGTCGGTGTCCTCGGCGTCGTCGGACTCGCCGTCGGTGTCGGTGTCGGTGTCGGTGTCGACATCGGCCCGGCCGGTCGTGCCGGTCTCGGCGTCGGCCGGCTCGGCCTCGACGTCGTCGGACTCGTCGGTGGCCTCGTCGCCCTCGCCGCCCCGGCCGCGACCGCGACCGCGACGGCCCCGCCGACGCCGCCGACGGGCGTCCTCGCCGGCGTCGTCGGTGTCGTCGGACTCGTCGGCGGGGACGGTCGTGTCGACCGGCTCGACCTCGTCGGGCTCGTCGGCGGGGGCCGTGGGCTCCTCGTCGACGGCCGGGGCCGCCGCGGCGCGGCGGCGGCTGCGGGTGGGCCGGGTGGGCGGCTGGAACAGCGGCGCCGGCGGGGCGAACACCGGCGCCAGCGGCGAGGTGCCCACGGCGGGCTCCGGCGCGGTGTCCACCGGGCTGTCCGGCGCGCTGTCCGGCGGGCTGTCGAGCACGGCCGCCGGTGCCGCCTCCGGCTCGGGGGCCGGTGGGTCGGGCTCGGCGGGCGCCGCGGCCACGGGGCTCGGGGCGTCCGGGCTCAGCGCGGTGATTACCTGCTCGGCCGCCTTGCGGTCGATGCTGGACTGGGCGGTCCGCACCTCGACGCCGAGCTCGGTGAGCGCCGCCATGACCTCCCGGCTGGTCCGGGAGATCAGCCTGGCGAGCGCGTGCACCCGCATGCGCTCGGGCAGCTCGGGTACGGGGACGGGCCCGCCGGCACTGCCGGCGGGCATCTCGTTATTCGACATCCAGCTCCTCCGCCCCCGGGCGCCTCCCGGAGGAGGCGGCCGCGCAGGGGCCACGTGCAGTTCTCCCTCCGCGCGGTGCGCGGCGGGCAATCCTCGGTCCCGCCCGCCCCGGAGGGCGGTTCGTCCTCGACGCCGTGCGACCCACCGGCAGGGGCCCGGTGAACCGCCCGCAGGCTCAGGCCCGGGCGGTGACCCGGTCGGAGCCGAGAGGGTCGGTCAGGTCGCCTCGATGGTCGAGCAGGCCCTGGGCCGTCCGGGTCGCCTTGGCGGGCACCGGGGGCCTGAGACCTGCGACAACGTCGAGTGCGCCCAACACGTCGTCGGGTCGAACGGCGGGTGTCGTCTGCCGCACGACCGCGGTCATTATCGCACAGGTTCGCCCCGCGTCGGGGTTTCCGTCCGGTGAGCTGCCCGACGGCGGGTCGGCGGCGGTCACCTCGGCGCGCACCAGCGCGGCCCGCACGTCGATCTGCCGGCGGCCCGACGGGGTGACCCGCTCGACCACCAGCGTGTCGGTGGCCAGCAGCGCGTCGAGCGCCGCGCGCAGGGCCTCGGGCTCGACCCCGGGCAGCTCCACGGTCCACCGGCCGGCGTCGATCCGGTCGGCCAGCGACGCGCCCTCGGCCACCGCCCCGGCCAGCACGTCCAGCCCGGCGGGCAGCGCGGCGTCGAGCGCGGCCACCAGGTCGGCGGGGTCCATCGGGCGGGTCAGCCCGATCTCCATGAACTCCGCCTCGCTGGCCGCCCCGGTTGGCGCGGCCCCGATCCAGGAGATCCGCGGGTGCGGGCTGAACCCGTGCGAGTGCGCCACCGGGATCCCGGCCCGGCGGACCGCCCGCTCGACGCTGCGGGCCACGTCGCGGTGGGACAGGAAGCGCAGCCGCCCGCGCTTGGCGAACCGCACCCGGATGCGCTGCACCGTGGGCGGAGCGGGGTTGGCGGCCTCCCCCTGCCGGACTCTGGCCATGCCGCTCAGCCTAGGCCCCCGCCCCTGCCTCCCCCGGCCGCCCCGGTTCAGGAAAGCCACGATGCTGCCCGCAGCGGACCGGAACGTGGCTTTCCTGAACCGGCGGCGGAGGAGATGGGGACCGGTCAGTGGGACTGGCCGGAGCGCTGCTCGACGACGGCGGGCGCGACGGTGGACGGGTCCAGCGAGAGCAGCGAGTCGCCGGCCGGGACGAAACCCGCGCGGCGGTAGAACGCGGTGCTGGCCGGGGTCGGGGCGAGCAGCAGCCGCCGGTAGCGGCGCACCCTGGCGTGCTCGATGACCGCGGTGAGCAGCGCGGCGGGCAGGCCGCGGTCGGCGAAGGAGGCGAGCACGAAGGCGTTGCCGACGTGCCCGATCCGGCCGCCGCGGGCGCCCGGGCGGGGCATGTGCACGATCTCCACCACGTTGATCGAGCCGATCGCGGTCCAGCCGCTGCGCTCGGAGCCCACCTCGGCCAGCCAGAACGTGCGCCGCGGCTGCTCGACCCGCCACCACTGGGCGAAGGCCGCCTCGAACCCGGGGTCGTCCACCGGGTTGCCGGAGCGCTCCTCGAGCCAGGTCCGCCGCAGCTTCGCCAGCGCGGTGACGTCGCGCTCGTCGGCGACCCGGATCGTGACGGGTGGATCAGCCACTCGCACCCGAGCCCCCGGTGGCCGGGCCGACCACGGTCAGCGGCAGCAGGGTCGTCCCGCTCGGGCCGACCTCGATGTCGGTTCCGGTGGACGGGCACACCCCGCAGTCGAAGCACGGGGTCCAGCGGCAGTCGTCCTGCTCGGTGCCCGACAGCGCGTCCTGCCAGTCGTCCCACAGCCAGTCCCGGTCCAGCCCGGAGTCCAGGTGGTCCCAGGGCAGGATCTCCTCGCGGCCGCGCTCGCGGGTGGTGAACCAGGCCAGCGACACCCCGAGCGGCTCCAGTTCGGCGGTCGCGGCCGAGGTCCAGCGGTCGTAGGAGAAGTGCTCGCTCCAGCCGTCGAACCGGCCGCCCTCGCGCCACACCCGCTCGATCACCCGACCGACCCGGCGGTCGCCGCGGGCCAGCAGTCCCTCGATCAGCGAGGGGCGGCCGTCGTGGTAGCGCATGCCGATGTTGCGGCCGAGCTTGCGGTTGCTGTTGACCGCCTCACGCAGCTTGCGCAGCCGGTTGTCCACCACGTCCGGGTCGGCCTGGGCGGCCCACTGGAACGGGGTGTGGGGCTTGGGCACGAACCCGCCGATGGAGATGGTGCAGCGGACGTCGTTGCGCCCGGACGCCAGCCGCCCGGCCTGGATCACCCGGTGGGCCATCCCGGCGATCTCCAGGACGTCCTCGTCCTCCTCGGTGGGCAGCCCGCACA
>JASLAP010000551.1 GCA_030147065.1 Pseudonocardia sp. | reverse complement strand
CCGCCGCCGTGGCCGCGGCGGTGAGCGCCGGAGTGGCCGGGGCGAGCGTCGCCGAGGTCGTGCCGGTCGCCGTGGCGGCGGCGCGCCGGGCCGCGCACCGCGGCCGGTGGGTGGCCGCCGCCGACGTCGGTGCCCGCATCGACTGGGCGTTCGGCCTGGTCGGCGGCCGGCGACCGGAGGCGGCGATCGACACGATCGGCTCGCTGGTGGGCACCGGGCTGGCCGCCCAGGAGTCGGTGCCGGCGGCGTTCGCGGTGCTGGCGGTGGCCGGCGAGGACCCGTGGCTGGCCTGCCGGTTGGCCGCGTCCCTGGGTGGCGACACCGACACCGTCGCGGCGATGGCCGGTGCGGTCGTCGGGGCCTGCCACGGCCTGGCCGCCCTGCCGGCCGACGCGGTGGCCACCGTCGAGCGGGTCAACGACCTGCGCCTCGGCGAGCTGGCCGCGGCGCTCCTGGAGCTGCGGGGTGCCCACGCGTGATCCGCCGGATGATCCACTCCGGGAACGTGGTGATCGACCTGGTCGCCGCGGTGCCGGCCCTGCCGGCTCGCGGTTCCGACGTCCTGGCGACCGGCATGGAGCCGACCCCCGGCGGGGGCTTCAACGTGATGGCCGCAGCCGCCCGGCAGGGCCTGCCGGTGCTCTACGCCGGCCCCCGCGGCGACGGCCCGTTCGCCGCGCTGGCCGACGCCGCCCTGCACGCCGAGGGCATCACCGCCGTCCAGCCGCCCCGGCCGGGCGACACCGGGATGGTGATCACCGTCGTGGACGGCGGCGGCGAGCGGACGTTCATCACCAGCCCGGCCTCGATCGTCGGCGCGACGGCTGCCGAGCTGGCCGCGGTGGCGCCGGGCCCGGGCGACGCGGTGACCCTGTCGGGCTACGAGTTGCTGCACGCCCCGAGCCGGGACGCCCTGCTGGCCTGGGTGGCGGGCCTGCCCGATGCGGTGGCGGTGGTGTTCGACCCCGGCCCGCTGGCCCCCTGGTCGACCCCCGATCCCGTGCGTGAGCTGCTCGACCGGGCCGACTGGACCACCGCCAACGCCGCCGAGGCCGCGCAGATCACCGGCCTGGTCGATCCCGCCGCCGCCGCCCGCGCCCTCGGCGGACGGGCCGGCGCCCTCGTCCGCACCGGCGCCACCGGGTGCGTGGTGGCGGTCCGCGGCGCGGCCCCGGTCACCGTTGCCGGCTTCGCCGTGGACGTCGTGGACACCACCGGCGCCGGCGACGCGCACACCGGGGTGTTCCTGGCGGCCCTGTCCCGCGGCGCCGACCCGCTGTCCGCCGCGCGCACCGCCAACGCCGCGGCCGCCCTCACCGTCACCCGCCCCGGCCCGGCCACCTCCCCGACCGCCGCCGCCCTCACCCACTTCCTCACCACCACCGCCTGATCGACCCGGCGGGGAAGCGGGGTGGGGAGCGGGGTCAGCCGCGGGCGGCCTTGCCGAGGGACTGCCGGGCGATGATCACCTGCTGGATCTGGCTGGTGCCCTCGTAGATCCGGAACAGCCGGGCGTCGCGGTAGAACCGCTCCACCGCCACCCCGCGGATGTAGCCGGCGCCGCCGTGCACCTGCACCGCCCGGTCGGCCACCCGCCCGACCATCTCGCTGGCGAAGTACTTGGCCGCCGACGGGCCCTGCACCAGGTCGGTGCCGGCGTCGTAGGCCCGGGCCACCTCCAGCACCAGCGCCCGGCCCGCGTAGTGGTCGGTCACCGAGTCCGCGATCAGCCCCTGGACCAGCTGGAACGACGCGATCGGCCGCCCGCCCTGCTCCCGGGTCTTGGCGAACTCCACCGACTCGTGCACCAGTCGCCCGGCCATCCCCACGCACAGCGCCGCGATGTGCGCCCGGCCGTGGGCCAGGCACTTGGCCGCGGTCACGAACCCCTGGTCGACGCCGTCCGCCCCGCCGACCAGCGCCTCCGCCGGCACCCGCACGTCGTCGAGGTACACGTCGGCGGTCCAGGCGCCGAACTGGCCCATCTTGTGGTCGCGCGGCCCGATCGACATGCCCGGGGTGCCGGCCGGCACCAGGAACGTGGAGATGCCCCGGTTGCCGGGGGCGTCCGGGTTGGTGCGGGCGAAGACCATGATCACATCGGCGATCGGGGAGTTGGTGATGTAGCGCTTCGAGCCGTTGATCACCCAGTCCGAGCCGTCCCGACGGGCCGTGGTGGCCAGCGTCGACGGGTCGGAGCCGGCGTCGGCCTCGGTGAGCCCGAACGACGCGGTCACCTCGCCGGAGGCGAGCCGGGGCAGCCACTCGCGGCGCTGCTCGTCGGTCCCGCCCTTGATCAGCACCTGACCGGCGATGCCGTTGTTGGTGCCGAACAGCGAGCGCAGCGCGGGGGTGGTCCAGCCGAGCTCGAAGGCCAGCTGGGCCTCCTCGGTGAGGGTGAGCCCCAGCCCGCCGTACTCCTCGGGGATGGCGAAGCCGTAGAGCCCCATGTCCTTGCACGCCGCGACGATCTGCGGCGGCACCAGGTCCTCGGTGTCGATCTTCTCCTCGAGCGGTACGACCTCGTTGCGGACGAAGGCGCGCACCGAGGACAGCACGTCGGCCAGGTCGGAGGGGTCCACGTCGATCTCCCGTCGTCGAGCTCGCGGCTCGCACGCTACCGGCCGCGCCCGGCGCCGGAGGGTTCCGTGGATCACCCCGGCGGCGGTCCGGTGCCACCGCACTCCCGGAGGGCCCGACGACTGGTCGCCGGGCACAGGGCGAGCGGTCGGGCGCCCGTGGTCTACGGACGGATGCGGGCCAGCAGGAAGCCGTCGTACCCCTTGGTACCGACGGTCTGGACCACGGTGGCGGCCAGCCGCGGTTCGGCCGCGACGGCTTCGGCCAGGCGCCGGGTGCCGACGACCGAGGGGTCGGCGCTGCCGGCGTCGACGACCGCGCCCGCGCGCACCACGTTGTCCACCACGATCAGCCCGCCGGGGCGGCCCAGCGCGGTCGCGGCCTGCAGGTACTCGACGTTCGACCGCTTGTCGGCGTCGATGAACACCAGGTCGAACGGCCCGGAGAGGGTGGCGAGGGTGTCCGCCGCGGGCCCCACGCGCACGTCGACGACCCCGGCGAGGCCAGCCGCGGCGATGCTCGACCGGGCCACGTCGGCGTGGCCGGGGTCGATCTCGCAGGTGATCAACTCGCCGTCCGCGGGCAGCGCGCTCGCCAACCAGATCGTCGAGTAGCCGCCGAGCGTGCCCACCTCCAGGATCCGGCGGGCCCCCGCCGTCGCCGCCAGCAGGTTCAGCATCCGGCCCTGCAGCGGGGACACCGAGATCGACGGCAGGCCCGCGGCGTCGGCGGCGGCCGCGGCCGCGGCGGCGGGGTCGGCGTCGAGGACCTTCGTGGCCCAGTAGTCGTCGACCTCGGTCCACAGTTGATCGTCCACGCCGGTCACTGTGCCGCCGCGCCGCGCCCCGCCGCAAGCACTGCCGGACCACCCGGAAAGCCGGGCGCGGCCGGGTTCGGGTTGGCCCTACCCTGCCTCCGGAGGCGCACCGGCTGGGTCCGGCCGGGTCGGGGGACGAGAGTGGACGGCGTGAGCGAGCTTGCCGGCGAGTCGATGACATCCAGCGGCGCCACCGTGGCCGGTCCGGGGGCCCGGCCGCGCGGTGCCGATCCCCGGCGCGCCCGGTTCCTGCGGGAGTTCGGCCACCTGGTGGCCGGGCTGCCGCTGTCGATCGTGGCCTTCGTCGTCGCGGTGGTCGGGTTCGCCGTCGGGGTGGGCACGCTGGTGATCTGGGTCGGGCTGCCGATCCTGGTGCTCACCCTGCGCACCACCCGCTGGTTGGCCGACCTCGAGCGGCGCTCGACCCGCTGGGCGACCGGCCGTGAGCTTCCCCCGCACCACCACCGGGAGCTGTCCGGGACCGGGATCAACCGGCTGCTGTCCGCCCTGCGCGACCCGCAGTCCTGGCGCGACCTGCTGCACGCCGTCATCAGCTTCCCGGTGCGGCTGGCGGCGTTCGTCATCGCCGTGGTGTGGACGATCGGGGGTCTGGGCGGGCTGCTGGCCTTGACCTGGATGTGGGCGCTGCCGGAGTCCACCGACGAGGACGGGGGCGGACTGGTCTGGCTGCTCACCGGCAACCCCTCGCGGGGCCTGGAGATCCTGCTCAACACGGTGCTCGGGCTGCTGCTGGTGACGACCGCGCCGATGGTCGTGCGCGGACTGGTCGCGGTGCGCACCGGGCTGGCCCGGCTGCTGCTCACCAACGAGTCCGCCGCGCTGCGGGCCCGGACCACCCAGCTGGAGGCCGGGCGACGGGCCGCGGTGCAGGCCGAGGCGCAGACCCTGCGCCGGCTGGAGCGCGACATCCACGACGGCCCGCAGCAGCGGCTGGTCCGGCTCAACATGGACCTGGAGACCGTCGCCCGCCGTCTCGACGACGACCCGGAACGGGCCCGCCCGCTGGTCGCCGAGGCGCTCGCGCAGAGCCGCGAGGCCCTCGACGAGCTGCGGGCGCTCTCGCGCGGCATCGCCCCGCCGATCCTCGCCGACCGCGGCCTCGGCCCGGCCCTGACCGCCGCCGCCGCCCGCTGCCCGGTGCAGGTCTCGCTGGACGTGGCGCTGCCGCCGGGCCGGCGGCTGGCCGCCGCGGTGGAGAACACGGCGTACTTCGTGGTCACCGAGGCGCTCACGAACGTGGCCAAGCACGCTCGGGCCACCCTGTGCACGGTCGCGGTGAGCGCGGACGGCGAGCGGGTGCTGGTGCAGGTGCTCGACAACGGCACCGGGGGCGCGCACCTCGGCAAGGGCCACGGCCTGGCCGGGCTGGCCGACCGGCTGGCCGCGGTGGAGGGCGTGCTCGACGTGGTGAGCCCGGTCGGTGGGCCTACGGTGATCACCGCGGAGATCCCGCTGGCGGGGCTGGGCGAGGACAGGACGGGGACCTAGGTGCGGGTGGTGCTGGCGGAGGACTCATTGCTGCTGCGCGAGGGCCTGGTCAGGCTGCTCGACGAGGCCGGGGCCCAGGTCGTCGCGGCGGTGGGGGACGGGCTCGAGCTGGTCGACGCGGTCACCGAGCTGCGGCCCGACGTCGCCGTCGTCGACGTGCGGATGCCCCCGACGTACACCGACGAGCGCCTGCGCGCGGCCCTGGAGATCCGCCGGCTGGACCCGGCGCCCGCGGTGCTGGTGCTGTCCCAGTACGTCGAGGAGTCCTACGCCGCCGACCTGCTCAGCGGGGGCGGCGGCGTCGGCTACCTGCTCAAGGACCGGGTCT
>JASLAP010000518.1 GCA_030147065.1 Pseudonocardia sp. | reverse complement strand
CGTCCAGCTGACCGAGCGCGAGCTGCAGGTGCTGCGCGGGATGAGCCAGGGCAAGAGCAACGGCCAGATCGGCCGCGAGCTGTACCTGTCGGAGGACACGGTCAAGACCCACGCCCGCCGGCTGTTCCGCAAGCTCGGGGTGCGCGACCGGGCCCAGGCCGTCGCCCACGGCTTCCGGCGCGGCCTGGTCTCCTGACGGGTCGGCGTCGACGAGGGGTGCGGCCCGCCGGGCCGCCGTCGGCGTCCCGGTGCGACCCCGCGAGACCCTCACCACGTGCTCATCCCGACGGGCGCGGCGCTTGCGCCGCGCCCGTCCGCCGTTCGGGCCGCCGGCGCGGACCGGCTGCCGACACAGCGTCCGGAAGCCGGGTGGCCGGCCCCGTGATGCGCCCTGCCTGGGCCGCCCGGGTGACCATTGTGCGAAGGCGACAACTCCACCGGGTGGTGGACGTCCTTCCCGGTACACCTGCGCCTCCGGAGACTTCGCTACCGTGGTCCGCACTGAGGGCACGGTCGGGCACTGATCGTGAGCGGCCTCACGAACGGATGATGACGAACATGTTGCGTAACGTCGTGTCGACGGACCGCGATGAGTGAGACGACAGACGTTCCCGATGAGCTGGTGGCCCGCGCGATGACGGGGGACACCGACTCGATCGGGCGTGTACTCGCCATCGTCCGGCCGCTGGTCGTGCGCTACTGCCGCGCGCGCCTCGGCCGGCTGGACAGGTCGTCGGTCTCGGCCGACGACGTTGCGCAGGAGGTGTGCCTGGCCGTCCTGACGGCCCTGCCCGGCTACCGGGTCCAGGGCCGGCCGTTCCTGGCGTTCGTCTACGGCATCGCCTCGCACAAGGTGATCGACGCGCACAGGTCGGCGACCCGCAACCGGGCCGAACCGGTGGCGGATCTCCCCGATGCCGCCGAGGCCACGGACGGACCCGAACAGCGCGCCCTGCGCGTGGAACTGTCCGACGAGCTGAACCAGTTGCTCGACACACTTCCCGACAAACAACGAGAGATCCTGGTGCTGCGCGTGGTGGTCGGTCTGTCCGCCGAGGAGACGGCGGACGCGGTCGGTTCCACCCCGGGAGCCGTCCGGGTCGCCCAGCACCGGGCCCTGGCCCGGCTCCGCAAGTCGATGCCCGAGGAGGTGGTCTAGATGCGTGATGACGACGAATCCCGTCACGCCAACGGGGTCCGCCCCGAGGGCCTCCACGCCCGTCCGGTCCCCGTCGAGGACATCGAGGGCGCCCGCGAGCCGATCGACCTCGTCGCGCTGCAGGCCGACGACGAACTGATCACCGCGCTGGCCGCCGGGATGAAGGTGTCCGCCGGGCCGGGCGGCCACGCCGCCGACGACCGGGTGGCCGCGATCCTCGCCGCCTGGAAGGCCGAGGTGGACGCCGAGCCGGTGCCCGAGCTGGTCGACGTCGACACCGCGGTGGCCGCCGTGCTCGCCGCGCAGCCCCGCCGGTCCCGGGCCCGGATGCGCCACCTCGCGCCGCTGGCCGCGGCCGCGGCGATCATCGTCATGGCGGCCGGCGGGGTGTCCGCCGGCGCGCACTCCGCCGATCCCGGCGAGCCGCTGTTCGGCGTGACCGAGGTGCTGTTCCGCGACGTGGCCCAGTCCAAGCAGGCCGTGGTGCGCGCCGAGGAGCACATCGACCGGGCCAAGCAGGCCCTGGTCGCCGGCCAGCCCGCGCTGGCCGAGCGGGAGCTGACCAGCGCGCAGAGCGAACTGGCGGTGATCCGGCCCGAGGAGGGCCGGACCGAGCTGGCCGAGGTCCAGGACTTCCTGATGCTCAAGGCCCAGGAGACCCCGCCCGGCACCCGCGCCGACCTGGACGCCCCGCTGCTCACCCAGCCGACCCGGCCGGTGCCGGCCCGCGCCGCGGAACCGGTGCCGCCGTCGTCCCCGGTGTCGCCCAGCGTGGATCGCACCACCCCCGAGATCATCGAGGAGGTGCCGCCGGTCAACCCGCGGGTGCCCGCACCGGCGCTGCAGCCGGGCCTCGGCTCGGTGTCGGGGTCGCCGGACCCGCTCCCGTCCGACCCGGTGTCCCCGACGACGGTGCCCACCGTCCCGGGCCCGGAGAGCGGCCCGGTCGGCCCGGTCGTCCCGGCGCCGGAGGACCCGCAGCCGGGCACCACCCAGCCCGCGCCGGACACGTCGACCCCCGGCGCGACGTCGCGCACCGAGGGCCCGGCGCCGGCGCCCGGCACCGAGGGTCAGGAGCCGACGTCGAAGACCGAGGGCAGCACGACGACGGTCGCGCCCACGACGAGTTGACCACCCCGGCACCTGGTGGACGGTGGTCGGGGCGGGTCAGGAGTCGGAGAGCACCGCGTCGGCGTACCCGCGGCAGTACTCCCAGCTGACGTAGCTGGCCGGGTCGGGGTCGAAGGCCGGCTCGTGCGGGCGCATCTGCCCCTCGTCCAGCAGCTGCTGCAGGCTGGCCCGCAGCAGGCTCCACTCGTGGAAGTGCTGCTCGCCGCAGTCGCCGCAGTCGACGACGAT
>JASLAP010000505.1 GCA_030147065.1 Pseudonocardia sp. | reverse complement strand
CCGACGTCTCGTTCGAGGTGCGGCGCGGCATGGTGCTGGGGCTGCTCGGGCCCAACGGCGCCGGCAAGACGACCGTGCTGCGGATGCTGATGGGCCTGATCCGGCCCACCGCGGGGACCATCACCGCGTTCGGCGAGCAGGTCGGCCCGGGGTCCCCGGTGCTGGCCCGGATCGGCGCGTTCGTCGAGGGACCCGGCTTCCTGCCGCACCTGTCCGGGACCGAGAACCTGCGGCTGTACTGGGCGGCCACCGGGCGCCCGGCGGCCGAGGCGCACCTGGCCGAGGCGCTGGAGATCGCCGGGCTGGGCGCCTCGGTGCAGCGCCGGGTCGGCACCTACAGCCAGGGCATGGGCCAGCGGCTGGCCATCGCCCAGGCCATGCTGGGGCTGCCCGAGCTGCTGGTGCTCGACGAGCCGACCAACGGCCTGGACCCGCCCCAGATCCACGCGATGCGCGAGGTGCTGCGCCGCTACGCCGCCGGCGGGCGGACCGTGCTGGTCTCCAGCCACCTGCTGGCCGAGGTGGAGCAGACCTGCACGCACGTGGTCGTCATGCACAAGGGCCGGGTGGTCGCCGACGGCACCGTCGAGGAGATCATGGCCGGCGGTGGCGCCGCGACCTTCGGCGTGGACGCCCCCGACCGGGCCGCCGCCGTGCTGGCCGCCCTGGACGGCGTCCGCTCGGTGGAGGTCGGCACCGGCGCGGTGCACGCCGAGCTGAACGGCACCCCGCGGGCGTCGGCGGTGCGGGCGCTGGTCACCGCCGGGGTGGACGTCACCTCGGCCGGGCCGCGCCGTCGCCTGGAGGACGCCTTCCTGCAGCTGGTCGGAGAGGACACCACACCGTGACCGAGTCGCCGTCGACCGTGCGGGGCACGGTGGGCGCGCTGGGCGCCGACGCCGCCGCGCCCGCGCCGCACCGGCCCGGGGGCACCCTGCCGCTGCGCGTGGAACTGGTCCGCCAGCTCCGCCGCCGCCGCACCCAGGTGGCGTTCGGGCTGGTCGCGCTGCTGCCGGTGATCCTGTGGATCGCGTTCTCGCTGGCCGACGACGGCCCGCCGACCGGCTCGCTGAACCTGGTCGACCTGGCGATGGGCAGCGGGACCAACTTCGCGGTGTTCGCGCTGTTCGCCTCGGCGTCGTTCCTGCTGGTCGTGGTGGTGGCGCTGTTCTTCGGCGACACCGTGGCGGCCGAGGCGTCCTGGTCGAGCCTGCGCTACCTGCTGGCCGCGCCCATCCCCCGGGCCCGGCTGCTGCGGCAGAAGGCGCTGGTCGCCGCGATGCTGTCGGCGGCCGCGCTGCTCCTGCTGCCGGTGGTGTCGCTGCTGGTCGGCACGCTCGCCTACGGGGCCGGCGACCTGGTCTCGCCGACCGGGGAGTCGCTGACGTACTGGCCCGCGGTCGGGCGGGTGCTGCTCGGCGCGGCCTACGTTGCGGTCCAGCTGAGCTGGGTGGCCGGGCTGGCGCTGTTGCTGTCGGTGTCCACCGACGCCCCGCTGGGCGCGGTGGGCGGAGCGGTGATGGCCTCGATCGTCTCCCAGATCCTGAACCAGATCACCGCGCTGGAGGACCTGCGCGACTACCTGCCGACCCGGTTCGCCACCGCGTGGTCGGACCTGCTGGCGAGCCAGATCGACTGGGGCGCGATGACCCGCGGGGTGTTCTCCGCGCTCGCCTACGCCCTGGTGTTCGGCGCCGCCGCGGTCTGGCGGTTCGGCCGCAAGGACATCACCAGCTGAACCGGGCGACCGGGGTCGGCCGGCCCGACCGGCGTGCGGTCAGGTGGGCGGCCCCTCCTCGTCGGTGCGGTGGGCGATGGCGCGCAACTGCGCGCGCACGTCCGCCTCCACCCACCGCGCCTGGCCACCGACGGTCAACAACTCGGGCGTGATCCACCCTTCCTGACGCCAGCGTTGCAGGGTGCGCGCCGCGATGTTGAGCCGACGGGCCAGCTGAGCCGTCGTGAGCAAGCTGGGTCGTTCGTCGGGCACGGACTCACCCTATGTGCCCGACCGGCGACGGTGTTTCCGTCCGGCGGGAAAGAGCGGCAACATGACCGAAGAACGCTGGAACGGCTCAGTGTCCACCTCGCTGTCCACCTCGCTGTCCGCCTCGCTGTCCGCCGGCCAGCGCCCGCACCCCGGGAGCGGTGGAGGCGGCCACGAAGGCGCTGCGCGTCAGGTCGGGCAGCTCGACGCGCACCTGACCGGCCAGCCGGTAGGGCCGGGCCAGCAGCAGCCCGCCGAGCGTGCGGCGCAGCCGGGAGACCTCCGCCCGCACGGTCACCAGGCTGCCCTGGTGGCCGTACAGGGCCGCGCTCAGGGCCGCCGCGTCCAGCCCCGCGCGGTGCCGGGCCAGCAGCAGGAGCACCTCGACGTGCCGGGCGGGCAGCGGGTGGGTCCAGCTGGTGGCGCCGTGCACCAGGACCCGCGGCGGGCGGGCGTCCGGGTCCAGCACCAGCCGGATCGGCGCCCGCGGCTCCGCGGCCGCGCGCAGCAGCCAGCCACCGGGCACCGGCTCGGGCGCGCACACCCCCAGGCCGTGCACGGCGACCGGACGACCGGCGGCCGGCGCGCCCACCCGTTCCAGGAACGGCATGCCGGTCACCGCCGCCACCCAGCCGTGGTCGTCGACGACCAGGCCGGGACCGGGCACCCCGGCCAGCACCGGCGCGGCCACCGTGCGCAGCGCCTCCAGCCGGCCCTCGTGCTGGCGCCACAGCCCGGCCTCGGCCAGCTTCACCGCGGTGCCGACCAGCGCGACGGTCGTCGGGTGCACGGTCTCGGCCGGCCCGCTGACGTCGACCACGCCGAGCAGCTCACCGGTGCGCGGGTCGTGCACCGGGCACGCGGTGCAGGTCCACCGGTGGTGCGAGCGCACGAAGTGCTCGGCGGAGAAGATCTGCACCGGAGCGTCCTCGGCCAGTGCGGTGCCGATCGCGTTGGTCCCGACCGCCCCCTCCGACCAGGTCGCGCCCTCGGTGAAGCCCAGCCCGTCGGCCCGGCGGCGGACCCGGGTGGCGCCCTCGCGCCACAGCAGCACGCCGTCGGCGTCGCTGACCACCATGACGTGCCGGGCGTCCTCGGCGACCGAGGTCAGCGCGGCGCGCAGCTCGGGGAGCACCCGGCGCAGCGGCGAGGCGCCCCGGCGCCGCTCGACCTCGTCGGCCGGGACCGGGCCGGGCGGGTCGCCCAGGTCGGGGTCGACGCCCTGGGCGCGCACCCGCCGCCAGGACCGGGCCACCAGGCCGCGCGGGTCGGCCGGGGGCCGGTCGCCGGACAGCAGCGCGTCGTGGACCCGGGCGAGCATGCGCGCGTGCCGGCCGACGTCGACGCCCGACCGGATAGCGCAGACCGCCTCGTCCATGACGCCTCCCGACCGCCGCTCGATCGCCACAGTAGGCAGCCGGGGTGGCCGACGCCACACGGCCCGACCCGGCACGCCGTCAGGCCCGGGGCACCGCGACCACGGCCGGCGTCACGTCGGTCGCCGGGCGGGCCCGCGGCGTCCCGAGCAGCACCCCGCCCACGATGACCACCGCGGACACCAGCTCGACGGGGCTGGGCCGCTCCCCCAGCGCGAGCGCCGCCACGGCCATCCCGACCACCGGCACCAGCAGCGAGTAGGGCGCGACCACGCCGGCCGGGTGGCGGCGCATCAGCACCGTCCAGATGCCCGAGCCGAGCAGGGTGCCGAGCAGGACGGTGTAGGCGAGGCCGAGCAGCCCGGGCAGCCCGGCCGCGGTGGTCGCCTCGCCGAACGCCGTGCCCCACGCGCCGGGGCCCTCCACGACCCAGGAGGCGGCCAGCATCGGCAGCGGCGGCACCACCGACATCCACAGCACCAGGTGCATCGGGTTGACCGGGCCGCGCGCGTCGCGCAGCGCGAGCCGGTTGGCCAGGTTGCCCAGCGCCCAGCCCAGCGCCCCGAGCAGGGTGAGCAGCACCGGCAGCAGGGCCGCGGTCTGCGCCCTGGCCGCCGCGATGGTGGCCAGGCCGAGCACCGCCAGCCCGATCCCGGCCCCCTGGCGCGGGCTCAGGCGCTCGCGCAGCAGCACCGCCCCCAGCAGCACGGTGAACGGCGCCGACGCCTGCAGCACCAGCGAGGCCAGCCCGGGCGGCATGCCCACCCGCAGCGCGATGTAGAGGAACAGGAACTGCACGGTGCCGAAGCCCAGGCCGTAGCCCAGCAGCCAGCGCACCGGGACCGGCGGCCGGGGAACCAGCAGCACCGCCGGGACCGCGATCACCAGGAACCGCAGTCCGGCCAGCAGCAGCGGCGGCCAGTGCTCCAGGCTGACGTGGATGGCCAGGAAGTTGACCCCCCACAGCACGGCGACGAGGCAGGCGAGCAGGCGGTCCCGGGTGGTCACGATCTCCACCGTGCGCCGCCGGCACTGCGAAGACAATCGACAAAGTCTTCATCGTCTCTTTAGATGTGCTGCATGGACGTGCAGCGGCTGCGGGTGCTCCGCGAGCTGGCCGACCGCGGCTCGGTCACCGCGGTGGCCGCGGCGCTGTCGTTCACCCCGTCGGCGATCTCCCAGCAGCTGCGGGCGCTGGCCGAGGAGGTGGGGCTGCCGCTCACCGAGCCGGCCGGGCGCGGGCTGCGGCTCACCGAGGCCGGCCGGCTGCTGGCCGCCGAGGCCGAGGGCGTGCTGGCCGCGCTGGCCCGGGCCGACGCCGCGGTCGACCGGCTGCGGACGGTGCCGCGCGGGCGGGTGCGCACGGCGCTGTTCCCGTCCGGGGCGCGGATGATGCTGCCCGGGTTGCTCAGCCGGCTGCGGACCACCCCGGAGGTGGAGCTGCAGTGCCGCGACCTCGACCTGACCCCGGCCGGCGTGCTCGCCCTGACCGCCGACTTCGACATCGTGGTCAGCCACCGCGACGAGTCGACGGCCGCCCCCTACGCGGCCGAGCGGGTGGTGGTGCCCCTGCTGCGCGAGCCGCTGGATGTGGTGCTCCCGCCCGGGCACCCGCTGGCCCGGCGCCGCCGGCTGCGCCTGGACGAGCTGGCCGGGCAGGACTGGATCAGCGTGCAGGTCGGCTGGCCGGTGGACGACGTGCTGCGCACGCTCGCGCTGCGCACCGGCACCTCGCCGCGGGTGGTGCAGCGGATCAACGACTTCTCGGTGACCGAGGAGCTGGTCGCGGCCGGGCACGGCATCGCGCTGCTGCCGCACTACTCCACCGACGACCGCGGCGGGCGCCGGCTGGTCCGCCGCCCGCTGGCCGGGGTCAAGGCCGGGCGGCTGATCGAGGCGGTGCTGCGGCCCAGCACCGCCGAGCGGCCGGCCGTGCGCACCGTGCTCGACGCGCTGCGCGCCGAGGCCGCGGACATCGTGGCCCGCGGCTGAGCGACTACCCGCCGGCCGGCCGGGCGGTGTCGGACGGCCCGGGGCGCGGCGCCGCGGCGGACCGCAGGCCGACCCGCACCGCCACGAACAGCAGCACGGTGAACCAGACGTAGGTGCTGCCGATCACCTGCTCGAGCGGCGACCAGGTCAGCTCGCGCTCCTCGGCGCGCGGCAGCCACTGGTGCGGGGCGAGCACGAACACCGCCGCGGTGAGCACCGCGGCGCCCGCCCACACCGCCGAGCGGTTCCGCCACGCCGTCGCCGCCATCACCAGCAGCGCCGGCGCCACCCACACCCAGTGGTGCGACCAGGACGTCGGCGAGACCAGCAGCGCGACGCCCGCGGTGGCCACCAGGGCCAGCGGCGGGTCGGCCCGCCGGATCACCGGAGCCGCCAGGGCCAGCAGCGCCGCCCCGAGCAGCAGCCAGGCCACCGTCCGCGGGACGCCCTCGACGCCGGCGCGGACCAGCACCGCCTCGAAGGTCTGGTTGGTGAAGAACGGCGAGCCGCTGACCCCGCCGGCCGGGTTGTCCAGCCAGAACGTCCAGGACTGGCCGGGGGCGACCAGGAAGCCGATCGCGGTGGCCACGACGCCGGCCACCGCGGCGGTGACGGCGGCCCGGTAGTCCCTGCGGAGCAGGAAGAACAGCACGAACGCGGCCGGGGTCAGCTTGACCGCCGCGGCGATGCCGATCAGCACCCCGCGCCGCCAGCGCGGGTGCACGGCCAGGCAGTCCACCGCCACCAGGGCCATCAGCACCAGGTTGATCTGGCCGAACTCGAGGGTCTGCAGGACCGGTTCCAGGCCGAGCGTGGCGCGCTGGATGCCCTCGGGCGCGACCTCGAAGTCGACCGCCCGGCCCGGTTCGATCAGCAGGCACAGCGGCAGCGCGAGCGCGGCCACCGACAACGCGCCCGGCCGCCCGCCGCCCGGCCACATCCGGCGGGCCACCACGTACAGGGTGGCGCCCAGGGCCAGCGCGGACACCGCCAGCATCCCCACCCAGGCCACCGGCCAGGGCACCACGGCCAGCGGCACCATCAGCAGGGCCGCGAACGGCGGGTAGATGAACGGCAGCACGATGTGCCCGGAGGTCTCGGGCAGCGGGCCGTAGAGGTCGCCGCCGGCCAGCCAGGCCTGCACGCCGAACCGGTAGACCTCCAGGTCGATGTGCCGCCCGCCGGTGTGCACCACCACCCCGGCCAGCGCCAGGGCCAGCAGCGGGACCGCGACCAGCAGCACCCGGCGGGGGCGGCGCAGCACGTCCAGGACGTTGCGCGTCACCCGCGAGCGACCGTCCTGAGCCACGGTCACGCCGATCCTCCCCCACCCTGCGCGGCCCGGTCCACCGGGCACGTCGATCCAGGCCACGGTAGCCGGGCCGCACCCCGCTCGACCGACGGCCCCTCGCGCAGGCCCGCCCGCGGACCCCGGCGCACGCGCGACTCGCCCGATCGGGCCGGGCGGGTGCGCCGTCCGCGCTGCGCGGTGGCCGGCTCAGCGGATGCCGGCGGCGTCCATGCCGCGCAGTTCCTTCTTCAGGTCGGCGATCTCGTCGCGCAGCCGGGCGGCCAGCTCGAACTGCAGGTCGCGGGCCGCGGCCAGCATCTGGTCGGACAGCTGCTGGACCAGGTCGGCCAGCTCGGCGCGCGGCATGCCGGCGGTGTCGCGACCGGCCACCACGCCCGAGCTGGCCCGCCCGGGCTCGCCCGCGGCGCGCTTGCCCCGGGATTGGTTGCGCCCGGAGCCGCCGACCGGGACCGCGTCGTCGTCGGCCTCCCGGTACACCTGGTCGAGGATGTCGGCGATCTTCTTGCGCAGCGGCTGCGGGTCGAGCCCGTGCTCGGTGTTGTAGGCGACCTGCTTGGCCCGGCGGCGGTCGGTCTCGTCGATGGCGTGCCGCATCGAGTCGGTGATCCGGTCGGCGTACATGTGCACCTCGCCGGAGACGTTGCGGGCCGCCCGGCCGATGGTCTGGATCAGCGACGTGCCCGAGCGCAGGAAGCCCTCCTTGTCCGCGTCCAGGATCGCCACCAGCGACACCTCGGGCAGGTCCAGGCCCTCGCGCAGCAGGTTGATGCCGACCAGCACGTCGTACTCGCCCAGCCGCAGCTGGCGCAGCAGCTCCACCCGGCGCAGCGTGTCGACCTCGGAGTGCAGGTAGCGCACCCGGATGCCCAGCTCGAGCAGGTAGTCGGTGAGGTCCTCGGCCATCTTCTTGGTCAGCGTGGTGACCAGGACCCGCTCGTCGCGCTCGGTGCGCAGCCGGATCTCGTGGATGAGGTCGTCGATCTGGCCCTTGGTCGGCTTGACCACGACCTTCGGATCGACCAGCCCGGTGGGCCGGATGACCTGCTCGACGAACTCGCCGCCGGTGCGGGAGAGCTCGTACGGACCGGGGGTGGCCGACAGGTAGACCGTCTGGCCGATCCGGTCGGCGAACTCCTCCCAGGTCAGCGGGCGGTTGTCGACCGCGGACGGGAGCCGGAACCCGAACTCGACCAGGTTGCGCTTGCGGGACATGTCGCCCTCGTACATCCCGCCGATCTGCGGCACCGTCACGTGCGACTCGTCGATGACCAGCAGGAAGTCGTCCGGGAAGTAGTCGATCAGGGTGGCCGGCGCCGAGCCGGGGCCGCGGCCGTCGATGTGGCGGGAGTAGTTCTCGATGCCCGAGCAGAACCCGACCTGGCGGATCATCTCGATGTCGTACTGGGTGCGCATCCGCAGCCGCTGCGCCTCGAGCATCTTGCCCTGCCGCTCGAACTCGGCCAGCCGCT
>JASLAP010000486.1 GCA_030147065.1 Pseudonocardia sp. | reverse complement strand
CACCTTCGCCGCCGACGGCGAGGTGCGCTTCGCCTCGGCCGCCGACCGGGCCGCGTTCGCCGAGGAACTGGCCGACGCGGTCACCGCCCTGGTGGGCAAGTACCACGACGAGTCCGCCCCCGGCGGCCGTCCGCACCGCGTGGTCCTCGCGGTGCATCCCATTCCCCTCACCGACAACCCGAAGGAGCAGCCATGAGCGAGCGGCGCATGGAGAAGACCGTCGAGCTGGACGCCTCCCCCGAGCAGGTCTGGGAGCTGATCGCGACGGGACCGGGCATCGCGACCTGGTTCGTCCCGCACGAGGTGGAGCCGCGCGAGGGCGGCACGGTCAAGGCCTCGTTCGGCGGTGCGTTCGAGGGCAACGGCCGGGTCACCGCCTTCGAGCCCGGTCGCCGCTTCGGCTACGCCGAGCCGGCCCCCGGCGACCGCCCCGACCACGCCTTCGAGTTCCTCGTCGAGGGCCGCGACGGCGGCGGCGCGGTGCTGCGGTTCGTGCAGAGCGGATTCCTGGACGGCCCCGAGGGCGACGCCGAGTACCAGGGCTTCGACAACGGCTGGAACCTGTTCTTCGCGAACCTGCGGACCTACCTGGAGCACTTCGCCGGGCGGCCCGTGCACAACGTGCTCACCATGGGCTACACGGCGGGCACCGCGGCGGACGCGTGGCCGGTGCTGCACCGCGCCCTCGGCCTCTCCGGGCACCCGGCGGTCGGCGAGCGGGTCGCCCTGGACGGGCCGCAGCAGCTCACCGGCGTGGTCGACGTGGCCACCCCGGAGTTCCTCGGCGTGCGGTCGGAGAACGGCCTGCACCGCTTCGGCGCCGAGGGCGACGACGGCTGCGGGATCAGCGCCTACCACTACTTCTACGGCGACCCGGTGGACACCGAGACCCTGACCAAGGCCTGGGACGCCTGGCTGGCCGAGCTGTTCCCGCCCCCGGCCGAGCCGGCGAAGGCCTGACCGGAGCCGTCAGCGCGCCGGTTCGCCGCGCGGCTGGCCCCGCGGGCGCTGCCGGGCGAGTGCGCTGGCGGCGACAGATCCACCCGCCCCACCTGCCCACGGACGAGAGCGACTTTCGTCACGCCGGTGGAGCGAGCCCGACCCCGCCGGGCAGGCGGGACGAGAGTGGCTCTCGTCCAGCCGAGCGGGGCGAGCCCGGTCCAGCCGGGCGGGACGAGAGTGACTCTCATCCAGCCACGCCGAGCGAAAGTGACTCTCGTCCAACCACGCCGAGCGAGAGTGACGTTCGTCCAGCCACGCTGAGCGAGAGTGACTCTCGTCCAGCCAGGGG
Source organism: Pseudonocardia sp. (assembly GCA_030147065.1). Lineage (GTDB taxonomy): Bacteria > Actinomycetota > Actinomycetes > Mycobacteriales > Pseudonocardiaceae > Pseudonocardia. Next base: position 6,817 of record JASLAP010000486.1, on the reverse strand, counting down.
GGACGAGCCCCGTCCGGCGAAGCGGGGCGAGAGTGGCTCTCGTCCGGCCGGGCGGGGCGAGAGTGGCTCCCGTCCAGCCGAGCGGGACCAGAGTGACTCCCGTCCAGCCGGGCCGGGCGGGAGTGGCTCTCGTCCGGGTGGGTGGGGTGGGCGTCAGGGGCGGGGGAGGTGCATCTGCTCCAGGCGGCGGATGCGGTCGGCCATCGGGGGGTGGGTGGTGAACCAGCGGGCCAGGTGCTCGCCGGGGCGGAACGGGCTGGCGATCATCAGGTGCGACTGGGTGGTGAGCCGGGGTTCCGGGGGGAGGGGGGCGAGGCGGGTGCCGACCTCCAGCTTGCGCAGGGCCGCGGCGAGGGCGAGCGGGTCGCCGGTGAGGGCGGCGCCGTCGGCGTCGGCCTGGTACTCCCGGGACCGGCTCACCGCCAGCTGCACGACGGCGGCGGCGACCGGCCCGAGCAGGGCGATCAGCAGCAGGGCCAGCGGGTTGGGGGCGTCGTCGTCGGCCTCGCCGAACAGCGGGACGAACAGCGCCAGGTTGGCCAGCAGGGTGACCATCGAGGCCAGCGCGCCGGCCACCGAGGAGATCAGGATGTCGCGGTTGTGCACGTGCGACAGCTCGTGGCCGAGCACCGCGCGCAGCTCCCGCTCGTCGAGCAGGCCCAGCAGCCCGGTGGTCACGCACACCGCGGCGTGGCGGGGGCTGCGACCGGTGGCGAAGGCGTTGGGCGCGCTGGTCGGGCTCACGTACAGCCGGGGCATCGGCCTGCGGGCGGTCCGGGACAGTTCGCGGACCACCCGGTACAGCAGCGGGGCCTCGAGCTCGCTGACCGGGCGGGCGCGCATGGCGCGCAACGCGAGCTGGTCGGAGTTGAAGTAGGCGTAGCCGTTCACCGCCAGCGCGACGAGCGCGGCGAGCACCAGTCCGGTGCGACCGAACAGCGACCCGACCAGCAGCACCAGCGCCGTCATGGCGCCCAGGAGCAGTGCGGTCTTCAGCCCGTTGATCCGCCCGTGCACAGCCGTCCACTCCCTTCGGGATCTCGTCAACTCCTCGTGAGGAAAACGCCCGGGCCGGGGTCGTGGTTCCGGAGCGTGACACGCGCGACGCGGCGGCCCGGGCACCGACCCGGCAGGATCACGCCATGGCCATCGACGTCCGCACCGAGATCACCGACCGCGTCGCCGTGCTCACCGTGTCCAACCCGGAGCGCCGCAACGCGATGAACCTGGAGCTGTCCGGCAAGCTCGTCGCCGCGCTGGACCGCTGCGCCGCCGACGACGGCGTCGGCGCGATCGTGGTCACCGGCGAGGATCCGGCGTTCTGCGCCGGCGGCGACCTCGGCGAGCTGGCGGCGGCCGACCCGGCCACGCTGCGCCGGGTCTACGCCGGCTTCCTGGCCGTCGCCGAGCACCCGCTGCCCACGGTGGCCGCGGTGAACGGGGCCGCCGTCGGCGCTGGGCTCAACCTGGCGCTGGCCTGCGACCTGCGGCTGGCCGGGCCGCAGGCCCGGTTCGACGCCCGGTTCCTGCCGCTCGGGCTGCACCCCGGCGGCGGGTACACCTGGATGGCGCAGCGGGTGCTGGGCTACCAGCGGGCCGCGGCGATGACGCTGTTCGGCGAGGTCGTCGACGCCGATGAGGCCGTCCGGATCGGGCTGGTGCACCGGGTCGCCGAGGACGTCGTCGGCGCCGCCGTCGAGCTGGCCGGGCGGGCCGCGGCGGCCCCCCGCGACCTCGCCGTCACCACCAAGGCGTCGATGCGGCTGACCGCCGGGATGCCCACCCAGGAACCCGCGGTCGAGGTCGAGGTGCGCGCCCAGGCGGCGTCGGTGGGCTCGGAGGAGTTCCAGCAGCGGCTGGCCGCGCTGCAGGCCTCGATCAGCCGGTCGCGCTGACGGCCGGCCCGGTCACCGCGCGTGCCCGACCGTCCCACCGCTCGGGACGGCGGGTGTGAGGTAGGTCGGGGCGGGACGGCGCGGGACGGAGCCGAAGGTTAACCTCGGAGACAGCCCATCGTCGCACCCGGAATCGAGGCCCGACCGCGACATGTCCCAGCCCGACACCGCCGTCGAACAGCAGCGGCCGGAGGTCATCTCCCGCGACCGGGTGGTCATCCGGTTCGCCGGTGACTCCGGCGACGGCATGCAGCTGACCGGCGACCGGTTCACCTCCGAGACCGCCGCCTTCGGCAACGACCTGTCCACCCTGCCGAACTTCCCCGCCGAGATCCGCGCCCCCGCCGGCACCCTGCCGGGGGTGTCGTCGTTCCAGCTGCACTTCGCGAACTACGACATCCTCACCCCGGGCGACCGGCCCGACGTGCTGGTCGCGATGAACCCGGCCGCGCTCAAGGCCAACGTCGCCGACCTGCCGCCGGGCGGGGTGCTCATCGTCAACACCGACGAGTTCACCAAGCGGAACCTGACCAAGGTCGGCTATCCGGCCAACCCGCTGGAGGACGACTCGCTGGCGCAGTACTCGGTGTTCCCGGTGGCGATGGCCACCCTCACCCGGGGTGCGCTGGCCGAGACCGGGCTGAGCAAGAAGGACGCCGAGCGGGCGAAGAACATGTTCGCGCTCGGGCTGCTGTCCTGGATGTACCACCGCCCGCACGAGGGCACCGAGCGGTTCCTGCGGGAGAAGTTCGCGCGCCGCCCCGACCTAGCCGAGGCCAACATCCTGGCGTTCAAGGCCGGGCACGCCTACGGCGAGACCACCGAGGCCTTCGCGGTCACCTACGAGGTGGCCCCCGCCCAGCTCGACGTCGGCACCTACCGCCAGATCACCGGCAACACCGCGCTGTCCTACGGGATCGTGGCCGCCGGGCGGGTCAGCGGGCTGCCGGTATTCCTCGGCTCGTACCCGATCACCCCGGCCTCGGACATCCTGCACGAGCTGAGCAAGCACAAGGCGTTCGGCGTGACCACGTTCCAGGCCGAGGACGAGATCGCCGGCGTCGGCTCGGCGCTGGGCGCGGCGTTCGGCGGCGCGCTCGGGGTGACCACCACCTCCGGTCCCGGGGTGGCGCTGAAGTCCGAGACGATCGGGCTGGCCGTCGCGCTGGAGCTGCCGCTGCTGATCATCGACGTGCAGCGCGGCGGGCCGTCCACCGGGCTGCCGACCAAGACCGAGCAGGCCGACCTGCTGCAGGCGATGTTCGGCCGCAACGGCGAGGCCCCGGTGCCGATCGTGGCGCCGCGCTCGCCTGCGGACTGCTTCGACTGCGCGCTGGAGGCCGTGCGCATCGCGGTCACCTACCGGACCCCGGTGATGCTGCTGTCGGACGGGTCGCTGGCCAACGGCTCGGAGCCGTGGAAGGTGCCCGGGGTCGAGACCCTGGCCCCGATCGACCCGGCGTTCGCCACCGAGCCCAACGCCCCGGACGGGACCGGCGAGTTCTGGCCCTACCGGCGCGACGAGGACACCCTGGCCCGCCCGTGGGCGGTGCCCGGCACGCCCGGCCTGGAGCACCGGATCGGCGGCCTGGAGAAGGCCGACGGCCGGGGCTCGATCTCCTACGCCCCGGACAACCACGACCGGATGGTCCGGCTGCGCGCGGCCAAGATCGACGGGATCGCGGTGCCGGACGTCGAGGTCGACGACCCCACCGGGGACGCCGAGCTGCTGGTGGTGGGCTGGGGCTCGACCTACGGCCCGATCGGCGCCGGGGCGCGCCGGGTGCGGGCCCTGGGCCGCCGGATCGCCACCGCCCACCTGCGCCACCTCAACCCGCTGCCGGCCAACCTCGGCGACGTGCTCGGGCGGTACCGCACGGTGCTGGTGCCCGAGATGAACCTGGGCCAGCTTTCGCTGCTGCTGCGCGCCCGCTACCTGGTCGACGCGCAGAGCTACACCACGGTGTCCGGCCTGCCGTTCAAGGCCGAGGAGCTGCAGGACCTGTTCCTGCGCCACCTCGATGATCACCCGACGGGAGTTCCCGCATGACCGCGATCGACCTGGGCCTGCCGCAGCTGAGCGGGCTCGACGGCGTCCCGACCACCGAGGACAAGCAGACCGCCAAGGACTTCACCTCCGACCAGGAGGTCCGCTGGTGCCCGGGGTGCGGTGACTACGCCGTGCTGGCCGCCGTCCGGCAGTTCCTGCCGACGCTGAAGATCCGCCGCGAGAACACCGTGTTCGTGTCCGGGATCGGCTGCTCCAGCCGGTTCCCGTACTACCTGGACACCTACGGGATGCACTCCATCCACGGGCGCGCTCCGGCCATCGCCACCGGCCTCGCGGTCACCCGGCCCGACCTGTCGGTCTGGGTCGTCACCGGCGACGGCGACGCGCTGTCCATCGGCGGCAACCACCTGATCCACGCCCTGCGCCGCAACGTCAACATGACGATCCTGCTGTTCAACAACCGGATCTACGGGCTGACCAAGGGCCAGTACTCGCCGACCAGCGAGGTCGGCAAGATCACCAAGTCGACCCCGATGGGGTCGCTGGACCACCCGTTCAACCCGGTTTCGGTGGCGCTCGGGGCCGAGGCGTCGTTCGTCGGGCGGGCGATCGACTCCGACCGGGCCGGCCTCACCGCCGTGCTGCAGGCCGCGGCCGCGCACCGCGGCACCGCCCTGGTGGAGATCTTCCAGGACTGCCCGATCTTCAACGACGGCAGCTTCGACGTGCTGCGCCGCGGCGACGAGGCGGCCGAGCGGCTGATCCCGCTCACCCACGGCGAGCCGATCCGGTTCGGCCCGAAGGACGACGACGGCCTGGGCACCTACGCCGTCGTGCAGGAGGGCTTCGGGCTGTCGGTCGCCAAGACCGACGAGGTCCGCGTGGACCAGATCGTGGTCCACGACGAGACCGACCACAACCTGGCCTGGGCGCTGTCCCGGCTGTCGGACCAGGACCTCACCCACACCGTGACCGGGATCTTCCGCCAGGTCGCCCGCCCGACCTACGACGACGCCGCGCGCGCCCAGGTCGGCCAGGCGAAGCAGGCCAACCCGAGCCCCGACCTGCAGGCGCTGCTCAACGGCCGGGACACCTGGACCGTCGTCGGCTGAGCCCGCCGCCGGTACTCGGCGGCGTCGCGGCGGAGTACCGGCAGGAGCTGCCGTCCGAGGCCGGTCAGGACGACGTCGAGGACGGCCGTCGTGCACGGTGCCGGGACTGACTGGCCTTGCCGTCCCGTTTGGCGGCGTACATGGCGTCGTCCGCGTCGCGGAGCAGCGTCTCGGGGTCGTCGGGGGTCCCGGTGGCCACGCCGGTGCTGGCGTGGACGTGCAGCAGGTGGCCGTGCACGTCGACGGGCTCGGTGAGGGCGGCGGTGATCCGTTCCACGATGCCGAGCCCGTCGGCCCGGCTGGTGGCCGGGAGCAGCATGGCGAACTCGTCCCCGCCGAGCCGGGCCACGGTGTCGCCGGGACGGACGCAGCCGCGGAGCCGGTCGCCGACGGCGACGAGCACCGCGTCGCCGATGTGATGGCCGAGGGCGTCGTTGATGGGCTTGAAGTCGTCGAGGTCGATCATGACGATGGTCATCAGACCGTCGGTCGTGTCCGTGGCCAGCCTGGTGCGTTCGGTGAACAGGGTGCGGTTGGCGAGCTGGGTGAGATGGTCGTGCGAGGCCTGGTGACGCAGGAGCTGTTCCTGGCGGCGGAGTTCCCGGAAGCTGGCGTCGAGCTGGGCGAGCAGGCCGGCGTTCTCGGCGAACGCGTCGAGCTGACGGGCGACGACGAGGCCGGTGCTCAGCACGACACCGATCAGCACACCCCACACACCCGACGCCATCCCACCGTCGGCGAGCGCCACCACCAGCAACGTCAGGGTCGACGCGACGGCGAGGTAGGGCAGCAGGCTGTAGGGCCGTTTCGGCGCCGGGGCCATCAGCTCGGGCGCCGCGCGGACCCGCAGCTCCTGGACCCGCGGCGCGAAGACGACCAGCGCGGCCGGCAGCATCTGCGCCGCGACCGCCAGGGGCAGCCATGGCGATTGCGTCATCGTCGGGATGATCCCGCCGCTCAGGCCCTCCAGCCCGATGCCCACAGCGCCGCAGAACGCGGCCTCCCTCACGAATCCGGCGGCCCCGGTGAGCAGCAGCTTCACCACCGCGAAGCACGCCACCAGCCCCGCGGCCATGATCAGCACCGGAAGGGCGAGGCTGCCCGGGTCGGCGCTGTCCAGGCCGGCACCGAAGGAGAAGTACCAGGCGAATGCCGCGGCGCCGACCATCACGGTGCTCGCGTCGAGCCAGAACCGCAACTGCTCGCGGCGGGAGCCGGCGACGTCGGGCAACAGGAGCATTCCCCAGATCGGGAACGCGACGCCGACGAGGATCCCGATCTGGTGCACGGTTCCGGTGACCACGGACAGGGGCGCGGGATCGTCCAGGTTCAGGATCACCTGGATCAGATCGCACACCCCGGCGAACAGTGCGCCGATGGCGAAGGCGGTCCAGAACCGCCGGATCGGTCGCGGGAGGCCGGGCATCCGGGCGACCCGCCGGCACAGCACGGCCAGCACCACGTTGAGCACCGTCTGACCGATTCCGAAGCCGGTCACCCCCGCCGCCGACTCCCCCCGCCCCACGAGGTAACCGGCGCCGGCCAGTACGGCGACGCCCAGGACGGCGAGCAGGACCGGGTCACGATGCAACACCATCGCGCTCCGGTTCGGCATGCCGCCTCCCGAGCACCGTCAGATTAGGCCATTCGGAGTATGGCCTACCTCGACGCCCCCCGCCATCCGCTCAAGGACGGTCGTGGGGGGGGGGGTTTGGGGGGGGGGGGGGCGGGAGACCGGACCCCCCCGCGGGGGGGGGGGGGGGGGGGGGGCCGGGGGGGGGGGGGCCCCCCCGCGCCGC
>JASLAP010000470.1 GCA_030147065.1 Pseudonocardia sp. | reverse complement strand
CCCCCGTCCCCACCACCTGCCACCAGCCCAGCAGGGCGGTCGGGTCCGGGGGCGGCGGGGTGGCCGGAGTGACGGTCAGCAGGAGGAGGCGCAGCACGACCCCGGGACGGGACGACCGGGCCGGCCGGTTGTGCGCGGACCCGATCCGGCCGCGGGACCACCTGATCGGCGCACCGGTCCGCCGCCGACGACGACGGCCCAGGTCCGGGGTGGACACCCGCTGACCTGGGCCTTCGTGGTTGGAGCGGATGACGGGAATCGAACCCGCGTATTCAGCTTGGGAAGCTGATGTTCTACCATTGAACTACATCCGCAGGGTGCTGCAGCAAGCCTAGCACCTGACTCTGGGTGACCATCCGGCCTCCCCTGGTTCACCCAACAGGGTGGTAATCGGCTCCGCCGACCGCGGATTGGGATACGGCCTCGACGCCGGGTCTACCCACAGTTCACACTTGTGGCACCCGCAAGGCCCGCTCCCCGGCCGAATAGGACCCGAGTATGACGGAGTTCGACCCACAGCTGGGTGCGCTCCCGGTGCAGGACCACGACCACGACGTGCTCCTGATCGCCGGCAGCCGCCCCGAGGTCGCCCGGCTGGCCCCGGTGGCCACCGCGTTCGTCGACGCCGACCGCATCCGCGCCCTCACCGTCGCGGCCGGCCCGGACGCGATGGCCGTGCACGAGGCCTACGAGTCCCTCGGCGTCCCGGCCGAGATCACCCGCATGCCCGGCCCGATGGCCGGGCCGCACCCGGCCGCGGTCGGCGCCATGCTGATGAACAGCCTCGACGAGCTCATGGTCGACCTCGACCCCTCGGCGATCATGGTCTACGGCGGCGGGATGACCGCGGCGATGGCCGCGCAGGTCGCCTTCTGGCGGCAGATCCCGGTCGTGCACCTGCAGTCCGGCACCGCCACCGACGACCTGCTCTGCCCGTTCCCGCAGGAGGCCAACCGCCGCATCATCGGCCAGCTGGCGTCGCTGTTCCTGGTCACCCGCGGCACCGCGGGCGCCACCGTCGGGCCCAACGCGATCGCCGTCGGCGACACGATGTCGGCCAACCCGCAGGCCGCCGACCTGCGCATCGCCCGGCTGGTCCGGCGGGTGCACGGCGGCGGGCTGCCCCGGCTGGTGCTGGTCGGCCTCGACCGGCCCGACTCCCTCGGCGTGCTCGCCGGCCTGCCCGACCTGCTGGACCACGAGCCCGACATCGAGGTCGTGCTATACGGCGCGCTGGCCGCGCACGGCGCCGCCTACCCGCTGCTGCAGAACCCGCGCGCCACCGTAGTGCGCAACCTCCCGCTGGCCGACCTCGTCCGCCTCATCGCGGCGAGCTGCGTGCTCGTCTCCGACGACCAGGAGCTCGTCACCGACGCCCCCGGCCTCGGCACCCCCGCCGTCCTGGTCGACGGGCCGCACGTCCAGGAGCCGGGCGACTCGATCCGCAGCATCCTCAGCCCCGCGGTGATGACCACGGTCCGCCAGGTGCTCGCGGCCACGCCGTGCACGGTCTCCGAGCCCTCGGACGGGCTGGAGGCCGCCCGCGTCGAGCAGGCCGTGGCCTGGATGTTCGGGCTCACGTCCTCCCCGCTGCTGCCGAGCACCGAGCCGGAGCCGGAGCTGCTGGTCGAGCCCGGGCCCGCGCCGCAGGAGGAGAACGACTCGGCCCCCTCCGAGGGCTGAGCCCGGCGGCCATCTAGGTTGGCCCTGTGCTGCTCTCGGACGGCGACCTGCGCAAGGAGCTGGAGTCCGGGCGCCTCGTCCTGGACCCGTGGGACGAGGCGATGCTGCAGCCCTCCAGCATCGACGTGCGCCTCGACCGGTTCTTCCGGGTGTTCCAGAACCACCGCTACACCCACATCGACCCGGCCGAGCAGCAGGACGAGCTGACCTCGCTGGTGCAGCCCGACGGCGAGGAGCCGTTCGTGCTGCACCCCGGGGAGTTCGTGCTCGGCTCGACCTTCGAGTCGGTCTCGCTGCCCGACGACCTGGCCGGGCGCCTGGAGGGCAAGTCCAGCCTGGGCCGGCTGGGCCTGCTGACGCACTCCACGGCCGGGTTCATCGACCCCGGGTTCGGCGGCCACATCACGCTGGAGCTGTCCAACGTGGCCAACCTGCCGATCAAGCTGTGGCCGGGCATGAAGATCGGCCAGCTGTGCCTGTTCCGGCTGTCCAACCCGGCCGAGCGCCCCTACGGCAGCGAGGGCGTCGGCTCCCGCTACCAGGGGCAGCGGGGGCCGACGCCCTCGCGGGCGCACCTGAACTTCCACCGGGCCGACACCCGGCGCTGAGCAGAGCTCGTGGGGAGGCGGCCTAGGTGCGCGGGTCCCAGCGGAACGACCGCCTGGCCAGCAGGCCGAACACCACCGGCCAGACGACCAGCGCGACCAGCGCCGGCAGCACGGCCGGCAGCCCGGCCAGGCCCGGGCCCCAGGCCCCGCCGGCCAGCCCGTACCCGGCCAGCTCGCCGATCGCCGCCCCGGGCACCAGGGCCAGCAGCCCCCACCAGCCGTCGGCCGGGATGACCGCCACCGCGATCGCGGCACCCAGGATCAGGAACACCAGCGGCAGCGTGGTGATCTGCGCGCGCTCCGGCGTCGCGGTGACGACCGTCGTGGCCAGCGCCGCGGCGACGGCCAGCGCTAGACCGCCGAGCGCGGCCAGCGCCAGCGCCAGCGGGTCGGCCGGCACCGGCATGCCCATGTAGGCGTTGAACGGCACGAACAGCACCAGCTGCAGCAGCCCGACCGCCACCGTGGGGGCGATGATCGCGGCCAGCAGGCCGGCGTCGGAGATGCCGCTGGTGCGCAGCCGCTTGAGCACCCTGGTGTGGCGGCGCGCGACGACCGTGAGCGTGGTGGTGACGTAGACGGTCATCCCCACCACGACGGCCAGCTGGGAGGCCGCCACCAGCGCGAACACGAACGGCGACGGGTCCTCCCCGCCGTTGCCGGTGAAGCTGTAGGCGAAGAACGCCCCCATCACCAGCGGGATGAACACCGCCGACACCGCCACCGTCCGGTTGCGCAGCATCAGCCGCGTCTCGCTCAGCGCCAGGGCCAGCACCTTGCTGCCGGTGCTCGTGCCCGCTGTCGGTGCTGTCGCCGTGCCGGTCGCCGTGGTCATGGCTGCTGCTCCGTCCGGATGCCGTGGTAGATGTCGGCGAGCGACGCCGGGGCCG
>JASLAP010000452.1 GCA_030147065.1 Pseudonocardia sp. | reverse complement strand
CCTAGTCGGGACCGTCGTGGTGGTCAGCGTTCGGGTGCCACGCTTCGCCCACGGCCGGTCGCGGAACCGCTCGGTCCGGTGCCGTCCGGGGTTTCCCGGGTGTCTCCGGTGAGTCGGGTCATCTGGGTCCGGAGGTAGCGTTGCTCGGGGATGCTCGTTGCCCGGCGGGTGGCCTGCTCGAAGGCGGCTCGTGCCGCCTCGGGGTCGCCGGCCTGCTCCAGCAGGTGAGCGCGGACGGCGTGCAGACGGTGATGACCGGACATGTAGCGGTCGGTGTCGAGGTCGGCGAGCGCGGCGAGGCCGGCCTGCGGGCCGTGCACCATGGCGACGGCGACGGCCCGGTTGAGCTGCACCGCAGGGTTCGCCGACGATCGGGCGAGCAGGTCGTAGAGCGCGAGGATCTGCGGCCAGTCGGTGTCCTGGGCCCGGGTGGCCTCGGCGTGCACGGCGGCGATCGCCGCCTGGATCTGGAACGGGCCGACCGGAGCGCGGGCCAGGCTCTCGGTGATGAGCGCGACGCCCTCCCGGACCAGGGCGTGGTTCCACCGGCTGCGGTCCTGCTCGGCGAGTGGGACCAGCTCGCCGTCGGAGCCGACCCGGGCCGGGCGGCGTGCGTCGGTGAGCAGCATCAGGGCGAGCAGACCGGCGACTTCTCCGTCGTCGGGGAGCAGCCGCCGCACTTCGCGGGTGAGGCGGATGGCCTCGCCGGTCAGTTCGACGTGCAGCGGGTCGGGCCCTGACGTCGCGGTGTAGCCCTCGGTGAACGCGAGGTACAGCACGTGCAGCACCGCCCCGAGCCGCTCGGCCCGCTCGTGGTCGGTCATCCGGAACCGGGCGCCGGCGGCGGTGATCTGCTGCTTGGCGCGGCTGATCCGCTGCGCCATCGTCGTCTCGGGGACGAGGAACGCGCGAGCGATCTGCGCGGTGGTCAACCCCCCGACGGCGCGCAGCGTGAGCGCGACCTGCGACGGTCGGGACAAGGCGGGGTGGCAGCACAGGAACAGCAGCGCGAGGCTGTCGTCGGTGGCGGCGGCCGCGGCTGCCCCGGTCACCTGCTCTTGCAGTGGTTCCCTCGCCGCGGCGGTCGTTTCGCGCTTGCGTCGGGCGGCGTCGCTGCGCCACTGGTCGGCGAGCCGGCGCGCGGCCACGGTGATCAGCCACCCCCGCGGGCTCTGCGGGATGCCGCGTTCGGTCCAGGTGACGGTGGCGGCGAGCAGCGCCTCCTGCACGGCGTCCTCGCACGCGTCGAACCGGCCGTGGTGACGTACGAGCGCCCCGAGGACCTGGGGCGCCAGCTCGCGCAACGTGGCCCCGACGTCCCCGGCGCCGTCCATGCCGGTCACATCTCCAGGCCGGCGACGTCCATGGCCGGGCGGATCTCCACCCGGTCCCACCGGGCGTCCGGGATCTGCGCGGCGATCGCGGTGGCCCGCTCCAGCGAGTCGCATTCGACCATGTAGTAGCCCATCAGATGCTCCCTGGCTTCAGCGTAGGGGCCGTCGGTGCTGGTCAAGGCCCCGTCGCGGACCCGCACGGTGCGGGTGGTGACCGGGTCGGCGAGCGCGGCGGAGAGCACCAGCTCGCCGGAGCTGATCAGGGCCGCGTCCAGCGCGGCGTGCTCGGCGACCGGGTCGCCCTCCAGCGCGCGCTGCTCGGCCGGGGACAGCGCGTCCCAGTTCTGCGGGTTGCTCCAGATCATCAGCAGGAACTTCACAGCCACTCCTCACGATCGACCGCACCCCTGCCGGGTGCCTGCTCACCGGTGACATCGGACCCGGTCGCCAGTCCTCGACATCCGGGGCACCGCCGTCGGTCGGGATGTGGACGAGCGAGGTGTCGAGGGTCGTGCGCCGGCTCCGATGTCCCCGCGATCCCGACGACCGGAGGCGACCGCCATGTTCACCATCCTGCGACCCGCGAGCCCGCTGCAGCGGCGGTTGCGCCCGCTGCACCTGGCCACGTTCCTGCAAGGCCTCGTCTTCTGGGTCTCCGTGGAGAAGCTGTTCATGAACGAGATCGGGTTCGACGCGGCGAGCATCGGCCTGATGGCCGCCGCGTACGCCGCGGTGGTGCCGGTCCTCGAGGTGCCCTCCGGGATCCTCGCCGACCGGTGGAGCCGCCGCGGGGTCCTGATGGCGGCCAACGCCGCGCTGGCGGTCAGCGCGCTGATCGGTGGGCTCAGCCACGACGTGCCCACCTACATCCTCAGCGCGCTGGTCCTGGGCGTGTCCTTCGCGCTGGGCTCGGGGACGATCGACTCCATCGTCTACGACACCGTCGTCGAGGAGACCGGCAACAGCGCGGCGTTCGAGAGGTCCATCGGCCGCATCCGGCTGGTCAACAGCGCGGCCCTGGTGACCAGCGCTCTGCTCGGCGGTGTCCTCGCCGAGATCGCCGGCACCCGGTTCACCTACCTGCTGACCGTACCGGTCGTGGCGCTGTCCATCCTCACGCTGGCGCGCTTCTCCGAGCCCCGGTTGCACCGGGCGGCCGAGGCCACCTCGCTGCGCGCGCACGTCGCGCTGACCTACCGCACGCTGACCCGCCGAGGCCGGCTGCTGCCGATCGTCACCCTGTCCGTCCTGACCGGTCTCGTCCTGCAGGTCGTCCTCGAGTTCGGCCCGCTGTGGCTCGTCGCGCTGGCGGCGCCGGCCGTGCTGTACGGGCCGCACTGGGCCGGGCTCACCTCCGCCCTCGGCCTCGGCGGGCTCCTCGCCGGCCGGATCCACCTCGACCGCCCGCGCACCGCCATCGCGGTCGCCGCGCTCATGCCGGTGTCCGGCCTGGTGATCACCACCAGTACCGACGTCGTCGTCGTCACCGCCGCGCAGATCGTCCTCGCGCTGCTGATCGTCGCGGCCGGCATCCACACCTCGCGCCTGCTCAACGACGCGGTGCCCTCCGGTGTCCGCGCCGGCGTGGCCTCCGGGGTCAGCACCTTCACCTGGATCGCGTTCCTGCCGGTAGCGCTGGGATTCGGGCTGCTGGCCGAGTACCAGGGCGTCCACACCGCTGGCTGGATCATCACCGTCATCGCCGCCGCCGCCGGTGGGCTGCTGGTCGCAATGGCGTACGCGCGGCCGGCCACGGCAGCTCCGGGCGCCGTGGTCCCGCCAGCCCGCGAACCCGTGGTCGTGCCGGGATGACATCCCGGTTCCACAGCCCGGCCGGGTCGCTCCACCGGGCCCGGACCCGGCACGACGCCGAGGTCGCCCGCTCACCACCGCCCGCAGCCGCATCAGATGAGGATGGGCGAGCTACCAGCTGCCGTCGCGTTCATCTCGTCCCAGGTCTGGCCCGCCGATGTCGGACGTGGGCGACGGGATGACGTCGCCGTTGCGGTCGGCGCGGGTGGTCTCGGCCATCACGCTCGTTCTCCTGAGGTTTCCTGGGCGGTCGGTTCTGGCCCTCCTGCTCAAGGTGATCTTCTGGCTGGGTGGGCCGCTCCACGGCTTCACGGGGGACGTCGTGGTGGCCGCCGTCCGCAGCCTGTGGTCCCGTACGTCGGAGATCATCTTGACCGGGTGGCGAGCGGTACCGCTCGCGTGGCCCTCCGAGAAGATCAACTCATGCCGTCACGATGACCGGCGTCAGGACGCGGCGACCAGCTCGACGCCGGGCAGCTCGGCCAGTCCGCAGAGCCGCAGTACCTGCTCAACAGCCGGGTCGGCACCGACGAGCAGCAGGCTTCCACCCGAGCTGCGGAACGACTCGCTAGCCTGCGCGACGGTCTGGCAAGCGGCGGCCGCGAGGTGACCGACCTCGGCCAGATCGACATGCAGTCGGCCGAGCCCCGCCGCGGCAGCACTGCCCGCCGCGGCGGTCACCAGGCAAGTCAGCACGTCGACGTTGGTGATGTCCACCCTGCCGTGCAGGGCGAGGGTCGAGCCGGTACCGCATCCAGCGAGGGACAGCTCGCGGAACCCGCTCGGGTGCATGTCCAGCGCAGCGCGCAGCACCGGACCGGCAGCGGCCGGGTAGGCGTACTGGCACAGCGCGGACACCGGGCGCGTGCGGCAAAGCCGCTCAACGCCCCACTCGATGTCGCGGTGGCCGGCTGCAGTGACCACGGCCAGCGCTGACGCGGCCGCACCGGAGATCCGCACGGCCGGGAACCCGTCGGCCAAGGCCCGGTCAACCACCGCCGTAGGTGCCCCGACCCCGTAGTAGACCTCGGGCGACAGAACCTCCAGCCGGCCCTCGGCACGCAGCGCATCGGTATCGATGCCGTGCTCGCGCAGTTCGACCACCACCGAGCCGTGTCCGGCGTCGCCGGGCTCGACGTAAACGACCTTCTCGCCGCGTCGCACCCCATGGCGCATCCACTCCGCCAACCCGATCAGTCGCTCCCGCTCAGTGCGGTAGAGCAGTACCAAGTGGCCATCCCAACCCGCCGTTGCACGGCGCGTGGTAGGGGGCACACGACGACGCTACGCCGTGCCCGCGCTGCACGGCGGTCTCGGCGAGAGCCGGTGGCATGGCGAGGTCGTGTTGAGCGCTCCTCCTTGCTGGACACCCCGGGACGTCCCGGTTCTGCGTCAGGTAGCTGGATTTCCGAGATCGCCTTCCACACCTCGTCACCGGGCGATTTGTGAACCACGCCCCGCCGAGTGGCGTCCATCGAGGTGGTGGTCGACCGACCCGATATCGGCCAGGGTCAGGGAACGCAGCTCGACCGGCCGAAGGTAGATAGAGGTGCCGTCGAGGACGGCAACGCACGACGCCTCTCTTGCCCTCCGGCGCAGCCGCGACCTGGACCTGCCCGGGCCGCGGCGACGTCACCGTCTCGCTCCGCACCACCAGCTGCTGGACATAGACTTCGCCGACCGCCGAGGAGCACCTCGGCGAGGCCGCGGTGCCGAGGACCAGCGGGTCAACGCCGCACATGTCGCCCGGCGCGGTCCGGGTGAGCGCGGGAATGGCCAGCTCAAGAGCTGGAATCACCCTCGGCGCCGTGCTGGAGGTGACCGTCGACGCAGCGAACAGCGAACTACCTGCCCCGGCCGGGGCAGTCGCGGTTCCACCCGTTCAACCTCGACGTGCTGCGCATCGAGGGCAGCCTGATCGTCGAGGTCACCTCGTTCCCGCCCTCGTCCTTCCCCGGGCTCGGCCTGCCGGCGACGCTGCGGTTAGCGGAATTCCGGCGTTGTGGGTTGTCGTTCCGAGCGTCCTGATCATGATGCTGGCGATGACCGCTTGTCCCGTCGTGGCGAAGTGGATGCGGTCCTCGCTGAGCAGGTCCGGACGATCGTTCAGCGAGTGGTCCCAGCAGTCGGCGACGACCGCGCCGTACTCCGCCGCCAGTGTGCGCGTGATGTCGTTGAGGCGGGCGACGCGGTCGCTGAAGTCGGGGAACGCGGGGATCGAGAAGGCACGACCGAGTGTGAACACGCTCAACTGAGCACCCGTCTCCTTCGCCCATTCGTACATGGCGCGGAGGTCGTCCTCGATCCGGCTCCAGTCGGGCTTGCGCTGCATGATGTCGTTCGCACCGCTGTTGAGGTGCAGGAGATCCGGGCCGAACTCCTCGATCCGCTCCGCTTGCTCCGCGAGCGCCCGCGCGGTCGTCACGCCGACCTTCGCGGTGTTGAGGTACGCGAGGTCAGGATCGACCCGCCGCAGTACGCGCTCCACCCGAGCGGGCCATCCCAGGTCGTCGTATCCGGGCGTCGGATCCCCGACGCCGAGCGACAGGCTGTCGCCGAAGACACCGAACCGCCGCCACGGGGCGCTCGCGAGGATCCCGGCGCCTGCCTCCGGTGAGAGGACGTCGGGGTCCGTGGCTTCCGTCAGGAGCTGGGGCTCTTTCGTCATCGCTGCGTCACCTGGCCCTTGTCGTGGCCGCTGCGCGGCCGGATGCGGAGTGCGGTCACCGCGCTGATGAGCACCAGGGCGGTGACGAAGATCCAGCCGTCCTGGAACGCCCCGCCGGCGTGCAGGCTCGCCCGGTTGCCGAGGATCGCCACGAGGCCCGCGACGCCCAGGGCGTAGCCCGCCTGACGGGCGGTGTTGACCACTGCGCTCCCGGTGGCCGCGTCCGCCGGTGACAGGTCGGCGGTCGCGACACCGATGAGGGTGGGCATGGCGATCCCGATGCCCACGCCGATGATGATCCAGCCGGGCAGCATGTCGGGGAACCACAGCGCTCCGCCCCTGGTCGCCAGCAGCAGCGAGCCGAGTCCGAAGATCGCGAGGCCGGCGGAGACGACGTACCTGGGCGGTGCACCTCCGGCCCAGCGCTGGGTCAGGGCCGCGAAGAGCGGCACGGCCAACGGGCCAGGAAGCAGGGCCAGCCCCGTCTGGAGCGGGCCGTAGCCGGCTGCTGTCCCCAGCCACAACGACACGCTCAGGAAGACGGCGCTGAAGGCACTGGTGAATATCAGGATCGTGACGTTGGCGATGCTGAAGCTGGGCACGCGGAACAGCCTCCGCGACATCACCGGCGCCGGGTGCGTCCGGACGCGGTGGACGAGCAGCGCCGAGGCGAGCACGGCGAGCACGACGGTCAGCAGCATCCGACCCGACCACCACCCCCACTCGGCGGCCATCACCAGACCCAGTGACACGGCGCCGACAGCGACCGCGATCGCGATCGCGCCCACCGGGTCGGGGACGCGCGTCCGTGAGGACGGCGCGCCCTTGGGGATCAGGCGGGCGGTCACCACGAGCGCGATCAGGCCGATGGGCAGGTTGAGCAGGAACGCCCACCGCCACGAAACCTCGGCCAGCAGACCTCCGACGACCGGCCCGAGCGCGCCCGCGAACGAGGAGGTGACGGCCCAGATCTTCACGGCGCCGGCACGACGCGCCGCGGGTAGCACGCTGAGGATCAGCCCGAGGCTCGCCGGGGTCAGCACCGCCGCACCGACCGCCTGAGCGACCCGGAAGCCGATCAGGGCCTCCAACGTTGGCGCTGCCGCGCATCCGAGGCTGGCGAGCGTGAACAGTCCCAGCCCGACGAGGAATCCCTGTTTGCGTCCGTACCGGTCGGCGAGGCTGCCCGCGGGGATGAGGAACGCGGCGTACACGACGGTGTAGGCGTTGAGGACCCAGCTGAGTCCGGCCAACGAGGACCCGGAGTAGGTCTCGCCGATCGATGCGAACGCCACGTTCACGATGAACAGGTCCAGCATCGTCATGAACGCGGCCACGCACAGCAGTGCGGTGGTCCTGGTGGCGACCCCGTGCGAGACCTCTCCGGCCGGGGGTGCCGCCCGGGTGCTCATCGCCGATCCAGTCGATCACCTGTGGCGGCACCGGTGCGTGCGCGGGCGCCGCGAACGGCCTGTGACCCACGGCGGCCGCCGGCCTGCTCGGAGTCGTCGAGCGGTGCCGTCCGGACAGCGGACATGAGCCCTCCCCAGTGAGTCGTGTTTTCAAACTGACATCATCGTGAAGGCCTCGGTTTGAAAGCACAACCCACTGTGCGAGACTGTGACCGTGCCGACAGCACCCGCCGAGGAGACCCCCAGGGACTGCACGATCGCCGACGCGCTGGAGGTCGTCGGCGATCGGTGGAGCCTGCTGATCGTGCGCGAGCTGTTCTACGCCCAGCAGCGCTTCACCGAGATCGTGCGCAACACCGGGGCACCGCGGGACATCGCGGCGACGAGGCTTCGGAAACTCGTCGAGCACGGCGTGATCGCCCGCGAGCAGTACAGCCAGCGGCCACCGCGCTACGCGTACCGACTGACCGCCGCCGGTCGCGACCTGGCACCGGTACTGCTCACCCTCAAGCGCTGGGGCCACGAGCACGTCAGGCACGGTGACGACCCGGTGCGGTTCGACCACACCTGCGGACACGAGTTCGTGGCCAAGGTGCACTGCACGGCATGTGGCGACGCGCTCGAAGCGGGACAACTGACTCAGGAGCCCACGTGAAGCGAGGCCGCTGCCTCGTGGTCCCCCGGGTCCCGGCGCCGAGCACCACAGCGGGTGGCGCTTCCTAGCCCAACCGAGCCGACTCAATGGGCAGCGTCGAACGACATGCAGGCAAACGCACCGTCTCCTGGATCGCCCGCTGGCGCGCCCCCGACGGACGCCAGCAGAAGAAGGCCTTCCGCCGCCGAGTCGACGCCGAGCGCTTCCTCGCCACCACCACCGCCGACGCCCTACGCGGCAACTACGTCGACCCCAACGACCCCACAACCCTGCGCGAATTCGCCGAGACCTGGCGCGAAGCCCAGATCCACCGTCCCACCACCCGCGCACACGTCGAGACGCACCTCCGCCGCCACGTCTACCCGTACTTCGGCGATCGCCGGCTGTCCACCATCCGCCACGGCGAGATCCAGGCCTGGGTCGGCAAGCTCGCCCGCAACCTCTCCCCGCCACCGTTCAGGTCATCCACGGCATCCTCGCCGCGATCTTCAAAGCCGCCCAGCGCGACCATCTCGTCGGCAGCTCCCCCTGCGAAGGCACCAAGCTCCCCAAGCGGCTGCCAACCGAGGTCGCTCCGCTGAGCACAGCCACCGTGCATGCCCTGGCCGACGCCGTGCCGGAGCGCTACCGCGCTCTGGTCATCCTCACCGCCGGCACCGGGCTACGCCAGGGCGAGTGCTTCGGGCTCAGCAACGAACGCGTCGACCTCGACAACCAGACGTTGCGCGTCGACCAGCAGCTCATCCTCATCGCCCGCCAGCCGCCGTTCCTCGGCCCACCGAAGACCCGGGCATCGCACCGCACGGTGCCCCTCCCCGACGTCGTCGCCCGAGCACTACGACAGCACCTCAACCGCTACCCCGTCACCCACCCCGACGGCTTCCTGTTCACCGACGACCAGGGCAACGCGCTCAACCGCACCAGGTTCTCCCGCGAGATATGGCGCCCCGCCGTCGCCGCGGCCGGCGCACGCCGCGGCACCGGATTCCACGACCTGCGCCACTACTTCGCCTCGCTGCTCATCCGCCACGGCGAGTCCATCAAGACCGTGCAGGCACGACTCGGTCACGCCACAGCCGCGGAAACCCTCGACACCTACGACCACCTGTGGCCCGACTCCGAGGACCGCACTCGCGACGCCATCGACGGCGCCCTGGGCTTCACCGCGACGCCCCACAGCCGCCGACCCGCTCCGACGGCACCCTCAGCCAGGCCCATCCCGCGGCCGGACGGCCCGGCTCGCTGACGCATCGCGTCCCCCGGCTGCGACTTCCTACCGACGCCGACGCCTCTGCGCGGCTACGCAACGTGACAAATCAGCAGGGCGCTCTAACCATCCACATCGGATGATCGAAAGCTGGGCGAGATTTCTTGTGCCCATTTTGTGCCCACGCGACGATCCCTCAGCGCGTTTCCGCAGCTCACAGGCTTGAGGCGGACGAGCTGGCCTGTAAGCCGGACGAAGATCCAGATCTCTCAGTACTTCTCGTCATTCCGCAACAGGCTTCACGACCTGCAGATATGGGGCCCAGACCCGCATGTCGTCGCACACCACTTTTCATGATCGCGTGCCCAGTCTGCGCCATGCGATCTTTGAACCAGTCAGCCACAGGCCAGGATGAGGTCACGCACCGATATCACACTCAGCTACGTACCCGCGGCGGCAAGATCAACCCGGGGCCCTTCCCGGTCGCGGACACGGTGCAACCCCACGTCCGCCTCGACGCCAGCCGCGGCCAGGTTCTCCCGCACCCGGCCGACCAGGGCGTGGTGGATGACGTCGCACAACAGTCGTGGCTTCAGCACGGACAACGGCCGGGCCACCCACGTCTTCCGGTGCGCCAGCTTGAGGAGATCGAGCAGTTCGACCGGGATGAACCGGGATGATGTGCCGATCACAATCGCCGAACACCCGGGACAGATCCGGTTCGAGCAGGGCTACCCCCGTTGCGGCTTCGGGTGGCCTCTGGAGGCCTGCACGTCCGCGCAGCCGTGGCGGAGCAGCCATCGTCCGGCAGGTCCGAGCCCGGGCCCTGTTGGTCAGCCTGTGCCCTGAGCTCGACCTTCACCCTTCGCGGACGTCCCCACCTCCGGCCGACCCCAGAGCATCGGCCGCGTTCAGGTGTTCGAGCAGGAGTTCACCTGCGTGCTTGACGTGCTG
>JASLAP010000440.1 GCA_030147065.1 Pseudonocardia sp. | reverse complement strand
CGCGCGCTGTACGGCTGGCGGGTGCTGGTGCCGCGGACCAAGGACCAGGCCGGCGCGATGACCGAGCGGCTGGCCGTGCACGGCGCCAGCGCCGAGGAGGTGCCCACGATCGCCGTGGAGCCGCCCCGCTCGCCCACCCAGATGGAGCGCGCGGTCAAGGGCCTGGTCGACGGCCGCTACCAGTGGGTGGTGTTCACCTCGACCAACGCCGTGCGCGCGGTGTGGGAGAAGTTCGCCGAGTTCGGCCTGGACGCCCGGGCGTTCTCCGGGGTCAAGATCGCCTGCGTGGGCTCGGCGACCGCGGAGAAGGTGCGCAGCTTCGGCATCGTGCCCGAGCTGGTGCCCGACGCCGACGAGTCGCAGGAGTCCTCCTCGGAGGGCCTGCTCGGGATCTTCCCGCCGCACGACGACGTGCTCGACCCGGTCGACCGGGTGCTGCTGCCGCGGGCCGACATCGCCACCGAGACCCTGGCCGCCGGCCTGCAGGAGCGCGGCTGGGAGATCGACGACGTGACCGCCTACCGCACCGTGCGGGCCGCGCCGCCGCCCGCCCCGGTCCGCGAGGCGATCAAGACCGGCGGGTTCGACGCGGTCTGCTTCACCTCGTCGTCGACGGTCCGCAACCTGGTCGGCATCGCCGGCAAGCCGCACGCCCGCACCATCGTGGCCTGCATCGGCCCGCAGACCGCGGAGACCGCGCGCGAGTTCGGCCTGCGGGTCGACGTCCAGCCGACCGAGGCCCGGGTCCCGGCCCTGGTCGACGCGCTGGCCGCGCACGCGGCGAAGCTGCGCGCCGAGGGCGCCCTGCCGCCGCCGCGCAAGGCCAAGGCCCGCCGCCGCTGACCAGGTCGTGAGCGAGTTTCATGGCCATAGCCATGAAACTCGCTCACGAGCACCGGAGGTGTCCGTTGTTCCCCACCCGCCGTCCCCGCCGCCTGCGCACCACCCCGGCGATGCGCCGGTTGGTCGCCGAGACCGACCTGGCGCCGCGGCACCTGGTGCTGCCGCTGTTCGTCAAGGAGGGCGCCACCGAGCCGGTGCCGATCGCGTCGATGCCCGGGGTCGTCCAGCACACCCGGGAATCGCTGCGCAAGGCCGCGGCCGAGGCGGTGACGGCCGGGGTCGGCGGGCTGATGGTCTTCGGCGTGCCCGAGCGCCGCGACGCCACCGGCAGCGCCGGCACCGACCCGGACGGCGTGCTGAACACCGCCCTGCGCGACCTGCGCGCCGAGGTCGGCGACGCCACCGTGCTGATGGCCGACACCTGCCTGGACGAGTTCACCGACCACGGCCACTGCGGCGTGCTCGACGAGCAGGGCCGCGTCGACAACGACGCCACGCTGGCCGTCTACGCCGAGATGGCGCTGGCCCAGGCCGAGGCCGGGGCGCACCTGCTCGGCCCGAGCGGGATGATGGACGGCCAGGTCGGGGTGATCCGCCGGGCGCTGGACGCCGCCGGGCGCACCGACGTCGGCATCCTGGCCTACACCGCCAAGTACAGCTCGGCGTTCTACGGGCCGTTCCGGGAGGCCGTGGAGTCGCAGCTGCGCGGCGACCGCAAGACCTACCAGCAGGACGGCGCCAACGTCCGGGAGTCGCTGCGCGAGCTCGCGCTGGACCTCGACGAGGGCGCGGACCTGGTGATGGTCAAGCCGGCCATGGCCTACCTGGACGTGCTGCGCGCGGTCGCCGAGGCCTCCGACGTCCCGGTCGCCGCCTACCAGGTCTCCGGCGAGTACGCGATGGTCGAGGCCGCCGCGGCGAACGGGTGGCTGGACCGCGACCGCACGATCCGCGAGACCTTGACGGGTATCCGCCGGGCCGGGGCGGACATCGTGTTGACGTACTGGGCGACGGAAGTCGCCCGCTCGCTCTGACACCGCTTCGTGACGCGTTCGCAACCCGTCCTGGGGCATCCGGGCGGCATTCCGGCCCCAGGTGGCGTATAGCATCGCGCACCGTTGATCTGTGGAGGTCCTCGCATGTCCTATGACCCCGGCGCACCCGGTGACCGCTCGCAGCCGCCGTACGGCGGCCCCGGCGGGCCGCCCCCGTACGGCAGCGGATACGGCCAGCCGCCGCCCGGCTGGCAGGGTGGGCCGCCCCCCGGCCAGCCCGGAGGTCCTCCCGGTGGCCCGCCCATGGGATACCCCGGCGGCCCGGGCGGTCCCGGTGGGGGCGGTCAGATGCAGACCGAGGGCAAGAACTTCTTCGCCGCGCTGTTCGACTACTCGTTCAACAACTTCGCGACGCCGGGTCTGATCCGGGTGCTCTACATCGTCGCGACGGTGCTGATCGCGCTGGGCTACATCGGCTACGTCATCACCGCGTTCCAGTTCGGTGCCGGGCTCGGCCTGATCACCCTGCTCGTCGGGGCCGTCGCGTCGCTGTTCCTGCTCGCCTTCATGCGGGTGACGCTGGAGTTCTACTACGCGGTGGTGCGGATGTCGGAGGACATCCACAACCGCCGCTGATGCGTTCTGAACGGGGGGACCGGCCGGTAGCGTGGTGAATGTGAGCACTCCAGGGCAGGGTGAGGGCCCCACCGGACCGCCGGGCGGCCAGCCGTACCAACCCAACCCACCGGGCACCTACGGCAGCACCGGGCAGCCGCCGCCGTACGGGGCCCCGCCGCCCTACGCCCAGCAACCCGGGCAGTTCGCGTACAACCCGTACGGGTCGCCGTACCCGGCCGGGCTCGGCGACGACCAGCTGCCGCGGGCGTCCCGGCCGGGGCTGATGGTGCTGTCGCTGGTGCTGCTGTGCCTGAGCGCGCTGCCGTTCCTGCTGCTCGGCGTGCTGCTGCTGGCCGTCCCGCTGGACATCGACTCGGTGCTGCCCACGATCGACCCGAACGGCCAGCTCGCCGCGGCCGGGATCACCCCGGACCAGCTGGAGTCGATCGTGCGGGTGATGGGCGGGCTGTTCGCCGGCCTGGCCGCGATCTACATCCTGTTCGCGGTGCTGGCCTTCACCGGGAAGAACTGGGCCCGGATCGTGGTCGCGCTGCTCACCGCGGGCTTCGCGTTGATGCTGCTGGCCGGCCTGGTCACCGGCGGCGCGGCCGACGGCGGCAGCCTCGCCCTGGTCGGCGTGGTGCTGATCGCCTCGATCGGCGGCACGGTGATCCTGTTCCTGCCCGACTCGCAGCGGTTCTTCGCCAACCCGAAGCGCTGAGCGGGGCGGCGCCCGGGGTGTCTGTTCGGCCACCCCGGCCCCACCCCGCGGGCCGTCCGGCCGGTCGGCTGTAAGACTGGCGGTGTGGGTAGCCGTACACCGTCCCCGACCGCGACCGACACCTCCGCCGCCCTGTTCGACCGGGCCTGCGCGGTCATCCCGGGTGGGGTGAACTCGCCGGTCCGGGCGTTCACCTCGGTCGGCGGCACACCGCGGTTCATGGTGTCGGCGACCGGGCCGTGGCTGACCGACGCCGACGGCAACCGCTACGTCGACCTGATCAGCTCGTGGGGCCCGATGATCCTCGGGCACGCCCACCCGGCCGTGGTCGACGCGGTGCGCGCGGCGGCCGGCAGCGGGCTGTCCTTCGGCGCCCCCACCCCGGCCGAGATCGAGCTGGCCGAGGAGATCATCGGCCGGGTCGACCCGGTGCAGCAGGTGCGGCTGGTCAACTCCGGCACCGAGGCCACGATGAGCGCCATCCGGCTGGCCCGCGGCATCACCGGCCGCAAGGTCGTGGTCAAGTTCGCCGGCTGCTACCACGGCCACGTCGACGCGCTGCTGGCCCAGGCCGGCTCCGGCGTCGCCACGCTCGGGCTGCCGACCAGCCCCGGGGTCACCGGGGCCCAGGCCGCGGACACCGTCGTGCTGCCCTACAACGACCTGGATGCCGTCCGGGCGGTCTTCGCCGCGCGCGGCGCCGAGATCGCCTGCGTGATCACCGAAGCGGCACCCGGGAACATGGGCGCGATCCCGCCGCGGCCCGGGTTCAACGCCGGCCTGCGCGACGTCTGCCACGAGCACGGCGCGCTGCTCGTGGTCGACGAGGTGATGACCGGGTTCCGGGTGTCGCCGGCCGGCTGGTTCGGCCTGGACGGCGTGGCCGGTGACCTCTACACGTTCGGCAAGGTGATGTCGGGCGGGCTGCCGGCGGCCGCGTTCGGCGGCCCGGCCCGGTACATGAGCCACCTGGCCCCGGCCGGGCCGGTCTACCAGGCCGGCACGCTGTCCGGGAACCCGGTCGCGGTCGCCGCGGGCCTGGCTACGCTGCGCGCCGCCGACGACGCCGTCTACGCCGCGCTGGCGGCCAACGCCACCCGCCTCGGCGAGCTGCTGCACGACGCCCTGTCCGCGGAGAGCGTGCCGCACCGGGTGCAGTTCGCCGGCTCCATGCTGTCGGTGTTCTTCACCGAGGACGAGGTCGACGACTTCGCCGGTGCCCAGGCCGCGGCGACCTGGCGGTTCCCGGCGTTCTTCCACGCCCTGCTGGAGCGCGGGGTCTACCCGCCGCCGAGCGCGTTCGAGGCCTGGTTCGTCTCCGCGGCGCTGACCGACGAGACCTTCGAGGTCATCGCGGACGCGCTGCCGGCGGCGGCCAGGGCGGCGGCCACCGCGACCAGCCCCGCCGAGGCCGCCCAGTGAGCTCGGGGTCGGCGTCGGCGCCCCGCACGGTGGTGCACCTGCTGCGCCACGGCGAGGTGCACAACCCGGAGGGCATCCTCTACGGGCGGCTGGAGGGCTTCCGGCTCTCCGAGCGCGGCCGCGAGCAGGCCGAGCGGGTGGCCAAGGCGATGGCCGGGGCCGACCTGGCCGCGGTGCTGAGCTCGCCGCTGCAGCGCGCGCAGGAGACCTCCGCCCCGGCCGCCGAGATGCACGGCCTGGAGGTGCGCACCGACGACGGCCTGCTGGAGTCGCTCAACCGGTTCGAGGGGATGACCGTCGCGGTCGGCGACGGCGCCCTGCGCAACCCGCGGTACTGGCCGTGGCTGCGCAACCCGTTCACCCCGTCCTGGGGCGAGCCGTACCGGGAGATCGCCAACCGGATGCTGGGCGCGGTGCACCGGGCCCGGGAGCTGGCCGAGGGCCGGGAGGCGCTGTGCGTGTCGCACCAGCTGCCGATCTGGACGCTGCGCCGGTTCGTCACCGGCCAGCGGCTCTGGCACGACCCCCGCACCCGCCAGTGCGGCCTGGCCTCGCTGACCTCGCTGGTGTTCACCGGCCGCGAGCTCACCCAGGTCCAGTACACCGAGCCCGCCGCATGACCGGTCGGATCGGGGCGGTGCTGGTGGCGGTGCTGCTGGCGGTGGTGGGGTGCGGGACGGGGCAGGACGCGGTGGCGACCGGGACCGAGTTCACGTTCGTCGCGCCGGGCGGGCAGACGTTCATCACCTACGACCCGCCGGAGTCGCGCGGGGCCGTCACCGGCATCTCCGGGGAGAGCCTGCTGCGCCCGGGCGAGACCGTGGGCCTGGAGGACTACGCCGGCCGGGTCGTGGTGCTCAACCTGTGGGGCTCGTGGTGCGGACCCTGCCGCGAGGAGGTGCCCGACCTGCAGTTCGTCGGCGAGCAGACCGGGGCCGCGGTGCTCGGCATCGACCTGCGCGACGACCGGGACGCGGCCGAGGACTTCCTGCGCGACCGCGGGGTCACCTACGACTCGATCTACGACCCGGCCGGCCGGACGCTGGTCGCGCTGAGCGGCTACCCGCGCAACTCGGTGCCCTCGACCCTGGTGCTCGACCGGCAGCACCGGGTGGCCGCGGTGGACCTGCTGCAGATCCGGCCGTCCGAGCTGATCCCGCTGGTGCAGCGGCTGCAGGCCGAGCCCGAGTG
Source organism: Pseudonocardia sp. (assembly GCA_030147065.1). Taxonomy (GTDB): domain Bacteria; phylum Actinomycetota; class Actinomycetes; order Mycobacteriales; family Pseudonocardiaceae; genus Pseudonocardia. Next base: position 2,064 of record JASLAP010000440.1, on the reverse strand, counting down.
ATGCACTACATCTTGTAGAACCCGGCGCGCGGCCCGGCCCCGACCGGGCATACCCTGTCCGGGATGGACCCTTCGACCACCCTCGCGGTCTCCGGCCCGCTGCTGGTCGCGGCCGCGGTGGCCGTGCTGGCCGGGGCGGTCAGCTTCGCGTCCCCGTGCGTGGTCCCGCTGGTCCCCGGCTACCTCGCCTACCTGGCCGGGCTGGTCGGCGCGGACACCCCGCCGGCCACCGCCGCGGAGGCCGGGCGGGCCCGGTCCGGGAAGTGGCGGGTGGCCGGGGCGGCCGCGCTGTTCGTCGCCGGGTTCACCGTGGTCTTCGGCACGATCCTGGTCGGCGTGGTCTGGCTGTCCGACGCGCTGGTGGCCAACGAGGCCGTGCTGCAGCGGGTCGGCGGGGTCGTGATGATCGCGATGGGGTTGGCGTTCGTCGGCCTGATCCCGGTCCTGCAGAACGAGCGCCGGGTGCACTGGGTCCCGCGGGCCGGGGTGTGGGGCGCGCCGTTGCTGGGCGCGGTGTTCGGGCTCGGCTGGGTGCCGTGCATCGGCCCGACCCTGGCCGGGGTGGTCGCGGTGGCCGCCGGCACCGGCGGCGGCTCGCTGCGCGGGGTGGTGCTGACCCTGGCCTACTGCGCCGGTCTCGGGCTGCCGTTCGTGCTCATCGCCCTGGGCGCCTCGCGCGCGGTGCGCGCGCTGGGCTGGCTGCGCCGGCACACCCGGGCCATCCAGATCGGCGGCGGCGTGCTGCTGGTCGCGGTGGGGCTGCTGCTGGTCACCGGGGTGTGGGGCGGGCTGCTGGCCGACCTGCAGGTCTCCGTCGCCGGCTTCACCCCGGTGCTCTGACCATGTCCACCGAGGCCCCGCCGCGCGTCCCGACCGACCCGGACCCGCCACCGCGCCGCCACCGCTTCGCCCTGCTGCGCAACACCTGGCGCGGGCTGACCTCCATGCGCACCGCCCTGGTGCTGCTGTTCCTGCTGGCGGTGGCCGCGCTGCCGGGTGCGCTGCTGCCGCAGCGGTCGCTGAACCAGCGGCTGGTCGACGAGTACCTCACCGACAACCCGTCGCTCGGCCCGGTGCTGGACGCCCTGGGCTTCTTCGACGTCTTCGCCGCGCCCTGGTTCGCCGCGGTCTACCTGCTGCTGATGGTCTCGCTGGTGGGCTGCGTGCTGCCGCGCACCGTCGAGCACGCCCGCTCGGTGCGGGCCGCCCCGGTGGCCGTCCCGCGCAACCTGGCCCGGCTGCCGCACCACGGGTCCGGCGAGCTGCCGGTCGGCCTGGACGACGCGGCCGGGCTGGTCCGCGCCCGGCTGCGCGGCTGGCGGGTCACCGAGCAGCCGGACGGCGCCGGCCGCAGCTTCTCCGCCGAGAAGGGCTACTCGCGCGAGGTCGGCAACCTGGTGTTCCACATCAGCCTGATCGGGCTGCTGGTGGCCTTCGCGGTGGGCAAGCTGTTCGGCTACGAGGGCCAGGTCATCGTGCTGTCCGGCGGCGGCCAGTTCTGCAACACCGGCATCCTGGGCTACGACTCGTTCCGGGCCGGGCTGCGCGTCGACGGCACCGACCTGGACCCGTTCTGCGTCCGGATCGACGACTTCACCGCGGAGTTCGACCCGAACGGCCAGCCGGCCGCCTACACCGCGGCCATCGGCTACCAGACCGCCGACGACCTGGTCGCCGGGCGCACCGACAGCTGGCGGCCCGCCGAGCTGGCGGTCAACAGCCCGCTGCGGCTCGACGGCTCCCGGGTGTACCTGCTCGGCCACGGCTACGCCCCGCGGTTCACCGTGACCTTCCCGGACGGCCAGCAGCGCACCGGCGAGATCCAGTGGCGCCCGGTCGACCTGGGCACCCTGCTGTCGGAGGGGGCGACGAAGTTCGAGCCGCCCGGGGTGACCGACGACGAGGTGCGCCGCACCCAGCAGCTGGCGGTCACCGGGCTGTTCGCCCCGACCAGCTCCGGCGGCGAGGTCGTCACCTCGATCTACCCCGACCTGGTCGCCCCCGAGGTGGCCGTGGACGTGCTGCGCGGCGACCTCGGGCTGGACGACGGGCGCGGCCAGTCGA
>JASLAP010000415.1 GCA_030147065.1 Pseudonocardia sp. | reverse complement strand
GCCGAACCCCGCGCCCCCGCAGCGGTCCGCCGAACCGGAGCCCGGCCCCGCCCAGCCGGCGTCCGGCGCCGGTGACCCGCTGTCCGACCTGTTCGCCGCCGGTCCCCCCGGGCCGGACGCGGGCGAGCGCGACGTGCCGATCTACGACGAGGTCAAGACCTCCTGGTTCCGGCTGCAGATGGGCGCGAACGGCGATCCGGACGCCGCCCCCGCCGACGACCGGCCGGCCCCGTCCGACGGCGACGACCGGGACCGCAGCACCCCCGGTGGCACCGGGAACGGCCAGCACGGTGGGAACGGGAACCGATCGGAGACGGCCGACCCGGCGGACCGGGCCGACGGGTCCGGGCAGGGCGAGCGCACGGTCGCGATGAGCCCGGCGAACAGTTCCGGCCCGGCCACCCCGGCACCACCCCGCACCCCGCCGCCGGCCCGGCCCGAGCCGCGCGAGGAGGCGGAGGAGCGGTCGGTCCCGGAGGAGCGGCGCGATGAGGAGGCCGGTACCGCCCGGCCCGAGCAGCCGGCGCGGCGCACTCCGGCGGTGTCCGAATGGGGCCCGATCGACAACGGCTGGCTGGCGGCCCGCGAGTTCGCCGAGCTGACCAAGGAGTACCTGACCGAGAACGGGCTGCCCCGGCGCGCGCCGCGGGCCCGGCTGATCCCGGCCGCGGGCGAGTCGGGCGGCGAGCGGCCGGTACGCAACCCGGAGGCGGTGCGCGGCCGGCTCCGCGAGTACCAGCGCGGGCTCCGCCAGGGCCGCTACGCCCACGGCGAGCCGGTCGACGAGGCGGGCGACGGGGTGGCCGACGGGGTGGACGCGGTCGAGCGGAACGGCAGCCCGGCGAACCGGGGTACCGAATGAGCGCCGGGGACCGCGGCCACCGGCCGGCCGTGCCCGGCTGCCCGCCACGATGATGGCCGGGCGGTGGCGCCGCCGTGGCTGACGACTTCGACGACGACGCCGACGACCTGCCGCTGGTCCGGCCCTACAGCCGGACCGGGGGGCGGACCCGGTCCAACATCGACCTGGCCATCGAGACGCTGGTGTCCACCAGCGAGCTCGGGCACGCCCGGGCCGGGCTGCTGGACGGCACCCACCAGCCCATCGCCGAGCTCTGCGCGCAGTCCCGGTCGGTGGCCGAGGTCGCGGCGCTGCTGCGGATCCCGCTCGGGGTGGCCCGGGTGCTGGTGTCGGACATGGTCGGGATGGGTCTGGTCGTGGTGCACCGCACGCCCGAACCGGACGCGACCGGCGGGGTCCCGCTGGCGCTCATGGAACGCGTGCTGGCCGGGCTGCACCGGCTCTGAGCGGCCGCGGCCCGGCGTCGGTGGAGACGCCCGGCCGGCCGCGGGGAGTGCCGGGCCGGCCGGGCGTGAACGGGGGTCAGGCGCCGGCCGCGGCGACCGGCGCCGAGGCCGAGACCGGGAGCCGGATCCGGTAGAGCCGGGCGGCGTTGCCGCCCAGCACGGCGCGGGCGGCCGCGGCGTCGAAGCGCGGGTAGCGGCCGACCACCTCGGCCGGGAACCGGTAGTCGGCCAGCTCCCGCACCAGCCGGCCCGGCCGGACCATCGGGTAGCCGCTGCCGAACAGCAGCCGGTGCGACCCGAAGGCCGCCAGCAGCGCGCCGAAGGCGTGCGCGAAGTCCAGCGACCCGGTCCACGGCAGGATCTCCGACAGCACCACGTGCACGTTGGGCAGCTCGGCCAGCGAGCACAGCCGGGCGGTGGGCAGGCACCCGGCGCCGAGCACGAACCGGATCTGCGGCAGCGCGGCGGCCAGCGCCCGGAACTGGGCGACGTCGAACCCGGGCGGCGCGACCCGCTCCGAGGCCCGCTCACGCACCGGCCGGGCCGACCCGGCCCGGACCGGCTCGGCCCAGCGCGGCACCCGCGGCGGGCGGTCGCGGGTCCCGCGGGTGCCGGTCGCGGGCTCCGCGCTGCGCCACGGCGCCGGCCGGGTGGACGGGCCCACCCCGATGTGGACGACGTCCGCCCCGGCCTGCCCGCACCGGGCCAGCACCGTGCGCAGCCAGGGGTCGCCCAGCGGCAGCTGCCCGGTCGGGCGCCGCCGCTCGCACAGGGTGATCCCGCGCAGGTCGAACCGGCGCACCCGCGGGGTCAGCCCGCGGGCGGCGGGCTGGCCGCCGGTCGGGTCCAGCTCACCGGACAGCACGAACCGGTCGGGCATCCAGCCGGCCATCTCGGCGTGCCACTCCAGCGGGCTGAACCCCAGCACGAACAGGTCCCCCAGCACCACCGGCTGCAGCACCGCCCGGTCGACGTGCCCGTCGCCGAACACGTCCCGGTTGAGGCTGTGCTCGGTGACCCGGGCGACCTCGTGCGGGGGGACCCCGGAGCCGTCCAGCTCGCGGTGGCGGCGCAGCAGGTCCAGCGCGTAGGACTCGCCGGCGGGGGCCGCCTGGTTGTGCGGGCTGGCGTCCCAGACGTGCACCTGGGCGTCCACCACCGGAACCGCGCAGCCCCCGACCGTGTACATGACGGGCTCAGCCGACCTGCGGCCCGAGGCCGAGCGACTGCGGGGTGCTGGAGTCCGGCGAGGGCTGCGGGATGCCCTCGTCCAGCGGACCGAACTCGGTCATCAGCGCCTTGTTCCAGGGCGTCTGCTCCTCGGCGACCAGCGAGTTCGTGGTCAGGATCAGCCCGGCGACCGAGGCCCCGTTCTGCAGCGCCGAGCGCACCACCCGCAGCGGGTCGATGATGCCCATCTCGACCATGTCGCCGAAGCGGCCCTCCAGTGCGTCGAAGCCGTGGTCGACGCCCAGGTCGGAGACCTGCTTGACGACGTCGGCCCCGTCGTAGCCGGCGTTGGTGGCGATCAGGTGCACCGGCTCGGTGAGGGCCCGCCGGACGATCTCCACCCCGATCTCGTAGTCGCCGGAGACGTCCAGCTTGTCCAGCGCCTGCTCGGAGTGCAGCAGGGCCGCCCCGCCGCCGGCCACGATGCCCTCGGCCATGGCCGCCCGGGTGGCCTGCAGGGAGTCGTCGACCCGGTGCCGGATCTCCTTGAGCTCGGCGTTGGTGGGCGCGCCGACCGAGATGATCGCCGCCTTGCCCGACAGCCGGGCGATGCGCTCGCTGAGCCAGTCCTCGTCGGTGCCCAGGCTGGCCCGGGCCATCTCCGCGCGCAGCTGGCTCAGCCGCCGCTCGACCGAGTCCGCGGCCCCGAGCCCGCCGATGATCGCGGTGTGCTCGTTGGTCGCCCGGACCTGCGAGGCCCGGCCCAGGTGCTCGACGCCCATCTGCTCCAGCGAGAACGACGACGCCTTTGAGTGCACCTTGCCGCCGCACAGCGCGGCGATGTCCTCGAGCATGTGCACGCGCTTCTCGCCGAACCCGGGCGCCTGGATGGCGGTGGCCCGGATGTGGCCGTTGACGTGGTTGTGCACCAGCATCTGCAGCGCGGTGCCCTCCACCTTCTCGGCGATGATCACCAGCGGCTTGGGGTCGCGCATGAGCTTCTCGAGCACCGGCATCAGCTGGCGCACGTCGTTGATCTTCTCGGCGCTCATCAGCAGGTAGCAGTCGTCGAGGACCGCGGTCATGCTGCCCGGGTCGGTGACCAGGTACGGCGAGACGTAGCCGTTGTCGAACTCGAAGTCCTCCACGAAGCTCACCGAGAGGCCCAGCACCGGCCCGTCGTCCACCGAGATCACGCCGTCGTCGCCGACGGTGTGCAGGGTCTTGGCCACGACCGAGCCGATGGCCTCGTCGTCGTTGGCCGAGATGGCCGCGACCCGGGAGAGGTGCTCCAGGCTGTCCACCGGGTGCGCGACGGTCGACAGGTGCTGGACGATCGCCGCCACCGCCACGTCGATGCCGCGCTTGACCAGCACCGGGTTGCCGCCCGAGGCGATCGCCTTGGCGCCCTCCCGGACGATGGCCTGGGCCATCACCGTGGCGGTCGTGGTGCCGTCGCCGACGGTGTCGTTGGTCTTGATCGCGGCTTCCTTGAGGATCTGCGCGCCCATGTTCTCGAACGGGTCGCGCAGGTAGATCTCGCGGGCGATGGTGACGCCGTCGTTGGTGACCTCCGGCGAGCCGGTGATCTTCTCCAGGATGACGTTGCGGCCCTTCGGGCCCAGCGTCGACTTGACCGCCTCGGCCAACTGGTCGACGCCGGCCTTGAGCAGATCGCGGGCTTCCTGTCCGAACTTGAGTTCCTTGGCCACCGGTCCTCCTGGAATCGGGATCGTCTGCTGCGCGGGGTGTGACGACGGACGTGCGGCCCGGCCGCCGCCGAACGCCGGATTGCGTCGGCGACGGCCGGGAGTCGAACAGGAAGGGACGGATCAGCTCCGCTTGACCTCGGGCGGGAGCATGTCGCCGATGAACTCGGCGGCCTCCTCCAGACTGCCGAACATGACGGTCCGGTCGTCCATGTGGATCATCTTCCCGTAGTGCGTGGACATGTTCTCCTCGAACTCGGAGGCGTCGTAGAAGCCCTCCTCCTCGCCGAGTGCCTCGGAGATCTCGTCGTAGACGAAGTCCATGCGGCCCACGCAGTCGACCCGGATCATCGACGGCAGGTGGGTGACGGTGACGTTCTCCTGACGGCTCATCACATCGGCCACGACCACGCCGATCTGGTTGTTCATCAGGGTGACCCCGGCCTTGTTCGACGGAGTGCTGTCGGCCTTGAACGGGCTCTCGGCGGTCTTGAAACCGGTCACTGCTTCAGCTCCTTCGGGATCTCCAGTCCGAGGTCGGTCACGATTCCGGCGAACCGGTTCTTGGCCCGGTCGAGGCTGTCCTCGAAGCGCGGCGGTTTCGCGTCCGGCATGCTCCACAGCGGCTGCATGGTGCGGGCCGCCTCCAGGCACTGCGGGACCCAGTCGCTGAGCCAGCCCTGCATCAGCGCCTTGTTGTGGTCGGCGAACTCGGGGTCCACGCTGAGCGGCCCGAAGCAGGCCTGGGTCCAGCGGAGGTCGCGCTGGGAGAAGTCGTGCTCGGCGGCGCCGATCACGGTCGGGGTCACGAAGTCGCCGTTCTGCGCGGCGGCCTGCATCACCAGGTTGCTGCGGAACAGCTCACCGATCAGCGGCTCGAACACGACGTTCGTGGCGAACATCGACTCGCCCCAGTCGTCGTCGACCGCGGTCAGCCGCTCGGTGACCTTGCGGGCGCCCTGCCAGGCCGGGTCGTTGTTCCACGCGTCGAGGTGCGCGGTCCCGTCGAAGTCCTCGATCTCCTCGGTCAGCGTCATGTTGTAGAGCGCCAGGTCCTGCGCGAACCGGATCTTGTGCATGCTGTTCACCGCCATCGCGGTGTTGTGCATGTTGGTCGGCCCGGACCGGTTGCAGGCGGCGAACACGTAGAGCCCGAGGATGTGCTCGATGTGCATCCAGGCGCCGACGTTGCGCTCGACGAACCGGACCCAGTTCGGCGTCCACTGCTCGAACGACTTGCCCTCGCGGGCGTTGTCGATGTTCTGGTTGACCTGGCGGACGACGTTCGCGTTGTAGCGGTAGAACGTCATCTCCCACTCTTCGTTGGGATCGCGGAACTCGTGCCAGCCGTGCGCGGGCCACTCCTGCACCTGCATGCCGCCGCTGCCCGGGCCGCGCTTCGGCTCGGGCTTGTCCACGCCCCAGGCCTTGAGCTTGGTCCAGGTCAGCGGGTAGCCCGCCTCGCCGTTGGCGAAGCCGTAGATCCAGCCCTGCGACAGGTAGTGCCGGGGGTCGGGCTGGACGTCCACGGTGACGTCCTCGTAGTGGGTCTGCTTGCGCTTGGCCGGCTTGTAGTAGTTGTAGCGACGGGCGCCCGGCCCGGAGTCCGGGAACTCCCGGGCCCCGGCCTCGGCGTCGGTGAACTGCGGCTTGGGGACGCTCCGCTCCGGGCGTTCGGTGGTCGTCATGAATCCTCGCCTTCCTGCTCACCGGTCGTGGTGAACTTGTCGTAGAAGATGTTCTCCTCGCGGATGCCGAGCCTGGTCAGCGCCGGGATGGCCGCGTCGACCATGGGGGGCGGACCGCACACGTAGGCGTCCCGGCCGGACAGGTCCGGCTCGAGGCGGGCGAGGACGTCGGTGACCATCCCGACCTCGCCGTCCCACTGGTCGTCGTCCGCGGGCTCGGAGAGCGCCGGGACGAACCGGAACCCGGGCAGCCGCGCCTGCAGGGCCCGCAGTTCCTCCTCGAAGCACAGGTCGCGGCGCTGGCGGGCGCCGTAGTAGAAGACGGCCGGCCGGTCGACCCCGCGGTCGGCCATCGACCGCAGCAGCCCGAGGACCGGCGCCATCCCCGCCCCACCGCCCACGAACACCAGCGGGGAGGTCCGGCTCTCGCGCAGCGTGAAGGTGCCGAACGGGCCCTCCACCTCCAGCCGGTCGCCGACCGCCACCTTGGTCGCGAGGAACTCGGAGAACAGGCCGTTGGGGTAGACCTTGATCACGAACTCGAAGACGCCACCGTCCCGGTCGGGAACGTTGGCCATCGAGAACGAGCGGCTCTCCGTGGTGTCGGGGACGGTGATGTCCAGGTACTGCCCCGGGAAGAACTTGATCTCCGCCGGCTCGATCAGCTTCAGCACCAGGTGCCGCAGGTCGTGGGTGACCGGCTCGTTGGACACGACCTCGGCCACCCCCGTGCGCAGGGGCAGCCCCGATCGGATGATCTCCTCGTCGTAGTTGAGCAGCTCGATGACGAGGTCCTCGTAGGCGTGCGCCCGGCAGAGCAGGGTCGAGCCCTCCTCCTTCTCGTAGTCGGGCAGCGCGAAGGTCGAGTAACTGTCGAGCTCGATGTCCTCGCCCTCGATCACGAAGGACTTGCAGGCCGCGCACTGGCCTTCCTTGCAGCCGTGCATGAGCTGGACGCCCTGCTCGGCGGCCGCCCGCAGGATCGTCTGGTCCTCGTCGACCTCGATCTCGATCCCGACCGGTTCGAACCGGACGACGTGCTTCTCACCCATGATCGCCTCTCCCGGAGGGCCGGACAGCGCTGATCAGCGCAGTGGTGCGTGAGAACGGGCATGGCAGGGGAAGGACCGACGATGGAGTCGCCGGCCCCTCCCCCTCACCTGACCCGCGCTCAGGCGCTCGCGGGTGCCGGTCGTCCGGCGGGGCCCTGCTTGTTGTAGTCCGCGACGTAGGCGGCGCGTTCCGCGTCGCTCATCTCGTTGAACAACACGTTCGGGCTCTGCAGCGGGGGACACCGCCGCATGTGGTCCAGCGTCCACATCTTCTTGGGGTCGAGGTCCAGGTGCGGCTGGGCGGTCATCGTCCTGCCGTCGTCACGCACGAAGCCCATGTCGGAGACCACGTCGGCCCAGTTCCAGCCGTGGTACAGGGTCTCCCACTCGCGCTTGCCGACCAGCCGGCCCATGTTCGGGGTGTCGCGGCCCTGGTAGGTGGGTCGGAACGCCTCGACATCGGTCCAGCGGCAGACCTCGTGGCAGTAGGTGCGGTGCTGGCCCTCGACCTGGGCGGTGACCATGTCCTCGCGGACCAGGCAGGGGACCATGCAGGTCCAGCACCGGGCCGGGTAGACGTAGTCCACGTCCTCGAACACGATCGGGTTGTGCCCGTTCGGCGTGGCGAGGCGGGAGTAGTTCTCCCACCAGGCGCCGTACTTGTCGTACCAACCCGGGTACTTGTGCTCGAACCACTCGAAGTCCTCGTCGGTCATCGCGTCGATGCGCCAGTAGTTGGCGAGCCAACCGGTGGCGAAGAACTGCGCGACCTCGTGGACGTAGCCCTTGTTCCAGATCTGGTTCCACGACTCCTCGATGAGGTCGTGGGGGATCGTGAGGCCGTACTTCTCGAGCGGCACGAG
>JASLAP010000412.1 GCA_030147065.1 Pseudonocardia sp. | reverse complement strand
GCGGACGCCCGCTCGCCGGACGCCCCCGGCGCGGAGCCGAGGCCCTGGCGGGCGTCGGTGGACCCGAGCCCCGACGCGGCCCGCCCGGCAGCCGAGCCCGCACCGGACCCCACGCCCTGGCCGACGTCGGCCGGCCCGAGGCCCGCCGTTGCCTCGGCTGCTCCGGCGCCGACAGCCGGGCCCACCCCGCTCGCGGCGGCGCGCTCGGGGGCGATCTCGAGGATCACCGTCGGGTCCTGGTCGGCCTCGGGAGCGCGGTGGCGGCCGCCGCGCTCCTCGTCCGGGGTCGCGCCGGGCGCGGTCCGGTCCGGCCGGGTCTCGGTGGAGCCACGAGCCGCGCCGCCCGGCTCGGCCGCACGGGCCGGAATCCCGTCCGGCGACGACTCCTCGGCCGGCTCGTCCGCGGGGTCGGGGTCGGGTTCGCGGTCGCGCTCCCGGTCGTCGTCGGCCCGGCGGTCGGGCTGGTCCTCCTCGCGCGGGGTGGGGGCCCGGTCCTCGATGCGGGCCCGGTCGTCGGGACGCCGGTCGTCCCGGGTCCCGTCCCCCTCGTCGCCTGCGGGGTCGCCGCTCCCGGCGGGGCGGTCGTCGCGGTCCTGGTCCTTGCGCGCGTCGGTGTCCTCGGGACCGCCGGCCGATCCCGGCTGCCGGTCGGACCGATCTCCGCCGGCCCCCCGATCGTCGTCGGGTGCGGCGGGACGAGCACGCGCGTCGTCGGCGGCCTCGTCGGGAGCGGCCGTGGCGGGCCGGTCACGGTCGGGGGCGCTGTCGGCCTCCGGGCGGTCGCCGTGGGTGCCGCGGTCCTGCCGCTCGTCGATGCGCTCGGTGTCGGCGTCACGGGCAGGAGCGGTGGTGGCCCGGCCGCCTTCCGCACGGTCCTCGGGCGTCTGGTCACGATCGCGGCCGGCCGGGGACCGAGGGCCGTCCGGCGCACCGGTGTCGGTCGGCTCGCCGTCCCGGGCATCGGGCCGGGGCACGTCGGTGTCGGAACGGTCGCGGTCCGGCTCCCGCTGGGCGGGGTCACCCGGCCGGGCCGGGGTGTTGGAGTCGGGCCCCTCGCGGTCCGGCTCACGCTCGCCGGAGTCACCAGGCCGGGCCGGAGCGTCGGGATCGCGACCGTCACGGCCCGGCTCACGCTCGCCGGAATCACCGGGCCGAGCCGGGGCGTCGGAGTCGCGTCCGTCGCGATCCGGCTGACGCTCGCCGGAATCACCGGGCCGAGCCGGGGCGTCGGAGTCGGGGCGGTCGCGGTCCGGCTCGCCGTCCCGGTCGGGGGGCGCCTGCTCGTCGTCGGCAGCCGGGTCCGTCCCGACCTCGATCCCGACGGCCTCGACGGCCTCCGCCCGGACGGCCTCGGTGACCTCGTCGTCGTCGGGCAGCGGGGTCCGGATGGCGCTGCGCACGTTCTCCTGGAGGCTGCGCAGCTCCTCCTCGCGGGAGGCGAGCTGGCGCTGCCGCAGCTCGCGCTGGTCCTGCAGGGCGGCCAGGGCGGCGGCCTGCTCGCGCGAGTTCGCCTCGCTCGGCGCCTCGGCGAGGGCCTGCTCGACGGCGCGCAGGTGGGCCTCGGTGTCCTCCAGCTCCTGCTGGGCGCGGGTGAGCGAGTCGTAGTTGTCGAGCTGCGCCTGCAGCGTCGCCCGGCGCTGTTCGAGCAGGTCCGCGCGCTCCTGCAGGGCGGCGATCTCGGCCGGCGGAGCGAGGTCCTGCCGACCCTCCGGGGTGCGGCGCCAGGCCTCCTCGGCCTCGGTCAAGGCGGCCAGCTGCTGGTCGACCGACATCAGCGTGACCTGCGCCCGCGTCGCCCACGCGTCGTCCGGGACGAACTCCGGAGCCATTCCGGCCGGCAGCATCAGCACCGTCGGGGGCGGCGGCTGTGAGCCGCTGAACGCGTACCCGCCGGACAGCACGCCGATGATGCCGAGCACGGCCAGTGCCCGGCGGCGGGCGGACAGCGGTCCGGCGGTCCGGGGCCGGCGGTGGCGGGGCGAGGTCGGCGCGGTGGCCGCGGCGGACTCCGGCACGTCGTCGACCGGGTCGGCGGAGGGCGGGCCGGGCCACCGGCGCGCGTCGAACGTCGGTCCGGTGGACCGAAACCGGTCGGCCGGGCGGGCCGGACGCCTGCCGCCCGGCCCGGGCTCGCTCCGGCGCTCCTCGCCGTCGCGCCGGGACAGCCGCCGGGGAGCCGACCGCTGCGGCCCGGGACGCGGGCCCGCTCCTGCTCCGGGGGTGGGCGGCAGTCCGCCGGCACCGCCGGGGAGCGCGGGCCCCGGCCGACCGTGCTCGGGCCCGATGCCGTGTGGCCCGGTCGACGGTCCTGACCCGACGCCACCGACCGGCGGGACAACCGGGTACGCACCGGAACCGCGCACCCCCGCACCCCGTGGACCGGTCGACGCACCCGGCGCGACCACCGGATCCGCCCCGGGGCCACGCGGCCCCGCCCCCGGCACGACACCGTGCGGACCGGTCCACGAACCCCGCCCCGGGCCGTGGCCAGGCGGGACCGCCGGAAAGGAACCGGAGCCCCGCGGCACCGCACCGTGCGGGCCGGTCGACGAACCCGGTCCGACGCGACGGCCCGGTGCGACAACCGGAGAAGACCCAGAACCACCGGGCGCCACACCCTGCGGACCCGTCGACGAACCCCGCCCAGCGCCGTAACCGGGTGGAACAGCCGCATGCGAACCGGAACGACTCGGCGCGGCACCGTGCGGACCGGTCGACGAACCCGGCCCGGCGCCCCGCCCCGGCGGGACGGCCGGATGCGGACCGGAACCACCCGGCACCACACCCTGCGGACCCGTCGACGAACCCCGCCCGGCGCCATAACCGGGTGGAACAGCCGCATGCGAACCGGAACGACTCGGCGCGGCACCGTGCGGACCGGTCGACGAACCCGGCCCGGGGCCACGGCCCGGCGAGGCGGCCGGGCGCGCACCGGAACCACCCGGCCCCGCTCCCGGGACCGCGCTCCGCTGGCCGGTCGACGAACCGGGCGCCGCGCCGTAGCCCGGCGGGACGGTGGGGTGCGGACCGGTGCGGGCTGGACCGACCGGGCCCCACGACCCGGACTCGCGCTCCTGGCTTGTTGCGACCGCCGGGTTGGGGCCGGCGGTGTTCGGACGGGGAAGGTCGGGGGCGCCCGTGGGCCAACCGGCGCCGAGCCCGGCCGCCGGGTCTCGGGGAGCCCCGGTCCAGCCCGGACGACCGGCCCGGGACGGCGCCGCGGGCGGACCGGTCTGGTCGCCTCGAAGGCGGGAACCGGTTGGGGCGGCGCTCGACGGCTGGGAGGTCACGGCGCGGTGGGAGCCGGAGTCGTGCGGCCGACACCCCGGCCCCTCCGTCGACGGCGCCGGCCCGGCGGCGGGCGGCACCTGGCGGTGCGGGCCGGTGGCGGCCGGAGCACCGGGAGCGCCCGGGCCGGACGGGGC
>JASLAP010000380.1 GCA_030147065.1 Pseudonocardia sp. | reverse complement strand
AGGCTACGCGGGGCGGGAACGATCGCCGGGCCGGCGCAGCCGAGCAGCTCCGCCCCGCGTGGCCAGGACATGGAGGGCGGCCACCCGTGGATCCGGACTCGGCCGCTGTCGCAGCGCTGCCGCCGCACCGTCGCAGCGCGTGTGGTGTCGTCGCAGCGTGTCGGCGGGCTGCGAGGGCACTCGACGGTCTGCGCGACCCACGACGGTCTGCGCGAACACCCGGCACCGGCGGGGTGCTGGGTGCCGCGCCGGGGCCGTCAGGCGTTGCCGTCGAACAGGCTGGTGACCGAGCCGTCGTCGAAGACCTCGTGGATCGCCCGGGCCACCAGCGGCGCGATGGACAGCACCGTCATTCCCGGGAACCGCTTCTCGTCCGGGATCGGCAGGGTGTCGGTGAAGATCACCTCGCGGGCGCCGGAGGCGGACAGCCGCTCGACGGCCGGCCCGGACAGCACGCCGTGGGTGGCCGCGACGACGACGTCGGAGGCGCCGTCCTTGAGCAGCACCTCGACCGTCTTGGTCACCGTGCCACCGGTGTCGATCATGTCGTCGATCACCACGCAGGTCCGGCCCTGGACCTCGCCGACCACCCGGTTGGCCACCGCCTCGTTGGGCTTGCGGGGGTCGCGGGTCTTGTGGATGAACGCCAGCGGGGTGCCGCCCAGGGTCTCCGCCCAGCGCTCGGCCAGCCGGACCCGCCCGGAGTCGGGGGAGACCACGGCCAGGTCGCGCCCGGCGTAGGTGCGCTTGATGTGCTCGGCCAGCACCGGCAGCGCGAACAGGTGGTCCACCGGCCCGTCGAAGAAGCCCTGGATCTGCGCGGTGTGCAGGTCCACGGTCATGATCCGGTCGGCGCCCGCGACGTGGAACATGTCGGCGATCAGCCGGGCCGAGATGGGCTCGCGGCCGCGGTGCTTCTTGTCCTGGCGGGCGTACCCCCAGAACGGCATGACCACGGTGATCCGCTTGGCCGACGCCCGCTTGAGCGCGTCGACCATGATCAGGTGCTCCATGATCGAGTCGTTGATCGGCGCGGAGTGCGACTGCAGCACGAACGCGTCGCAGCCGCGCACGGACTCCTCGAACCGGACGAAGATCTCCCCGTTGGCGAACGAGTACGCCGACTGCGGGGTGATCGTCACGTCCAGGTGCTTGGCCACCTGTTCGGCCAGTTCGGGGTGCGCCCGGCCGGCGAAGAGCATCAGGTTCTTCTTGGGGGTCGCGGACATCGCACTCACCGTGCTGTACCTCCATGGCCGATGTCGGCCGGGTCTCTGGTCGGATCCGCGGGGTCCCGCTCCGCCGCGCGCCGGGCGGCCTCCGCGGCCGGGGTTCCCGGACGCTTGCGTTCCACCCACCCCTCGATGGTGCGCTGCTCGCCGGCCGACACGGCCAGGGCGCCCGGGGGGACGTCCTGGCGGAGCACGGTGCCGGCGCCGGTGTAGGCGCCGTCCCCGACCCGGACCGGCGCGACGAACATGTTGTCCGAGCCGGTCCGCACGTGCGAGCCGACGACGCTGCGGTGCTTGCCCACCCCGTCGTAGTTGGCGAACACCGAGGCCGCCCCGATGTTGCTGTGCTCGCCGATGGTGGCGTCGCCGACGTAGCTCAGGTGCGGGACCTTGCTGTCCGCGCCGATGTCGGCGTTCTTGGTCTCGACGAAGGTGCCGATCTTCCCGCGCTCGCCCAGCCGGGTGCCCGGTCGCAGGAACGCGAACGGCCCGACCGAGGCGCCCGGCCCGATCCAGGCGCCGCTGCCGTGGGTCCGCACGACGCTGGCGTCGGCGCCGATCTCGCAGTCGGTCAGCGTGGTGTCCGGCCCGACCAGGGCGCCGCCGTCGACGACGGTGCGCCCGTGCAGCTGGCTGCCGGGCTCCAGCAGGACGTCCGCCGCGAGCACCACCTGCACGTCGACCCAGGTGGTGGCCGGGTCGACGACCGTGACGCCGGCGCGCATCCAGCGGTGCAGCACGCGGCGGTTCAGCTCGGCGCGCACCTCGGCCAGCTGCACCCGGTCGTTGACCCCGCTGACCTGCCAGGTGTCCGCGCAGCCCACCGCGCGGACGCCGAGGCCGTCGGCGTGGGCGATGCCGATCAGGTCGGTCAGGTAGCGCTCGCCCTGGCTGTTGTGCGAGCCGAGCCGGGCCAGCCCGGCGGTCAGGAACGCCCCGTCGAACGCGTACACGCCCGAGTTGATCTCGCGCAGCGCGCGCTGCTCGGGGGTCGCGTCGGCCTGCTCGACGATCCCGGTGACGCCGCCTTCCGGGTCGCGCAGGATGCGGCCGTAGCCGGTCGGGTCGTCGACCTCGGTGGTGAGGACGGTGACCGCCGCCCCGGTCTCGGCGTGCTCGGCCAGCAGCGCGTCCAGGGTGGCCGGTTCGAGCAGCGGCACGTCCCCGTAGGTGACGACGACGGGCCCGGCCGGGCCGGACGGCAGCGCGGTCAGAGCGCACTCCACGGCGTGCCCGGTGCCCAGCCGCTGGGCCTGCTCGGCGACGACCAGCGGCCGGGCCAGCTCGGCGGCCAGCGCGTCGACCGTGGCGGAGACCTGCTCGCGGCCGTGGCCGAGCACGACGACGAGGTGTTCGGGATCGAGTGCGGCGACGGCGTGCACGGCG
The DNA here is from genome assembly GCA_030147065.1 of Pseudonocardia sp. Classification (GTDB taxonomy): domain Bacteria; phylum Actinomycetota; class Actinomycetes; order Mycobacteriales; family Pseudonocardiaceae; genus Pseudonocardia. The sequence goes on along the minus strand of JASLAP010000380.1, from coordinate 893 downwards.
TGCCCGAGCAGGCTGCGCCCCCCGATGGGGTGCAGGACCTTGGGCAACGCCGAGCGCATGCGGGTGCCCTCGCCCGCGGCCAGCACGATGACGGCGGCCGGTCGGGTGGTCGGGGGTGCGTGTCCTGGCCCGTGACGGTCGAGCATGGGGCTCCTGCTTCTGCCGGATCGGGCGCCCCGCTCGGCGGCGACGGTCGGTGGGGACGACGGTCGGGTGGGCGCGGACGGAGGCGTGCGGGGACGCGGAAATCCTACGTCCTGCCGGTGGCGCCGTCGGGGTGCCGCCCGGATCGGTGTCGGCCGCGGTGCCCGGAGGCGACCGGCTGCCCGCCGTGCTGCGCCGGCGCGGCAACGGGGCCGGAGGTGCCGCACGGTGACGGGGTGCCGAGGTGAAAGCGCTTCCGGACCCGAACGGTTGACCGCTCAGCGTTGATCCGGCGCCGGTCGTCTCACGGTCCGTGAACGCGAGGATCCTCTGTGCGTCCCTGTTGTTGCCTGCTACAGGACCGTCGAACACCGTCACCACCCCCGTTTGGAGAGGTCAATGCCCGTTCGCACCGCACGCACCGCCTGGAACGGCACCCTGGAGAAGGGCTCCGGGCAGGTCGAACTCACCAGTAGTGGGGTGGGTACGTTCGACGTCAGCTTTCCCCGCCGGGCAGCCGACACCGCCGACGGGACCACCAGTCCGGAGGAGTTGATCGCCGCGGCGCACACGTCCTGCTACGCGATGGCGCTCTCCGCCGAGATCGGGCGGGCGGGCGGCACCCCGCAGTCCCTGGACGTGTCGGCCGACGTCACCCTCGGTCCGGACCCCGCGGGCGGGTTCGCGATCACCGGAGTCGCGCTGGTGGTCCGCGGTGAGGTCGACGGTCTCGACGCGGCGGGCTTCGA
>JASLAP010000351.1 GCA_030147065.1 Pseudonocardia sp. | reverse complement strand
GACGGATCAGCCGGGCAGCCGCAGCCGGCCGTCGATCCGGCGCGGGATGCCCGCGTCGGCGTCGCGCAGCTCCGCCGGGAGCACCTGCTGGGGCGCGTCCTGCCAGGTCAGCGGGCGCAGGAAGCGGCGGATCGCGGTCGGTCCGACGGAGGTGTGCACCGTGTTCGTGGCCGGCCACGGGCCACCGTGGGTCTGCGCCCAGGCCACCAGCACGCCGGTCGGGTAGCCGTCGAACAGGATCCGCCCGGCCCGCGGGCGGAGCACGGCGAGCAGCGGGCCCAGGTCGTCGCCGTCCTCGGCGTGCACGGCCACGGCCAGCGAACCGGGCAGCGCCCCGAGGGCGTCGAGCAGCTCCGCGCCGTCCCGGTACCGGACGACGACGGCGAGCGGCCCGAAGCACTCCTCGGTCACCTCCGGGGTCAGGTCCGCGGCGGCGACGGTGAGCAGCGCGGCGCCCGCGGTGAAGCCCGGGCCGCCCTCGACCGGTGCGGCGGCCGCCTCGGTGACCCCGGCCAGCTCGGTGAGCCGGTCGCGGATCGCGCCGTAGGAGTCGTGGATGCGGGCGTTGAGCAGCGGCTTGGCCGGGGCCGCCGCGACGAGCTCGGTCATCCGGGCGACCAGCGCGTCGCCGGCCTCCCCGGCCGGCACGAACGCCAGCCCGGGCTTGGTGCAGAGCTGGCCGGAGGCGGTGGTGAACGAGGCCACCAGCCCGTCGGCGATGGCCGCGCCGCGCGCCCGGGCCGCGGCCCCGGTGACCACCAGCGGGTTGGTGCTGGACAGCTCGCCGTAGAACGGGATCGGGTCGGGCCGGGCGTCGATGATCCGCTGCAGGGCCAGCGCCCCGGACTGCGAGCCGGTGAAGCCGACCGCGGTGATGTGCGGGTCGGCGACCAGCGCGGCCCCGGCGTCCAGGCCGAGCACGATCCCGACGGTCCCGTCCGGCGCCCCGACCTCCTCGGCGGCCTCGCGCAGCGCGCGGTGGGCCAGCAGGGAGGTGGCCGGGTGCGAGCTGTGCGCCTTGACCACGACCGGGCAGCCCGCGGCGAGTGCGGAGGCGGTGTCGCCGCCGGGTACGGAGAACGCCAGCGGGAAGTTGCTCGCCCCGAACACCGCTACCGGGCCCAGCGGCACCAGCATCCGGCGCAGGTCCGGGCCGGGGCCCATCGGCGTGGGGCCGGCGTGGTCGACGGTGGCCTCCAGGTAGGAGCCCTCCTCGGCCACCTCGGCGAACAGCCGCAGCTGGTAGCAGGTGCGGGCCAGCTCGCCGGTCAACCGGTCGGGGCCGATCGCGGTCTCCAGGTCCGCGGTGGCGACGATCTCGGCGCCGGCGGCCTCCAGCCGGGCCGCGGCGGCGCGCAGCAGCCGGGCCCGCCCGGCGCGGCCCATGGCCTCCAGCCCCGGTGCGGCCGCGGCGGCGGTGCGGGTGATCGCCTCGACCTCGGCCGGGGCGGTCGGGTCGGCGACCGGGACGGCGTCGCCGGTGCGCGGGTCGGTGGAGACCTCGGCGTCGGGGCTGGTGGGACGGGTGGTGGTCACGGCTTCCTCCGGTTCAGGTGCTCTCCCGCACGACGAGCCGGAACCCGACGTCGCGGGACGGGGCGTCGACCGGGCGCCCGGCCATGCGGTCCAGCAGCAGCTGCGCGGCGAGCGTGCCGACCTCGGCGTTCGGCACGGCCACCGTGGTCAGCGCGGGCACCAGGTGGTGGGCGATCTCGAAGTCGCCGAACCCGGCGATCGCCAGCCGGCCGGGCACGGCGAGCCCGCGGCGCACGCAGGCCAGCAGGGCACCGGCGGCGTAGACGTCGCTGGCGAACACCACCGCGTCCGAGTCGGGGTGGCGCTCGAGCACGGCGTCCAGCAGCTCGACGCCGGTGTCCATGGTGGCCGGGCGGTCGCCGGCGTCGACGGTGCGCGGCTCGGCGCCCAGCAGGTCGCGGACCGCACCGGTGTAGCCGGCCAGGCGCTGCGCCGCGCGGCTGTCGCCGGGGCGCTGCCGGCCGGCGAAGGTGATCCGCCGGCGCCCGCGCTCGACCAGGTGGGCCACCAGGGCCGCGGTGGCCGCGGCGTTGGAGAACCCGACCAGCAGGTCCAGCGGGTCCTCGGTCCAGCCCCAGGTCTCCACCACCGGCACCGCGGCCGCGGCCAGCAGGGCCCTGGTCCGGGCGGTGTGCTCGGTGCCGACCATGAGCACCCCGTCCGGGCGGCGCCCGAGGAAGCTGCGGACCAACTCCTCCTCCTGGTCGGGGCGGTAGTCGGTGGACCCGACGAAGATCTGGTAGCCGTGCGGGGCCAGCGCGGCGGAGAAGGCCTGCACGGTCTCGGCGAACACCGACGCGTTGATCTGCGGCAGCACCGCGGCGACCGTGCGGCTGCGGTTGGAGGCGAGGTTGCTGGCGGCCAGGTTGCGCACGTAGCCGGTGGCCGCGATGGCCCGCTCGACGCGCTCGCGGGTCTCCTCGGCCACCGACTCCGGGTCGCGGACGGTCCGCGACACCGTCTGCGCCGACACCCCGGCGGCCGCGGCGACGTCGGCCAGCGTCACCGACCGGGTCGCCGAGCGCTTGCGGTAGCGCCGGGTGATCGGGCTCGGCGGGCTGGTCACAGCAGTCCCCGGGCGGCCAGGTTGCGCATCAGGTCGGCGATGCCGAACGCCCACGGCTCGCACTCGTCGGCCGGGCGGATCCGGTTGACCAGCGCCCCCAGCCGGGGCGAGGACACCGCGACCAGGTCGCCGCTGCGGTGGGTGAAGCCCTGCCCGGGGGCGTCCCGGTCGGCGGTCGGGGCGAACATGGTGCCCAGGTACAGCACCGCGCCGTCGGGGTAGCGGTGGTGCGGGCCGATCAGCTGGTCGACCAGGTCGGCCGGGTCGCGGCTGATCTCGGCCATCGACGAGGTGCCGTCCAGGTGGAACCCGTCCGGGCCGTCCACGGCGAGCGCGACGGTGGCCGCGCGCACCTCGTCCAGCCCGAACCCGCCGTCGAACAGCCGGACGAACGGGCCGAGCGCGGCCGCGGCGTTGTTGTCCTTGGCCTGGGGCAGCAGCAGCGCCGAGCGGCCCTCGACGTCGCGCAGGTTGACGTCGTTGCCCAGGGTCGCGCCGACCACCCGGCCGCCGGCCGAGACCAGCAGGGCGACCTCCGGCTCCGGGTTGTTCCAGGTTGAGGAGCGGTGCACGCCGGCGTCGGTGGCGGTGCCCACCGCGGCCAGCACCGGGGCCTTGGTGAAGATCTCCGCGTCCGGGCCCAGCCCGACCTCCAGGTACTGGCTCCAGCGGCCCTCGGCGACCAGCACCTCGCGCAGCGCCGCGGCCTGCGGCGAGCCCGGGCGCAGGGCGGCCGGGTCGTCGCCGATCAGCCGGTGGGTCTCGGCGCGGGCCCCGGCCGCGGCGCCCGCGTCGCCGCGCACCCGCTCCTCGATCACCCGCTCCAGCATCGAGGTCACGAACGTCACCCCGGCCGCCTTGACCACCTGCAGGTCGACCGGGGCCAGCAGGTGCGGCCGCGCCGGGTCGCGCCGCTCGGGCGGGGTGGCGGCCAGGACGGCGTCCAGGTCGCCGATCCGCTCGCCGGCCACCGCCCGCAGCTCCGCCGCCGGGTCGCCGGTCTCGGCCAGGTCGCGGACGGTGGGGAAGGCGGCGGTGACGTCGTAGAGGCCGTCCGGGCGCACGGCGACCACCGCCGGCCCGACGTTCGGTCGCCAGACCCGGCCTACCAGCGCGGCGTCCCCGGCGTCGGCGGGCAACGTCGTCGACGGCGTCGGCGGCCAGGTCACCGGCGGTGGGGGCGCAGTCACGGCCCGATCCTCTCGTGCCCGGCACCCGATCCGGTCATCGGCGCGCTCACCGGCGGTGGAAGACGGGCGGGCGGCGCTCGGCGAACGCCGCGCGGCCCTCGGCGGCGTCCTCGGTCGCGAAGCAGACGGTCTGCAGGTCGCGCTCGTAGGCGATGGCCTCCTCGGCCGGCATCGAGTACGCCGCGCGCAGGTTGGCCTTGGCGGTCTCGGCGGCGATCGGGGCGCGCGAGGCGATGGTGGCGGCGACCGCCCGGGCGCGGGGGAGCAGCGCGTCCGCCTCGACGACCTCGCTGACCAGGTGCCAGTCCAGCGCCCGCCGGGCGTCCACCCGGTCGCCGGTCATGGTCATCAGCGCGGTGTTGCCCGGCCCGATCGAGCGGGCCAGCAGCGGGGTCATCCCGCCGCCGCCGATCCAACCCAGGGTGATCTCCGGGGCGCCGAAGGACGCGGTGTCCGCGGCGATGCGGATGTCGCAGGACAGCGCGGTCTCCAGGCCACCGCCCAGGGCGAAACCGTTGACCGCGGCGATCGTCGGGGTGCGGGCGGCGCGGATGGCGTCGCAGTAGTCGACCCGGTTGCGGAAGTCCCACGGGGTGGCGTAGCGGTCCAGCTCGCCGATGTCGGAGCCGACGCAGAAGGCCCGGTCGCCGGCGCCGGTCACCACGATCGCCCGGACCTCGACGGCGGCGTCGCACCAGGTGACCGCCTCGACCAGGGCGGCCGACATCTCCGGGGTGACCGCGTTGAGCTTCGCCGGCCGGTCCAGGGTCAGCACCGCGACCAGGTCGGCGACCTCCAGCCGGACGTGCTCGTCGAGATCGGGGGGTGCGCTCATGCGGCGGTCTCCGGGGTCGGGAGGGACGAGCGGTAGAGGCCCTGCAGCCGGGCCAGCCCGGCGCGGTGCCCGACCCCGCCGGCCAGCACCTCGCGCAGCAGCGCCGACGCCGCGGACTGGAACGCGATGTAGCCGGGGTGGCGGGGCCGGACCCAGGCGTGCTCGACGCTGCGGGCGGTGCCCGAGTAG
>JASLAP010000308.1 GCA_030147065.1 Pseudonocardia sp. | reverse complement strand
CCTGGTCGACTGGCCGGCGCTGGCCCGGCTGCGCGGCACCCTGGTGCTGATGATGGCCGTCGAGCGGATCGGGGTGTTCGCCGACGCGCTGCTGGCCGGCGGCCGCCCGGCCGACACGCCGGTGGCGGTGGTCCAGGACGGCACGATGCGCATCCAGCGCACCGTGCGGGCCACCCTGGCGACGGTGGCCGCCGCGGCCGCCGAGGCCGAGATCGCGCCGCCGGCGGTCGTGGTGATCGGGCCGGTCGCCGGGCTGGTCGCCGAGCGGGTCACCACCGACCGGGCCTGACCACCGGCTCGGCAGTACCGGCCAGCAGCACCGGTCAGCAGGCCACCGGTGGGGCGAGCGCGGTGGCCCCGCGGATCAGCCAGGTGGGCCCGGGGCCGACCATGTCGTAGGCCAGCTCCCACTCGGTGCAGACCTGGCCCTCGGGGCCGAACTCCTCGGACTGGTAGCTGGTGAACCGCACGTCGACCTCGATCCGGTCGGGTCCGGTGTCGCGCACCGCGACGATCAGCGGGCTGTCCACGATGGTGGTCGACTGGCCCAGCTCCCAGGCCTCGATGCCGCCGCGGAAGGTCTCCGAGTCCGGGCTGAAGTAGGCGAACGCGTCCTCGTAACGGGACTCGTTGATGCCGGTGTAGAGCTCGCGCAGGGTGGTGCGGGCGTCGACGGTGGCCGGGTGGGTGACCCCGCTGACCACCGCGATGAAGTCGTCGGGCGGGATGCCGACCGGGGCGCTGGTGGGCGAGACCGGCGGCGCGGTGACGGTGGCCGACGGCCGGGCGATGATCGAGGTGGGGACGTTCCCGAGCGGGCTCGCGCCGCCACCGTCGTCGTCGAGGTAGATCACGGTCCCGATGACTCCCAGCACCACGACCGTGGCCGCGACCACCGCGGCGATCAGCGTGGTGTTGGTGCGCTTCGGCGGCTGCGCCGTCGGCGGGGACCACACCGGGACGCCCGGCGGCGGCCCCGACACCACGCGGGTCTGCGGGGCCCGCGGGCCGGGCGGCGGGTGGTTGGCGACCGTGCCGCCGATCCAGGTCGGCCCGGGCGGCGGGCCGCTGTGCCCGTGCCCCGGTCCGTGCGCGGTCGCGCCGCGCGGTGGCCCGGCGACCAGCCCGGTCGGCCCGCTCTGGCTGGTGTTCCCGCCCCGGTTGGCCGCGGCGAACCCGGGCACCAGCGGGCGCAGCGGCGCCACGCCCGGCGCGGGCGGGCGGGCCGGCCAGGTGATGGTGTCGCCGTGGGTGGGGCGCTCGCCCTCGATGACCGCCCGGGTGACCGGGCGCCCGGCGCTGCGCTGCGCGGCCTGCAGCACCACCGCGGTGTCCGCGGCGGAGGGGAACCGCTCGGCCGGCGACTTGGCCATCAACCGCTCGATCGCCCGCGCGACGGGGTCGGGCACGCCGCGCGGGCGCAGGTCGGGGACCGGGTCGCGGACCACCCGGGCCACCGTGGCCAGCAGGTCGTCGGTCTCGGAGGTGAACGCCGGGCGGCCGGTGAGCAGGGTGAACATGGTCGCGCCGAGCCCGTACAGGTCGGCGGCGACGGTCGCGGTGCCGTCCAGCAACCGCTCCGGCGCGGCGTAGGCCACGCTGGCCTTGACCCGGCCGTCGGTGGTCTCGGTGACCCCGGGGAGCCGGGAGATGCCGAAGTCGGCCAGCTTCGGCTCGCCGTAGCGGGAGACCAGCAGGTTCGCCGGCTTGAGGTCCAGGTGCAGGATGCCGGCGCGGTGCGCGGTCTCCAGCGCGCCGGCCACCATCACCCCGATCTCCAGGACCTCGGTCCACGGCAGCGGGCCCTCGCGGTCCAGCCGGTCGCCGAGCGAGCCCTCGCTCATCAGGTCCATCACGATGTACGGGCGACCGCTCTCGGTGGTCCCGCCGCGCAGCACCGTGACGATGTGCGGGTGGCCCGACAGCGCGCCCATGGCCTGGCACTCGCGCAGGAAGGCCTTGCGGACGTCCTCCCCGCCCAGCCGCTCCTGGATGACCTTGACCGCGACCGACCGGCCGAACTCCGGTTCGTCGACCTGGTAGACCGTCCCGAACCCGCCCTGCCCGATCACCTCCGGGTTCTCCAGGCCGGGGATCTCCAGGGACGGGACCGAGTTCACCGGCGCAGTGTAGAACCGGCGCGGATCATCCGGCCGCTGTACGGGTCGGCACCCGGTCAGAGCAGGCCGAACGACGCAGCGTGGTCGTCCGGACACGCACCGGCCCGGCCACCGTTCGGCGGCCGGGCCGGTGCTGCTCGATCAGCGGTGGCTCAGAGCTCGAGCAACCGGTCGAAGAAGCTGCGGTAGCGGCGCAGCGCCATGCGCAGGTCCTCGGTGGAGGTCTGGTCGGTGTCCAGACCGTGCTCCAGATCGCTGCGCTGCTTGCGGAACAGCTGGTCGAGCTCGTCGAGCAGCTCGCCGACCAGCTTGTCCGCCTTGGCCACGGCCTGCCGCGGCTCGTCGACGAACTCGCCCTTCACCGCGTCCCAGCGGGAGGTGTAGTCCTGCACCCGGTCGGCCGGGACCAGCCGCTCCCGACCGGTCCCGCCCGCTGAGCCGGACCCGGTGGTGGACGGGGTGCCGTCGCCGCCGGTGGTCGTGGTGGCCGTGGTGCCGGTGGTGCCGGTGGTGCCGCCCACGTCCACGGTGCGCGTGGCGGAGTCGTCGACGTGCTGGTCGGCGTAGTCCCCGGTGCGGGTGCTGTCGGTGGTCGTGTCGGTGGTCGTGTCGGTGGTCGTGTCGCTGTACTGGTCGCCGTACTGGTTCCCGCGCGCGGTCGTGTCGTCGGCGGCGGCGGCGTCGGTGACCGTCGGGTCGCTGACGCCGTACCGGGACGGGTCGGAGTCCGGGTCGGCGTCGAGGCGGTGGGCCTCGGTGCGCCGGCCGGCGTGCTCGTCGAGGTGGCGCTCGTCCTGGCTGGGCACGGTGCCGTACGCGGCGTCCTGCTCGGGGGCGACGTCGTGGCGGTGCGCCCCGGCCGCGTCCTGGCCGGTGCCGTCGTGGCCGATCGCGTCGTCGTGGCGGGTGTAGCCGCCGGAGTCCCGGCGGGCGGTGTCGTCGACGGGGTGGCCGGTCGCGTCCACGTCGGCGTGCCGGTCGGCGGTGGTCATCGCGTCTGCTCCTCGCTGGTTCGGGTGGAGTCGGCGGGGCGGGCACCGTTGCGGTCCGGTTCGGGCCGGCGCGGCTCGTCGACGTGCCGGTCGCCGGAGCGGTCGACCGGGCCGCGGTCGTCGCTGTCGTCGTGGTGGCTGTCGTCGTGGTGGCTGTCGTCGCGGTGGTCGTCGCGGTGGTCGTCGCGGTGGTCGTCGCGGCGGTCCTCGGCGTGGTGGCGGCCGGTGTCGGGCCGGCCGAGCAGGGCCTCGACCAGCGACCGGTAGGAGGTCACGGCGTGGCGCTGCTGCTCGGTGTCGACGGTGCCGGCGGCGGTGGCGTCGCGGACCGCGCGGGCCTCCCGGTAGTGCCGCACGACCTGCGGGTGCTCCACCGAGACGTCCTCGGCGCGGCGGTCGAAGTCGGCATCGCTCGGGTAGCCGCGGGTGCGCATGATGTCGGTGACCAGCTCGTCGGCGTCGCGCAAGGCGCGGGCCGGGTCGTCGACGAAGTCGCGCTGGATGGCCGACCAGGAATCGCTGTAGCGCTCGCGCTCGGCCGGCTCCAGCTCGCGGATGTCCAGCTCGCGGTGCCGGGCCTCGCGCTCGGCCAGCTCGGCCTCGGCGGCCTTGCGGTCACCGGTCTGCTCCAGGCTGCGCTCGTACTCGGGGCCGTAGTGCTCGCGCAGCCGCTGCGAGCGCCGCTGCCGGGCCAGGACCACGCCGCCGGCCACCAGCGCGAGCACCAGCAGGACGACGATCACGACGATAACGGTGGTGTCCACCGCTCACACCCTCTCCGTTGTGGTGTTCGCCTCACTCGTTCGAGTGACGCCGTGGATCACGAGTTCCCGGAGCTGCTCGTCGTTCAAACGTCGTAACCCCATGACCTGGAAAGACCTGGTCATCGGGTGGGAGTCGCGGACGTTGACCGGCGGCCCCGCGGTGTGCTCCAGTGAGCGCGACGGCAGTGCAGGAAGCCGGTGCGAATCCGGCGCGGTCCCGCCACTGTCACCGGGGAGCGCACGCCCACCACCGAAGACCACCGCCGCGTCGCGACGGGAAGGTCGGGCGTGCCGTGCCGATCCGGGAGCCAGGACACTCGCTGCCGTCGCTGCATCCCCGGACAGAGGGCGCGGACCCTCGAGGAGGAACGATGACGGGCCACCCGGTGCCCGCGGTGAGCGGCCGGCTGGTCGGGGTCGGGCTGGGCCCCGGTGATCCCCGGCTGGTCCCCGAAGCGGCGGTCGAACTGCTGGCGGCGGCGGACGTGGTGTTCGTACCGGCCGGTCCGCCCGGCGGCGGCTGCCCGGCCGAGCGCACCGCGCTGTACTACGCCGAGGCGTGGCGGGTCGAGCCCGTGCCGCCGGGCGGTACCGGTGACCGGGCCGCGGCCCGGGTGGCCGGGTGGTTCGCGGCCCATCCCACCGGCCTGGCGGTGTTCGCCGCGCTCGACGCCCGCGGCGCCGACCCGGCGTTCGACGAGCTGGCCGCGGCGGTGCGCCGGCAGGTGGGGGAGCTGGACGTGCGGGTCGTCGGCCGGCCGGACGAGCGCGCCGCCGGCGACGGGGC
>JASLAP010000267.1 GCA_030147065.1 Pseudonocardia sp. | reverse complement strand
GCGCGACCCGGTCTACCGCGGCTACCACCACAACCAGATGACCTTCTCGCTGATGTACGCGTTCAGCGAGAACTACGTGCTGCCGGTGTCGCACGACGAGGTGGTGCACGGCAAGGGCTCGCTGTGGGAGCGGATGCCCGGCGACGCCTGGAACAAGGCGGCCGGGGTGCGCGCGCTGCTGGCCTTCATGTGGGCGCACCCGGGCAAGCAGCTGCTGTTCCAGGGCAGCGAGTTCGGCCAGGAGCGGGAGTGGTCGGAGTCCCGGTCGCTGGACTGGCACCTGCTCGAGGACCCGCTGCACGCCGGCATCCAGTCCCTGGTCGGCGACCTCAACCGGGCCTACCGGGCCACCCCGGCGATGTGGACCCGCGACACCACCCCGGACGGGTTCTCCTGGATCGACGCCAACGACGCCGCCGGCAACGTGCTGAGCTTCCTGCGCCACGGCGTCGACGCCGACGGCAAGCCCAGCGTGATGGCCTGCATCGCGAACTTCTCCGGCACCCCGAAGCGGGACTACCGGGTGGGGCTGCCCTTCGCCGGGCGCTGGCGCGAGGTGCTCAACACCGACGCCGACGTCTACGGCGGGTCCGGGGTCGGCAACTTCGGCGCGGTCGAGGCCGAGCGGATGATGTGGCACGGCCGGCCGGCGTCCGCGGTGCTGCAGCTGCCCCCGTCGGGGGTGCTGTGGCTGGTGCCCGAGCCGTTCGAGGGCGCGGTCAGCCGCCGCGCCGTCCCCGCCCCGGCCCCGGCGGACTCGCCGACCGAGGCCGAGGCCCGGGCCGGCGCCGAGGCGCTGCCCGGCACGGTGGCCGTCGTCGACGCGCTGACCGACGCCCGCCCCGGCGAGGGCGAGACCGGCAGCGGCCCGGACGCCGTCCCGCCCGGCACGTCCGCGGACGCGACCGAGTCGGTGCTGGACACCGACGCCGCCCAGGCCCCGCCCGCGGCGGTCGGCGGCGACCCGGAGCCGGCCGGGGCCGACCCGGCCGACGACGACCCGGCGGCGCAGACCGCCGAGATCCGCATCGACCCGGCCGACCTGCCGGCCGACACCGCGGACGACACCCCGACCGGACCGATCCCGATCGTGCCCCCGCTCGACGGGACCGACGGCCCGGACTCGGCCGCGGACCAGCCGCTGCTGACCGGGCCGGGGGACACGGGCAGCGACACGGACACCGACACGGACACCGACACGGACAGCGACACGGGCAGCGCCGCGACGGCGTCGGAGGAGGCCGAGCCGGTCGACTTCGCGTCCGGGCAGCCCCGGTTCACCGGCCCGGCCGGGACCGTGGCGACCGGCGGGGCCGGCGAGGGCCCGGTGGAGTCGATGGAGCCGGTGGAGTCGCTGCCGGCCGGGACCGAGCGGGTGGAGGCGCTGCCGGTCGCGGCCGAACTCGCCGACGCCGCCCCGGCCGCGGAACCGGCGGACGCCGAGCCGGTCGTCACGCAGGAGACCGAGGTGGAGCCGGTCGAGGCACCGGTGGACGCCGAGCCGGTCGTCGTCCAGGCGGTCGAGGTCGAGCCGGTGGAGACCCCGGCGGATGTCGAGCCCGGCGACTCCTCCCCGCCCCAGCCGCCGGCCGCGATGGCGCCGTCCCGACCGGACACCGGCCCGTCGTCGACCGCTGTCGGGGACGATCGGTCCGGGTCACCGGACAGCGCACCGGGCGGCTGCTCGGGCGTGGACTCGCGCGGCCCCTCGCCGGAGTCCGTGGACCCCGCCGGCACCGCGCTCGCCGGCAGCCCGGTGACCGGCTACGAGGACACCGTCGCCGAGCCGGTGGACCCCGACGGCCCGTCCGCCGAGCCGACCGCCACCGGATCGGGAGCGGTCGAGCCGGGCGGACCGGACGCCGCACCCGGCCGCGGCTCCCGCGACGACGACAGCAGCGCCAACCAGTAACCCAGCAGGACCACGCAGTAGAGCGAGCGGCCGAGGGCCGAGCCGGTCTCCCCCGGCGGCCACTCGGCGCTCCACGCCACCGGGACGACGGCCACCGCCAGCGCGGGGGCGGCCGTCGCCCCGCGGCCCAGCGCGATCAGCACCAGCAGCCCGGGCCACAGCAGCATCGAGTAGTTGTGCCAGGAGATCGGCGACATCAGCAGCCCGGCGGCCAGCACCGCCCACGGGGCGGTGCCCGCCGGGTCGACCCGGTCGCGGTGGCGGGCGCACCAGACCAGCGTGCCGACCAGCGCGGCCGCCCCGAGCAGGGTGCCCAGCGTCGGCGGCAGCCCGAACCGGGCGGCCATCCCGGGCAGCGAGGCGTTGTCGGGCACGTCCGGGGCCGGGGTGTCGAGCGCGAACCGCAGCCACCCGACCGCGCTGGACGGGCCGGCCGCGAGCACCCCGAGCAGCGTCGCGACCGCCGCCGACCCGATCCCCGCCGCGAACGGCCGCCACCGCCGCTGCGCGCCGGCCAGCAGCAGCACCGGGGCCAGCGACGGCTTGAGCGCCACCACGACCCCGTAGAGCACCGCGGCCAGCACCGGTCGCCCGCGGCGCTCGGCGATCCAGCCGGCGACCAGGCCGGCCAGCAGCATCGGGTAGATCTGGCCGAGCAGCAGGGTCCCGTGCAGCGGCGAGGACGCCAGCACCACCGCCACCACCCCGACCTGCACCAGCGGTCGCAGCCGCAGCTCCCGGGCCACCGCCAGCACCGACCCGACCGTGGTGAGCAGCATGAGCACCGCGAAGATCCGGTAGCCGGTGAGCGCGTCCAGCCAGGCGAACGGCAGCAGCAGCACCGACAGCAGCGGCGGGTTCAGGTTGGGCAGCTTGGCCGGCGTGGCGTAGATGTCCTCGCCCTGGGCCAGCGCGACCGCGGACAGCCGGAAGGTGTCGAAGTCGACGTGCAGCTCGTACATGTCCGGCGAGGGCAGCAGCGCGACCAGCGGGTCCGGGTGCCGGACGAACAGCAGCACCGAGGTGACCAGCGCCGCCACGACCAGCACCCCGGCGAGGACGGCGCCCGCCGTCGCCCGGCGGGTCGCCGGGGGGTTGGCACGGGCGGCGGGCGGCGGATCGGTCGGCGGCACGGTAACCCACGCTATCCCGCCGACCAGCGCGGACCGGAGCCGCTCCCCCGTCCGCCGGAGCGCCCGGGCATGATGACCGGGTGCGCAGCCCCGTCCGCCCCCGCCCGGCGACCGCGGTGGCGCTGGCGTTCGCCCTGGCGGTGGTCGCGGGCTGCACCCAGGTCGTGCCGGGCCGGCCCGGTGCCGCGGGCGCCTTCACCGACATCGCCACGACGTTCCCGGCCGGCGGCGACAGCCTGGGCTCGGCCGCGCTGGCCGCGGTCGAGGACATCTGGCGCGAGGAGTTCCCCCGGGCGTTCGGCCAGCCGTGGCGCGACATCAGCACCGCCGTCCCGGTGTTCACCGACGACCCCGCGGCCACCGAGCCGCCGTGCGTGCGCAGCGTGGCCGAGGTCAGCGGGCAGGCGTTCTACTGCCCGTCCGCGGACGCCGTGGCCTGGGACGCCGACGGCCTGCTCCCGGAGCTGAACGACCGGTACGGCCAGGCCGGGGTGGCGGTGGTGATCGCCCACGAGGTGGGGCACGCGGTGCAGAGCCGGTTGGGGCTCGACGAGGACCAGGCCCGCAACCCCGCCCGGTACCCGACGATCCTGCTGGAGGCGATGGCCGACTGCTACGCCGGGATGGCCGTGGCGCGGCTGGGCGAGCGGCCGATCCCGGGCCTGCCGATGGGCCAGGTCGAGCGGGACGACGCCATCCTGGCCCTGGTCGGCTTCCGCGACCCGCTGGGCGTCGCCCCGACCGACGAGAGCGCGCACGGCAACGCCTTCGACCGGGTCTCGGCGTTCCAGGACGGCTACACCGGGGGCGCCGGGGTGTGCGCCGAGATGACCCTGCAGAACCGCGAGTTCACCCAGCGCCGGTTCGGCTCGGCCGACGACCTGGCCCGCGGCGGCGACCTGCCGCTGACCGACCTGCTCGACGCGGTCGAGCTGGACGCCCAGGACTGGTTCGGCACGCTGCTGCCCGGCTTCGTCCCGCCGCCGATCAGCGGGGCCGCCGACGGTCCGGCGGCCTGCGACCCGGACGACCTCGCCGCCCAGGGCCCGGCCCGCTACTGCACCGACGACGCCACCATCTCGATCGACCGCCGCGAGCTGGCGGTGCTGCACGACCAGTTCGGCGACTACGCCGCGGCCACCCTGGTGGTCAGCCGCTACGCGATGGCGGCCCTGGACGCGGCCGGCTCCCCCACCGTCGGCGCCGACGCCGGCGCGACGGCGCTGTGCCTGAGCGGCTCCTACACCGGCCGGCTGATCGATCCGGAGGGCGACTTCGCGCTCTCGCCCGGCGACCTCGACGAGGCCGTCACGGTGATGTTGACCGGCGACTGGCCCGCCCGCGACACCGCCGGCGACCCCCCACCCGGCGACTTCGGGTTCGAGCGGGTCAACCAGTTCCGCCAGGGCCTCATCCAGGGCCCCGCCGGCTGCCTCACCCCCTGACCCACCCCCATCGCACCTCGGCCGACCTCGCACGATGGCACCAGAACCGAGCGAAGCGCCTCCCCAGCGGGCCAGGCGAAGCGCCACTCGCCCGACGAACCGAGCGAGAGCGACTCTCGCTCCACCCACCCGAACGAGAGCGACTCTCGCCCAACGCGACTGGACGAGAGCGACTTTCACCCCGCCCAGCCGAACGAGAGCGACTCTCACCCCACACAGCCGAACGAGAGCGACTCTCACGCCACAGCACCGGCGAGGCGTCTCACCCCGCGGCCGAGCGAAGGCGCCGCTCACCCACCTGACTGAGCGAGAGCGACTCTCGCCCAACAGGGCCGAGCGAGAGCGGCTCTCGCCCCCCGGGGCCGAGCGAGAGGGACTCTCGCCCCACCAGGACCGAACAACAACGGCCCTCGCCACCGAGGCCGTACGAGAGCGACTCTCGCCCGATAGGGCCGAGCGACAGCAGCCCTCGCCCACCGAGGCCCGCACGAGAGGGACTCTCGGCCGGCAGGGCGGAGCGAGAGGGACTCTCGCCCGACAGGGCCGAGCGACAGCAGCCCTCGCCCACCGGGGCCGAGCGAGAGCGACTCTCGCCCACCGGGGCCGGGCGAGAGGGACTCTCGCCCGACAGGGCCGAGCGACAAGCAGCCCTCGCCCACCGAGGCCGAACGAGAGGGACTCTCGCTCGACAGGGCGGAGCGAGAGGGACTCTCGGCCAACAGCGCCGAGCGAGAGCGACTCTCGCTCGACACCGCCGAGCGAGAGGGGCTCTCGTTCGGTGGGGCGGTCAGAAGAGGGCGCGGGCCAGGGAGCGGCGGGCGGTGCTGACCCGGGGGTCGTCGGCGGCGAACAGCTCGAACAGGCCGACGAGGTGTTCGCGGACGCGGTCGCGGTCGTCGCCGCCGGTGCGCGCGACCAGGCCGACCAACCGGGCGAAGGCGGCCTCGACCCGGTCGGTGGCCAGCTCGGCGTCGGCCGCGGCCAGCTGGGCGTCGATGTCCTCCGGGGCGGCGTCGGCGCGGGCCACCGCGGCCGGGTCGGCCTGCTCGGCGCGGGCCAGGAACCGGACCTGCGCCAGCGCCGCCTTGGCCTGCTCGTTGGCCGGCTCGACGGCCAGGATCTGCTGGTAGGCGGACTCGGCGGCGGGGTAGTCGCCGCGCTCCAGGGCGTCCTCGGCGGCGGTGAACCGCGGGTCCTCGGGCTCCTCGACCGGGCCCTCGCCACCGCCCGCCTCGGCCTCCCGGATGGCCGGCATCCGGTCGCGCAGCGCGTCCAGCAGCGCGGCGATCCACTCGCGGACCTGCGGCTCGGGCAGCGCGCCGTTGAACCCGTCGACCGGCTGGCCGGCCACCACCGCCATCACCATCGGGATCGACTGCACCCCGAAGGCCTGCGCGATCCGCGGGTTGGCGTCGACGTCGACCTTGGCCAGCACCCAGGCGCCGTTGCCGGCCGCGGCCAGCCGCTCCAGCACCGGGGACAGCTGCTTGCACGGGCCGCACCACTCGGCCCACAGGTCGACGACTACCGGCACCTGCCGGGAGCGTTCGAGCACCTCGGTCTGGAAGGTCTGCTCGGTGACGTCGACGACGAAGGAGGGCTCACCGGCGCCGTCCGCGGCGGGTCGCGGCGGGCGGGCGGCGGCTTCCGAGCGGGCCTTCAGCGCGGACAGGTCGACCGCACCGGCCAGGGCCGAGGACAGCGCGGCCGAGGCGACCGGCGGGCGGGGGTTCGGTCGGGACACGCCCTCCATCCTGGCACGCCGGGGCGGTGCGCGTGTCGCCGGTCGGGGCTCCTGCCGCGCCGGTCAGGCGCCGTGGCCGGGGGTGGCCGCCAGCGGGCGCAGCCCCATCGGATTGCGGTCCACGAACGCGCCGCCGGCGATGACCGCGGCCACCATCGGCGCGGTCAGCTCGACCAGTCGCTCGACCCGGTCGTCGGGCAGCCCGGACCACGGCACGTCGGCCAGCGCGTCGGTGCACGCCTCGACCTCCGCGCGCAGCGCGCGGCCGGCATCGCTCAGCCCGTCGGCCCCGAGCAGGCCGCGGGACGCCAGCCCCTCGGTGGCCGCCGCCCACTCCTCCTCCGACCAGCCCCGCCGCTCGCGCAGCCAGTCCGCGCCCAGATCGGTGTCGGCGGCGAACAGGACGAGCGCCGCGCACGGGTCGAGGCCCGCGGTGAGCAGCGCGGCGACGTGCCCGTCGCCGCGGTGCTCACGCAGCACCGTCTGCGCGTGCCACAGCACCAGGTGCGGTGGCTCCGGCCAGTCCAGTGCGGCGTTGGCCGCGGCCAGCGCGCGACCGGCGGTCGGGGCGGCCTCCGCGGCGGCGCGGGCGGTCCGCGCGGCCTCGGCCAACTGCGCCGAGCCGAGCACCTCGGCGCCGAGCAGCCGGGTCAGGGCGGCGTCCACCGCGGCCAGCCGGACGGCCAGGAACTGCTCCGGCGGGGCCACCGCCCAGACGTCCGGCACGGCCCGGGCGACCATGCCGGGGTGGAAGTTGTAGAAGACCGCGGTCACCAGTTCGGGTGAGGCGGCGCCCAGCGGCGCGGCCCGCTGGGCGAAGTAGCTCATCCAGAACCCCTTCGTGCCCAGCTCCTGGCAGGCGGCCCGCGGTTCCGGGGCGAAGTAGGTGACCGCGTGCAGCGGCTCCAGGGCCTGCCACATCCGCCGCGCCCGGTGGGTCGCCCGCTCGGCCATCGATCCTCCTCGCCCCCCGGGGCGCGTCGTCGCACCCCGGTCCGAACACTAGGTCGCCCGCGACGCCCGGTCGAGGTGATCGACCTCCCAGTGGTCACCGTCCGCACACAGCGGGCCGGCACGGCTGCCCGCGAGCCCTTTCCGATCACCGGACCGGCGGAGCACCGGTGCCGGTGGCGGCTCGTTGACGCACCGGGTGACCACGAGGTCGCCCCGCGTGCACCACGTGCGCCGCCCAGCGGCGTCCCTTCCCGAAGGATCTGCCATGAGCTCGGACAACACCGTGACGGACCGCCTGCTCGGCGACGCCCGCAAGAAGACCGCCCGCAGCGAGAGCCCGGGCCTGGGCAAGGCCGCGATGATCGTCGGCATCATCGCCCTGGTGGTCAGCCCGATCTCGATCGCGGGCTGGATCGTCGGCGCCACCGCGGTCGGCATGGGCGTGGCCGCGCTGCAGCGCACCGCGCCGCCGAAGCAGGCCCGGCTCGGCATCGGCCTGGGTGTGGCCGCCATCCTGGTCGGCGTCTTCTTCTACACGCTCACGGTCGCCCTCTCCTGATCGTCGGAACCTGATCGGGCAGTTCTGATCGGGCAGTTCTGATCGTGCTGCGCCGACTACCAGCGGCGCCGCCGCCGGGGCCGACGGATCGGCCCCGGCGCGCCCGGCTCGAGCGCTCCGGGCTCAGGCGCCCGGTGTGCGCCGTCGGTCCGACGCAGCCGGTCCGGTCGCCGCTGGACTGAGGCGCGCCCGGTGCGCCGTCGGTCCGGCACACCCGGTCCCAGCCGCCGCCGAGCTCAGGCGCGACCGTCCCCGTCCGCCGGAGGCGGCGCCGCGCTGCCGCGCAGCGCCTGCTCCACCCGCTCGACCTTGGCGGTCAGCTGCCCGGTGTAGCCCGGCCGGATGTCGGCCTTGAGCACCAGGCTCACCCGCCCGGCGTGCGCCTGCACGGCCTCGACGGCCCGGCGCACCACGTCCATGCCCTCCTCCCAGGTCTCGGACTCGATCGTGGTGAACATCGACGTCGTCTCGTGGGGCAGGCCGGACTCCCGGACCACCCGGACGGCGTCGGCGACCGCCGCGCTGACGCTGTCGGAATGGCCACCGGCCGGGGCGATGCTGAACGCGAAGAGCATGCGGCCAGCCTGCCCCAGCTCGCGCCGGGCGTGCGAGCTGCAACCGGCGCACTGCTAACGTCGCAGCTCATGGCCCCGCGAGATCCACTCCCGTTCGACCCGATCAAGCGGGCGGCGGCGCTGTGGACCGACCGCGTCGGACCGTCCACGACCATGGCCGCGGTGACCAGCGTGATGCGGGTCCAGCAGATCCTGCTGTCCGCCGTGGACGGCGTGCTGCGGCCGCTGGGGCTGACCTTCGCCCGGTACGAGGCCCTGGTGCTGCTGACCTTCTCGCGCACCGGGCGGTTGCCGATGCGGGTGATGGGCGAGCGCCTGCAGCTGCACCCGACCAGCGTCACCAACATCGTCGACCGGCTGCAGGGCGACGGGCTGGTGCGCCGGATCCCGCACCCGACCGACCGGCGGGCCACCCTGGTGGAGATCACCGAGGAGGGCTCGGCACTGATGGAGCGGGCCACCGCGGCGGTGACCGGGGTCGGGTTCGGCCTGGCCGGGCTGACCTGCGAGGAGCAGGACCGGCTGACCGACCTGCTCGGCAAGGTCCGGCACGCCGCGGGCGACTTCCACTGAGCCACCCGGGTCCGCCGAGTCGTGCCCGGGACCGCTGAACCACCCCGGACCGCGGGCCACTGAGCCACCGTGGACCGCCGAACGACCGTGGACCGCAGAGCCACCCCGGACCACGGGGCCGTACCCGCGTCGCCGCCGGCGCCTGGCCTGCACCCGTCGACTCCCAGAGTCACCGGTCGGGCGCGTTCGCACGCCACCTGACCGTCCTTCATCGTGGCTCGCCCGGCTCGCGACCGCTGGGCGGCGCCCCGGGCTCACCCGGCCCGGCCCGGCCGCCGGGCCAGGACCGGCCCGTCCGGCCCGGGTCCCACCGGCCCGCCCGCCGACGCCGGGACCGCCGCCGCGCGGTACCCAGCCCCGCTGCCGCCCCGCCCAGCGATCCGGCCAGCACGCAGACCGAGCAGGTCGTGAGGTCCATGGTCATCCCCTCCGCTGGTGTTGACGACCCGTTGCCGTAACACCGTTGACACTACGGTCGGGGTCCGACACTCTTGCCGCATGAGGCACATCCATCCAGGTCACGGCGCATCGCGGAGCCGGGGATGACCGGCCTGCGCGCGGCCCGGGCGGCGCGCGGCTGGTCGCAGTCCGCCGCCGCCGGGCGGCTGGTCGAGCTGGCCCGGTCCCGCGGCGCGCCGGTGGCCGGGGCGGCCAGCCTGAAGACGCAGCTGTCCCGCTGGGAGAACGGGCACGCGCTGCCCGAGCCCGTGTACCGCGACCTGCTCGGGGAGCTGTACGGCCGCACACCGGCCGAGCTCGGGCTGACAGCCGGGCCCGACCGCGGACCCGACGGGGGCGCCGCGCGGTTGCGGGCTGCGCTGGCCGAGGCCGCAGCCGCGGCCCGGGCCGGGCCGGACCTGTGGTGGGAGCAGCTCGCGGCGGCCCGGCGGCTGGACGACGAGCTGGGCGCGGCCGGTGCGAGCGGCGTGGTCGACGCCCTGGTGGACCGGCTCACCGAGGTGCTGGTCCACACCGCGGAGCCGGCGGCTCGACGCGGTACGGCAGCGGTGCTGGCCGCGACCGCGGCGCTCGGCGCGGAGCAGTCGCTCGACCGCGGCCGGCCCGACCTGGCCTGGCGGCGCTACGACCGGTCGCTGGCCGCGGCGCGGGAGGCGGATCTGCCGGTGGCCGCGGCCACCGCCCTGGCCGGCCAGGCCGAGGTGCTGGTGGAGGTGGCCGAGCCGGCCGCCGCGTTCGCGCTGCTGGCCGGGGCGCGGGTGGCG
>JASLAP010000252.1 GCA_030147065.1 Pseudonocardia sp. | reverse complement strand
CCAGAGCCGGCGCGGCGTGCTCGGCGGGATGGACTACCTGTCCGAGAGCCGGGTCGAGCTGCGCTACACGATGCCGCTGGCCGAGATCATCTTCGACTTCTTCGACGCGCTGAAGTCGCGCACCCGCGGCTACGCCAGCCTGGACTACGAGGAGGCCGGCGAGCAGTCCGCCGACCTGGTCAAGGTGGACATCCTGCTGCAGGGCGAGCCGGTGGACGCGTTCTCGGCGATCCGGCACAAGGACTCCGCCTACGCCTACGGCACGTCGATGGCCTCCAAGCTGCGCGAGCTGATCCCGCGCCAGCAGTTCGAGGTGCCCATCCAGGCCGCCATCGGCGCCCGGATCATCGCCCGCGAGAACATCCGGGCGATCCGCAAGGACGTGCTGGCCAAGTGCTACGGCGGCGACATCACCCGCAAGCGCAAGCTGCTGGAGAAGCAGAAGGAGGGCAAGAAGCGGATGAAGACCATCGGGCGGGTCGAGGTCCCGCAGGAGGCCTTCGTCGCGGCGCTGTCCACCGACGCCGACGCCGACGGCGCGAAGTCCAAGAAGTGAGCTGACCCCTGTCCGGCCGCCCGCCGGCGGGGGACGATGAGCCGGTGCCGCCCCACACCCCCCCGGTCGTGCGTGAGTTTCATGGCCGTAGCCATGAAACTCACGCACGAGCCCGATGAGCCGTGATCGACCTCGGGCAGGACTCGGCGTCGGTGGCGGCCGTCGTGCTGCTCGCCGTGCTGGCGATCGGGGTCGCCGCGGGCCGGGCCAGGGGCCGGGTGACGCTGCTGGTGGCCGGGCTGGCCGCGGTGCTCGTCGCCGGCTTCCTGGTCAGCATGACGACCACGCCGGCCGCCGCCGACCGGGCGGGGCAGCTGACCGCGCTGTACACGGTGGCCCTGCCGCTGGCGGTGGCGTTCCTGGCGGGCTGGCTGTCCGGGCGCGGGAGCTGGCTCAAGCGGCTGGTGGTGATCGGGGTCGCGGCGGTGCTGCTGGCCGCGTTCCCCTACGTCGAGGCCGGCCGGGCCACCGCGGAGGTGCTGTTCCCCGCGGGGTGAGCGGTCTGCCCGGATCCGGATCCGGTGCTGGGATCCGGCCCACCCGTTCGGTTAGCGTCGGACCCATGTCGATCCCCGCCGACCCCGGCCTCGTCGTCTCGATCAACGTCGCGGTGGTGCGGCACGACCTGCCGGCCCGAGCCGGAGCCACCGGCATCGACAAGCGCCCGGTGGCCGCGCCGGTCCGGCTCGACGTCGACGGGGTGGCCGGCGACACGATCGTCGACCGGGACGACCACGGCGGCCCCGACCAGGCCGTCTACGCCTACTCGGTCGACGACGTGGAGTTCTGGTCCGCGGAGCTGGGGCGCCGGATCGGGCCGGGCGGGGTGGGGGAGAACCTGACCCTGTCGGGCGTGGACTGCTCGGGCGCGGTCATCGGCGAGCGCTGGCAGGTCGGCGACGCGGTCCTGCAGGTGCGCGCCGCCCGCACCCCGTGCCGGACCTTCGCCGGGTTCCTCGACGTGCCCGACCTGGTGAAGCGGTTCATCGCGGCCGGCCGGCCGGGCGCATACCTGGCCGTCCTGCAGCCGGCGCAGGTGCGGGCGGGCGACCCGGTGCGGGTGCTGGACCGGCCCGCGCACGGCGTCACCACGGCCGACCTGATGGCCGCGAAGACCATCGACCGCGACCTCGTCGACCACGTCGCGGCGGCCCGCGAGCACCTGGGCGCGCGCCAGCGGGCCTGGCTGGACCGGACGCTGGCCGGCCGGGAGCGGAACCGGGCGGCCACCGCCTGACGTCGTCCTCCCGAGGACGTGTTCGCCGTCGCCGGCGTGCCCTACCCGGCGGGGGACCGCATCCGCGGCCAGGTGGTCATCGTCGCGCGCTGAGCAAGCGCGGTCGTCACCGGCGGTCGGTGCCCTGGGCCAGGGCCTCCAGCAGCTCGGCGAGCTGGGCGCGCTCGGGCAGGTGGGCCGCCCCGATCGCCTCGCTGGCGCTGCGCTCGACGCTGCCGCACACCCGCTCGACGACGGCGCGGCCGTCGCCGGCCAGGTGCACCAGCACCCGGCGGCGGTCCAGCGGGTCGGTGCGGCGGTAGGCCAGTTGCTGGGCGACCAGCCGGTCGACCACCCGGGTGGCGGTGGGGGCCGGCAGGGTGGTGTGCGAGGCGATCTCGCCCATGCTGCGACCACCGCCACGGGCCAGCATCAGCAGTACGCGCCAACCGTCGCGGTTGACACCCTCCGCGCCGGTGGCCGGGGAGAGCGCGGCGGCCACGGCGCGATCCAGCCGGTCGAGCAGCTCGACCAGGCCGGTCACTTTCGGCGCCGGGGCGTAGACCGTGCCCGGCGCCCGTCGACTTGGTGGTTCGGGCACGGTTACCGACTGTACGTCCTGAGTGCAGGAGATGTCCGCTTACGGACCGGAACTCGTCGGCGAACGGAGCAACGGAGCGTCAGCGGGTGAACACGATCTTGCCCGCGGTGTCGCCGTCCAGCATCGCCCGGAAGCCCTCCTCGGCCCGCTCCATCGGCAGCTCCAGCCCGATCTCCGGGGAGATCCCGGCGTTGGCCACGAAGGCGAGCAGATCGGCGAGCTCGTCGCGGGTGCCCATGGTCGAGCCGATGACGCGCAGCTGGAGGAAGAACAGCCGCTGCAGGTCAGCGCCGGGGTTGGGCCCGCTGGTCGCCCCGGAGACGACGATCACCCCGCCGGGGCGCAGTGACCGCATGGAGTGCGACCACGTGGCGTCACCGACGGTCTCGAACACCGCGTCCACCCGCTCGGGCAGCCGCTCCCCGCTCGGGAACGTGGCGTGCGCGCCCAGCTTCTCGGCCAGCGCGCGCTTGTCCTCGGTGCGCCCGGTCACCCAGACCCGCATGCCGGCCGCCCGCCCCAACTGGACCAGTGCGGTGGACACCCCGCCGGACGCGCCCTGCACCAGCATCGTCTGCCCGGGCCGCAGCCCGGACTTCACGAACAGCATCCGGTAGGCGGTCAGCCACGCGGTGCCCATCACCGCGGCCTGGCTCGCGGTCAGCCCGGCCGGCATCGGCACCGCGTTGCGCGCCGGCACCACGACCTTCTCGGCGAAGGAGCCCTGGTGCTTCTCGGTGAGCAGGGTCCGCTTCGGGTCCAGGGTCTCCTCGCCCCGCCAGCCCGGGCTGGTGATCACCGAGTGCAGCACCACGTCGGTGCCGTCCTCGAGCCGCCCGGCGCCGTCGCAGCCCAGGATCATCGGGAACTGGTCCGGCTTGATCCCGACCCCGCGCAGCGTCCACAGGTCGTGCATGTTCAGGCTGGCCGCGGTCACCGTGACGGCCACCCAGCCGTCCGGGACCTCGGGCTCGGGGCGCTCGCCCACGGTGAGCGAGTCGAGCGGAGCGTCGGCGTTGGGCTCTGCGGCGTAGACGGCGAACATGGCCCGAACCTAGCCCGATCCGGGCCCGGCGGCCGAGTGATCCCGCTCGGTGTCGATCCTCCCGAGAGCTACGCCAGGGTCCCTACGAGGGCGCTCACCTAGCACTCGGAACGATCACGACGGGCCCCCATTAGGGTGGGCGACGTGGTGCGCACGCTGCTGGACGGGTGGGACGGGTTCGAGCTGTGGCTCACCCAGCTCTCGTTCCCGGTCCAGGTCGTGCTGGCCACCCTGGTCCTGCTGCCCGGCTGCTGGCTGGCCGCGGCGCTGATCGACCGCGGGGTGGAGCGGGTGGTGGGCGCGGTCGCGGCCCGCCGGACCTCGCGCGGAACCACCCCCGACGACCCACCCGCCTGACCGTCAGGCGGTGGCGCTCCCGGCGCCCGACGCCGCGGCGGCCAGGGCGGGCAGGACGTCGGAGCAGCCGGCGTCGACCAGCAGGGTGGCCAGGTCGTCGCCGCGGGTGGTGCCGCGGTTGAGGATCACGACCGGGATGCCGTGCCGGTGGGCGTGCCGGACGAACCGCAGCCCGGACATCACCGTCAACGAGGACCCGGCGACGAGCAGCGCCCCACCGACCGGACCCAGCGCGTCGACCAGGGCGTAGGCCCGGGCCACCCGGTCGCGCGGGACGTTCTCGCCGAAGAACACCACGTCCGGCTTGAGCACCCCGCCGCAGGCCAGGCAGGCCGCGAGCCGGAACCCGGCGACGAGCTCCGGATCGAGCTCGGCGTCGCCGTCGGGGCGTTCGTCGGCCGGGCCGGCGGCGTCGGTGAACCCCGGGTTGAGCGCGGTCAGCCGGGCGGCCAGCAGGTCGCGCGGGCTGCGCCGGTCGCAGTCCAGGCAGGCCACGTCGGCGATCCGGCCGTGCAGGTCGATCACCGCGCGGCTGCCGGCGGCGGAGTGCAGCCCGTCGACGTTCTGCGTGATCAGCCCGTGCAGCACGCCCGCGGCCTCCAGGTCGGCCAGCGCCCGGTGCCCGGCGTTGGGGACGGCGTGCGCCATCGTCGACCAGCCGACGTAGCTGCGTGCCCAGTACCGGCGCTGCGCGCTCTCGCCGCGCACGAACTCCTGGTGGGTCATCGGCGTGCGCCGCGGCGAGCCGGGGCCGCGGTAGTCGGGGATCCCGGAGTCCGTGGAGAGGCCTGCGCCGGTCAGGGCGACGATCGGGCGGCCGTCCAGCACCTCGAACACACCGTCCAGCGTACGTGTCGTGTTCGTCCAAGACCGGTCGGCGAGGGTGGGCCAGGGTGGGGCGCATGGACCACGCAGACCACCTGGACGGCGCGATCGCCCTCGTCGTCGCGGCGATCCGCGGCGCCGACCCGGCCCGCTTCGACGACCCGACCCCCTGCGCCGACCTCACGGTGCGCGCCCTGGTCGACCACGTCGCATCCGGGCTCCGGCTCGCCCACGACGCCGGGACCCGGACCGAGCGCGAGTGGAGCGACGGGCCCTCGCCGGTGCTCGCCGGGCTCCCCGAGGCGGAGTGGGCCCGGGCCTGCGCCGCCGCCGGCGCCGCGGCCGCGTCGGCCTGG
>JASLAP010000243.1 GCA_030147065.1 Pseudonocardia sp. | reverse complement strand
CCAGGTGCAGGTCGGACCGGACACCACCAACGGCATCATCTGCGGGGCCGCCAACTTCGCCGTCGACGACCTGGTGGTCGTCGCGCTGCCCGGCGCGGTGCTGCCCGGCCCGTTCCCGATCACCGCGCGCAAGACCTACGGTCACGTCTCCGACGGCATGATCTCCTCGGCCACCGAGCTGGGCATCGGCGCGGACCACTCCGGGATCCTGGTCCTGCCGCCCGGCACCGGGGAGCCCGGCGACGACGCCCGCCCGCTGCTGGGCCTCGGCCCGGACGCCGACGCGGTGATCGAGCTGGACGTCAACCCGGACAGCGGCTACTGCTTCGCGGTCCGCGGCCTGGCCCGGCAGCTGGCCGCCGCGGTGGACCGCGAGTACGTCGACCCGGCCGGCTGGTACTTCGTCGGCGACTCCACCGACGACGGCTTCCCGGTCGCCCTGGACGACCCGGCCTGCACCCGGTTCGTCGCCCGCCGGGTCGACGGGGTCGACCTGGCCGCGCCCAGCCCGTGGTGGATGCAGCGGCGGCTGCTGGCCGCCGGGATGCGGCCGATCTCGCTGGTCGTCGACGTCACCAACTACGTGATGATCGAGCTGGGCCAGCCGCTGCACGCCTACGACGCCGCCCGGCTCTCCGGCGGCATCGTCGTCCGCCGCGCCGCCGCCGGGGAGAAGCTGACCACGCTGGACGACGTCCAGCGCACCCTCGACCCGGACGACCTGCTGATCACCGACGACTCCGGGCCCATCGGCCTGGCCGGGGTGATGGGCGGGGCGGGCACCGAGATCGCCGGTCCCGGGGCCGGCGGCACCGTCGACGTGCTGCTGGAGGCCGCGCACTTCGACCCGGCCGTGGTCGCCCGCACCGCGCGCCGGCACAAGCTGCCCAGCGAGGCCTCGAAGCGGTTCGAGCGGGTCGTCGACCCGCAGCTGCCGCCGATCGCGATCGAGCGGGCGGCCCAGCTGCTCGCCGAGCACGGCGGCGGCCGGCCGGCCGCGGCGCACACCGACGCCGGTGCCGTCGCGGCGCGCAGCGCGATCGAGATGCCGATGGACCTGCCCGACCGGGTCGCCGGGGTGGCCTACCCGCCCGGTGCGGCGACCCACCGGCTGCGCCAGGTCGGCTGCGAGCTCGACCTGCTGCTCACCGAGGAGGGCGCCGGCGTGGTCCGGGCCGTGCCGCCGTCCTGGCGCCCCGACCTGACCCAGCCGGCCGACCTGGTCGAGGAGGTGCTGCGGCTGGAGGGCTACGGCGCCATCCCGTCGGTGCTGCCCGCGGCGCCGCCCGGGCGCGGGCTGACCCCCGGCCAGCTGCGCCGCCGCGCGGTGTCCCGGGCGCTGGCCGAGGACGGGTTCGTCGAGGTGCTGCCGTTCCCGTTCGTCGGCCCGGCCGGCTGGGCCGCGTTCGGCCTGGCCGACGACGACGTCCGCCGGCGCACCGTGCCGGTGCTCAACCCGATCGACTCCGACCGCGCCGAGCTGGCCACCACGCTGCTGCCCGGCCTGCTGGAGATGCTGGTCCGCAACCGCTCCTGCGGCGCGGCGGACCTGGCGCTGTTCCACATCGGGCAGGTCACCCTCCCGCACGCGCAGCCGGTGCCGCTGCCCGAACCCGGCGTCGACCGGCGCCCCGACGACGCCGAGTACGCGCAGATCAAGGCCGCGCTGCCGGCCCAGCCGCTGCACGTGGCCGCGGTGCTGGCCGGCGACCGGGAACCCGCCGGCTGGTGGGGGCCGGGCCGCCCGGCGAACTGGCAGGACGCGGTCCAGGCCGGGCGGCTGGTCGGCCAGGCCGCCGGGGTGGAGCTGCGGGTCACCCGGGCCCAGCTGGCCCCGTGGCACCCGGGCCGGTGCGCCGCCCTGCGGGTCGGCGACTGGGTGGTCGGGCACGCCGGCGAGCTGCACCCGAAGGTCGTCGAGGCGCTCGGGCTGCCGCCGCGGACCTGCGCGCTGGAGCTGGACCTGGACGCCGTCCCGCTGACCGACACCCGCCCGGCGCCGCGGATCTCGCCGTACCCGCCGGTGTCGGTGGACGTGGCCCTGGTGGCCGGCGCGGACGTGCCGACCGCGGAGCTGGCCGACACCCTCGCCGACGGCGGTGGCGAGCTGCTGGAGGACGTGCGGCTGTTCGACGTCTACGCCGGCGAGCAGGTGGGGGAGGGCAACCGGTCGCTGGCCTACACGCTGCGCTTCCGCGCCCCCGACCGCACGCTGACCAGCGAGGAGGCCAACGCCGCCCGGGACGCCGCGGTCGCCCTGGCCGGCTCCCGGCACGGCGCCCGCCTGCGCTGACGCGCACGACCTACTCGACGCGGTCCAGAGCGGCGTTGCCGGCGGCGCGCCAGGCGTCGTCGGACGGGTCGACGCCGGCGACCGCGATGGTCACCAGGTAGGTGTCCCCGGCGACCTGGAGGGTCGGCCCGGCCCGGGCAGGCACGATCACCGCGGCCCGTCCCACGCCGTCGAGCGCCCGGCCGCCGGCCGGCACGTCCCGCAGGGCGTCGGCCGGGGCGCCGGGGCGGACCCCGTAGACGTTCATCAGCACGAACTGGCTCTCCCCGCGGACTGCGACGCAGCCGGGGTTCGGGCGCTCCTCGGGGCCCGGGATCGAGGTCATGACCGTGCGGTCGAGCGGTATGCCGGTCAGGGCCTGCGCCTCGGGAGCGGTGAGCACGCACTCGTCGGCCACCGGGTCGGCCACCAGCTCGGGGGCCCCGCCCGCCGCCTGGTCCTTCTCCGGTCCCGCTGGCGCCGGCGTCCCGTTCTCGGGTGCGGCGCCGCCGCCGGCCGAACCGCCGCCGAGCACGGAGCCGTCGGCTGGCGCGGAGGCCGACCGGGCGGCCCCGTCCTCGCCGGAGTCCGACTCGCCCGCGGCGAGCAGCGCGACCACCACGACCGTGGTGAGCACGACCCCGTTCCACCCCTTCGCCATGCGGTGACGGTAGGAACCCCACGGACGGGCCGCTGGATGTCCAGCCAGCATCCACTGTTCGGCGCAACGAGTGGTAGGCCGACCGAGTGGGGATCGATCGGCCGGGCCGCTCGCCCGGCGGTTGTCAGGCCGGGGTCGGTGTGGGTGTGCGCCGGTTGACCTCGGCGCGCACCTTCGGCGCCACCTCGGTGCCCAGCAGCTCGATCGCCCGCAGCACCTCGCGGTGGGGCACGTCGCCGATCGCCAGCTGGACCAGCGTGCGCTGGTGGCCGAAGACCTCGTGCTGGAACAGCAGCTTCTCCACCACCTGGTCCGGCGAGCCCACGACGTAGGCGCCGCGCAGCTCGACCTGCGCGTCGAACTGCGCGCGGTCGGTCGGGCCCCAGCCGCGCTCGCGGCCGATCCGGTTCATCACCCCGGAGTGCGCCGGGTAGTAGATGTCGGCGGCGGCCTGCGAGCTGTCGGCGACGAAGCCGTGCAGGTTCAGGCTCAGCGGCGCCGGCGGGTGGCCGCCGCGACGGGTCGCCTCGCGGAACAGCTCGGCCAGCCCGGCGAACCGCTCCGGCATGCCGCCGATGATGGCCAGCGCCATCGGCAGCCCGAGCACCCCGGCCCGCACGACCGAGTGCGGGTTGCCGCCCACGGCCACCCAGACCGGCAGCGGGTCCTGCACCGGCCGCGGGTGCACCGTCTGCTCGTGCAGCGGCGCGCGGTGCTTGCCGGACCAGGTCACCGGGCCACCGGAGCGCAGCGCCAGCAGCAGGTCGAGCTTCTCGGCGAACAGCTCGTCGTAGTCGGCCAGGTCGTGGCCGAACAGCGGGAACGACTCGGTGAACGAGCCGCGCCCGGCCATGATCTCCGCCCGGCCCTGCGACAGCAGGTCCAGGGTGGCGAACTGCTGCACCACCCGCACCGGGTCGTCCGAGCTGAGCACGGTGACCGCGCTGGTCAGCCGGATCCGGCTGGTCCGCTCCGCCGCGGCGGCGAGGATCATCGCGGGGGCCGACGCGGCGTAGTCGGCGCGGTGGTGCTCACCGATGCCGAACACGTCCAGACCGACCTGGTCGGCCAGCGCGACCTCCTCGACGACCTCGCGCACCCGTTGGGCCGGGCCCACCCCGCCGGGGCCCGGACTCACGTCGGCGAAGGTGTACACACCCATCTCCACGACGCCCACAACCCCGCCGACCGGGGCGGCCATTCCCGATTCACCCGATGTGCTTGAGCGCCTCCCGGCGCGACAGCGGGGACAGCCCCGGGTGCTCGTCGACGAACGCGCGCACCCAGTCCGGGTCGGTGCGGGCGTGCTGGCGCAGTGCCCAGCCGATCGCCTTGCGCAGGAAGAAGTCGCGGTCGTCCAGGTTGGCCACCATCGCCTCGCGCAGCAGCGCGGTGTCGGTCGAGGGTCCGGAGGCGAGCTGGCAGATGATCGACGTCCGGCGCAGCCACGGGTCCGGCTCGGTGATCCAGCCGCGCAGCACCGGGGTGAGCTCGGGCCGGTGGGCGCGCAGCAGCGGCGCGACGAGCCGGTTGGCGATCTCGTCGGTGAAGTCCCACCAGGCCCCGGCGACGATCCACCGCCGGTACACCGTCGCCACCCACCCCGGCTGCGCCCAGCCCGCGTACCGCCGGTGCCCGACCAGCCCGAGCGCCAGGTAGCGCTCCTCCCGGTACCCCGCCCCGGTCCACAGCGCGTCGGCGACCGCGATCAGCTCGTCGGCGTCGCGCAGCGGGTGCTCGGCCACCAGTTCGCGCAGCAGCCGCTCGCGCGCCGGTTTCGGCGCCCCGCGGAACGGCATCGCCGACTTCATGTACGCCCGCATCGGCTCCGCCGCGTCCGGATCGGCCACCTCGGCCAGCCCGTCCCGCACGGCCCGCACCAGTTCCTGCACCCCCCGACCGTAGAACCACCCCCCGACGACGCCAGGAAAGCCACCGTGCTGGCACCAGCCGACAGGGAGGGGAAGGAGTTTGCATTGGGTTGCGTAGACGTGCATAGTCATGCGCATGGTGCGGATCGCGGTGGCCGGGGCGAGCGGGTACGCCGGCGGGGAGCTGGTGCGGCTCCTGCTGGCCCATCCCGACGTCGAGATCGGGGCGTTGACGGCGGGCGGCAACGCCGGCACCCGCCTCGGCGCCCACCAACCCCACCTGCTGCCGCTGGCCGACCGGGTGCTCGACGACACCACCCCGGACGCGCTGGCCGGCCACGACGTGGTCTTCCTCGCGCTGCCGCACGGGAAGTCGGCCGAGATCGCCGCGCAGCTCGGCGAGGGCACCCTGGTCGTGGACTGCGGCGCCGACCACCGCCTCACCGACACCGCCGCCTGGCAGCGCTGGTACGGCGGCGAGCACGCCGGCTCCTGGCCCTACGGCCTGCCCGAGCTGCCGGGGGCCCGCGACCGGCTGCGCGGCGCCGGCCGGATCGCCGTGCCGGGCTGCTACCCGACGGTCTCCACGCTGGCCCTGTTCCCGGCGGTCGCGGCCGGGATCGTCGCTCCCGAGGTCGTGATCACCGCGGTCAGCGGCACCTCCGGCGCGGGCAAGTCGCCCAAGGCGCACCTGCTGGGAGCCGAGGTGATGGGCGCGCTGTCGGCCTACGGCGTCGGCGGCGCCCACCGGCACACCCCGGAGATCACCCAGAACCTGTCCGCGGTCGCCGGGCGGCCGGTCGGGGTGAGCTTCACCCCGGTCCTGGCCCCGCTGCCGCGCGGCATCCTGGCCACCTGCTCGGCCGCGCTCACCGGCGACGGGCCCGGTCTCGAGATCGCCGCCCGGGAGGTCTACGCCAAGGCCTTCGCCGAGGAACCGTTCGTGCACCTGCTGCCGGAGGGGGAGTGGCCGTCCACCGCGGCCACGCTGGGCGCGAACACCGCCCTGGTCCAGGTCGCGGTCGATCACGACGCGCGCCGCCTGGTCGCGGTGGCCGCGATCGACAACCTGACCAAGGGCACCGCGGGCGGCGCGATCCAGTCCATGAACATCGCCCTGGGCCTGCCCGAGACCGCCGGCCTGCCGCTGACCGGGGTGGCCCCGTGAGCGTCACCGCCGCCAAGGGGTTCCGGGCCGCCGGGGTCGCCGCCGGGATCAAGGCCAGCGGCAACCCCGACCTCGCCCTGGTCGTCAACGACGGCCCGCGCTTCGACGCGGCCGGCGTGTTCACCCGCAACAAGGTCAAGGCCGCGCCGGTGCTGTGGTCGGAGCAGGTGCTGGCCTCGACCCACCGGCTGCGCGCGGTCGTGCTCAACTCCGGCGGCGCCAACGCCTGCACCGGCCACGAGGGCTTCCAGACCGCGCACGCCACCGCGGAGAAGGCCGCCGAGGTGCTCGGCGGCGGGGCGATCGAGGTGGCGATCTGCTCGACCGGGCTGATCGGGGCGCAGCTGCCGCGCGGGCGGGTGCTGGCCGGAGTCGAGCAGGCGGCCGCCGGGCTGGCGCGCACGCCGGCCGCCGGGCTGGCCGCCGCGACCGCCATCATGACCACCGACACCGTGGCCAAGCAGGCCGTCTACACCGACCGGGCCGGCTGGACGGTCGGCGGCACCGCCAAGGGCGCCGGGATGATCGCCCCGTCGATGGCCACCATGCTGTCGGTGCTGACCACCGACGCGATCGTGGACGGCCCGGTGCTGGAGGAGGCGCTGCGCGCCGCGGTGCGGGTCAGCTTCGACCGCCTCGACGTCGACGGCTCGATGTCCACCAACGACACGGTGATCGTGATGGCCTCCGGGGCCGGCGGCGTCGAGGCCGACCCGCTGGACTTCACCGCCGCGCTCACCGCGGTCTGCCGCGACCTCGCCCAGCAGATGCAGGCCGACGCCGAGGGCGTCACCAAGCGCATCACGGTCCGGGTCACCGGCGCCGCCGACGAGGACGACGCCGTCACCGTCGCCCGCACGGTCGCCCGGGACAGCCTGGTCAAGACCGCGCTGTTCGGCTCGGACGCCAACTGGGGGCGGATCGCGGCTGCGGTCGGCTACAGCGACGCCGACGTCGACCCGGAGGCCCTGGACATCACGATCAACGGCGCGCTGCTGTGCCACGGCGGCGTCGCCGCGGGCGACCGCTCGGCGGCCGACCTGTCCGGCAAGGAGGTCCTGGTGCACGTCGAGCTCGGGCTCGGCGGCGGCACCGCCGAGATCCTCACCACCGACCTCTCGCACGCCTACGTGGAGGAGAACAGTGCCTACTCCTCCTGAGGCCCGCGCCGACACCGCCCCGGCGACCGCGGCCCGGCACCGGCTGGCCCACGCCGGGGAGAAGGCCGCGGTGCTGGCCGAGGCGCTGCCCTGGCTGCAGCGGTGGCACGACCAGGTGGTCGTGATCAAGTACGGCGGCAACGCGATGATCGACGACGAGCTCAAGCAGGCCTTCGCCCGGGACATGGTGTTCCTGCGGCTGGCCGGCATCCACCCGGTGGTGGTGCACGGCGGCGGGCCGCAGATCACCGCGATGCTGGACCGGCTCGGCCTGCCCGGGGAGTTCCGCGGCGGGCTGCGGGTGACCACCCCGGAGACCATCGACGTGGTGCGGATGGTGCTGGTCGGCCAGGTCGGCCGGGAGCTGGTCGGGCTGATCAACCAGCACGGCCCGTACGCGGTGGGGCTGTCCGGGGAGGACGCCGGGCTGTTCACCGCGGAGAAGCGCACCGCACTGGTCGGCGGCGAGGCGGTGGACATCGGCCTGGTCGGCGACGTCGTGCGGGTCGAGCCGGCCGCGGTGCTGGACCTGGTGCGGGCCGGGCGGATCCCGGTGGTGGCCGGCGTCGCCCCGGACGTCGACGGGCAGGTCTACAACATCAACGCCGACAGCGCGGCCGCCGCGCTGGCCGCCGCCCTCGGCGCGGCCAAGCTGGTCGTGCTGACCGACGTCGTGGGCCTCTACGCGAACTACCCGGACCCGGACTCGCTGATCAGCGAGCTGACCGCGGACCAGCTCGAACCGATGCTGCCCGCCCTGGAGTCCGGCATGGCACCGAAGATGGAGGCCTGCCTGCGCGCCGTGCGCGGCGGCGTCGGCCGCGCGCACGTGATCGACGGCCGGCTGCCGCACTCGGTGCTGCTGGAGGTCTTCACCAGCGAAGGAGTCGGAACGATGGTGATCCCGTGACCGGTCAGGACCTCACCGCCCGCTGGCAGGCGGCGATGATGAACAACTACGGCACCCCGCCGCTGGCCCTGGTCCGCGGGTCGGGCGCCGAGGTCTGGGACGCCGACGGCCGTCGCTACCTCGACCTGCTCGGCGGGATCGCGGTCAACGCGCTGGGCCACGCCCACCCGGCGGTGGTCCGCGCGGTCACCGAGCAGATCTCCACCCTGGGCCACACGTCGAACCTGTACCTCACCGAGCCCCCGCTGGCCCTGGCCGAGCGGCTGCAGGAGCTGCTGGCCCCGGATCAGCGCAGCACCGTGCGGGTGCTGTTCTGCAACTCCGGCGCCGAGGCGAACGAGGCCGCGTTCAAGATGGCCCGGCGCACCGGCCGCCCGACCATCATCGCCGCCGAGAACGCCTTCCACGGCCGCACCATGGGCGCGCTGGCGCTCACCGGGCAGCCGGCCAAGAGGACCCCGTTCGAGCCGATGACCCCGGGCGTGCGCCACGTCCCCTACGGCGACGCGGCCGCCCTGGAGGCCGCGGTGGACGCCGACACCGCGGCGGTGTTCCTGGAACCGATCATGGGGGAGGCCGGCGCGGTCACCCCGCCGGCCGGCTACCTGGCCGCCGCCCGGGAGATCACCGCCCGGCAGGGCGCCCTGCTGGTGCTCGACGAGGTGCAGACCGGCATCGGGCGCACCGGCAGCTGGTTCGCCTTCCAGCGGGCCGGCATCGTCCCGGACGTCGTCACGCTGGCCAAGGGCCTGGGCGGCGGCCTGCCCATCGGCGCCTGCATCGGCCTGGGCGCGGCCGGCGACCTGCTCGAACCCGGCCAGCACGGCACCACGTTCGGCGGCAACCCGGTCTGCGCCGCGGCGGCGCTGGCGGTGCTGGACACGATCGCCGCCGAGGGCCTGCTCGAGCACGTCGAGCTGGTCGGCAAGTCGATCGCGGCCGGCGTCGAGGCGCTGGACCACCCGCTGGTCCGCGGCGTGGACGGGGCCGGCCTGCTGATCGGGATCCTGCTCGGCGAGCCGGTCTCGGCCGCCGTCGCGGCCGCGGCCCGGGACGCCGGGTTCCTGGTCAACAACGCGGTGCCCGACCGGCTCCGGCTGGCCCCGCCGCTGGTGCTGACCGACGGCCAGGCCGAGGAGTTCCTGGACGCCTTCCCGGCGATCCTGGACGCCGCCCGGGGGGAGCGCTGATGGTCCGGCACCTGCTGCGCGACGACGACCTCACCCCCGACGAGCAGCGCGCGGTCCTCGACCTGGCCGACGCGCTGAAGGCCGACCCGTTCGCCGAACGGCCGCTGGCCGGGCCGCGCGCGGTCGCGGTGCTGTTCGACAAGGCCTCCACCCGCACCCGGGTGTCGTTCGAGGTGGGGATCGCCCAGCTCGGCGGGACCGCGCTGATCGTCGACGCGCGGGCCAGCCAGCTCGGCCGCGGCGAGACGATCGGCGACACCGCTCGGGTGCTGTCGCGCTACGTCGACGCGATCGTCTGGCGCACCGGCGAGCAGTCCCGGATCGAGGAGCTGGCGGCCGGCTCGTCGGTGCCGGTGGTCAACGCGCTGACCGACCGGTTCCACCCCTGCCAGGTGTTGGCCGACCTGCAGACCGTCCGGGAGCGGTTCGGGAAGCTGGCCGGGCTCACCCTGACCTACCTCGGCGACGGGGCCAACAACATGGCGCACTCGCTGCTGCTCGGCGGGGCGACCGCGGGGCTCACCGTCCGCGTCTGCGCCCCGGAGGGCTTCACCCCGGACCCGGACGTCGTCCGGGACGCCAAGGACCGCGCCTCGGACACCGGCGGGGGAGTGGAGCTGGTGGCCGACCCGCAGGCCGCGGTGGACGGCGCGGAGGTGGTGGTCACCGACACCTGGGTGTCCATGGGCCAGCAGGACGACGGCCTCGACCGGACCGCCCCGTTCCAGCCGTTGCAGGTCAACTCGGCGCTGCTGGGACGGGCCGCGCCGGGTGCGATCGTGCTGCACTGCCTGCCCGCGCACCGCGGCCACGAGATCACCGACGAGGTCATCGACGGCCCGGCCAGCGCGGTCTGGGACGAGGCGGAGAACCGCCTGCACGCGCAGAAGGCGCTGCTGACGTGGTTGCTGCGGCAGCCATGACCACCGCGACCAGGGCCGCCCGGCAGGCCCGGATCGTGGAGATGATCCGGGACCGGGCGGTGCACAGCCAGACCGAGCTGCTCGGCATGCTGGAGGCCGAGGGCATCGGCACCACGCAGGCCACGCTCTCCCGCGACCTGGACGAGCTGGGCGCGGTCAAGCTGCGCGGTGCCGACGGCGGCACCCCGGTCTACGTCATCCCCGACGACGGCAGCCCGGTCCGCGGCATCTCCGGCGGCACCGCGCGCCTCGCCCGGCTGCTGGGGGACCTGCTCGTCTCCGCGGACGCGAGTGGGAACCTGGCCGTCCTGCGCACCCCGCCCGGGGGCGCGCACTACCTGGCCAGCGCGCTCGACCGCGCGGCCCTGCACGACGTCGTCGGCACCATCGCCGGCGACGACACCCTCCTGGTGGTGGCCCGCGAGCCCCTCACCGGCGCCGAGCTCGTCGCACTGCTGCGCGAGCTCCGGCCGCCGGGCGAATCGTCAGCAAGGAGCCCGTCTTGAGCAAGGTCCTGAGCTCCCTCCCGAAGGGCGAGCGCATCGGCATCGCCTTCTCCGGAGGCCTCGACACCTCCGTGGCCGTCGCCTGGATGCGCGACAGCGGCGGGATCCCGTGCACCTACACCGCCGACCTCGGCCAGTACGACGAGCTGGACATCGCCGGCGTGCCCGCCCGCGCCAAGCAGTACGGCGCCGAGATCGCCCGCGTGGTCGACATCAAGCCGCAGCTGGTCGAGGAGGGCCTGGCCGCGCTGGCGTGCGGCGCCTTCCACATCCGCTCCGGCGCCCGGACGTACTTCAACACCACGCCCCTGGGCCGCGCCGTCACCGGGACGCTGCTGGTGCGCGCGATGCACGCCGACGACGTGAACATCTGGGGGGACGGCTCGACCTACAAGGGCAACGACATCGAGCGGTTCTACCGCTACGGCCTGATGGCCAACCCCGAGCTGCGCATCTACAAGCCGTGGCTCGACGCCGACTTCGTCCAGGAGCTGGGCGGTCGCGACGAGATGAGCGCGTGGCTCACCGCCCACGGGCTGCCCTACCGGGACGCCGCCGAGAAGGCGTACTCCACCGACGCCAACATCTGGGGTGCGACGCACGAGGCCAAGACGCTGGAGCACCTCGACGTGTCCCTGGAGACCATCGACCCGATCATGGGGGTGAAGTTCTGGGACCCCTCGGTCGAGATCGCGAGCGAGGACGTCGCGGTCACCTTCGAGGCCGGGTACCCGGTGGCGATCAACGGCGAGCGGTTCACCGACCAGGTGGCCCTGGTGCTGGC
This sequence comes from Pseudonocardia sp., assembly GCA_030147065.1. GTDB lineage: Bacteria > Actinomycetota > Actinomycetes > Mycobacteriales > Pseudonocardiaceae > Pseudonocardia. Next base: position 1,583 of record JASLAP010000243.1, on the reverse strand, counting down.
GGCCAACGCCGTCGGCGGGCGCCACGGCCTGGGCATGTCCGACCAGATCGAGAACCGGATCATCGAGGCCAAGTCGCGCGGCATCTACGAGGCGCCCGGGATGGCGCTGCTGTTCACCGCCTACGAGCGGCTGCTCAACGCGATCCACAACGAGGACACCCTGGCCAACTACCACTCCGCGGGCCGCCGGCTGGGCCGGCTGCTCTACGAGGGGCGCTGGCTCGACCCGCAGGCGCTGATGCTGCGCGAGTCCATCCAGCGCTGGATCGCCTCGCTGGTGACCGGCACCGTCACGCTGCGCCTGCGCCGCGGTGACGACTACACCATCCTCGACACCCAGGGGCCCGGCTTCTCCTACCACCCGGACCGGCTGTCCATGGAGCGGGTCGAGAACCCGGCCTTCGGGCCCGAGGACCGGATCGGCCAGCTCACCATGCGCAACCTCGACATCGCCGATTCCCGCGCCAAGCTGGAGGCCTACGCCGGGCAGCCGCTCGAGCAGGGGACGGTGCTCGTCGAGCACGGCACGCTCTTCGGCGAGCTGCCCCCGGGCGGCTTCGACCGGATCGCCGCGGCCGACGACGTGGGCGACCGCGATCCCGGCACGTCGCTCGACGACGTCGCGCTGGAAGCGGGCACCGACTGATGGCGGGGCTGTGGGGTGGCCGGTTCACGTCCGGTCCCGCGGACGCGCTGGCCGCGCTGTCGAAGTCCACCCAGTTCGACTGGCGGCTCGCGCCCTACGACGTGCGCGGCTCCCAGGCGCACGCGCGGGTGCTGCACCGCGCCGGCCTGCTCACCGACGACGAGCTCGCCGGCATGCTCGACGCGCTGGCCAAGCTGGCCGCCGACGTCGCGTCCGGCGCGTTCGGCCCCGCACCCGACGACGAGGACGTGCACTCCGCCCTGGAGCGCGGGCTGATCGAGCGGGCCGGCCCCGACCTGGGCGGCAAGCTGCGCGCGGGACGGTCGCGCAACGACCAGGTGGCGACGCTGTTCCGGATGTGGCTGCGCGACGCCGCCCGCCGGGTGGGCGCCGGGGTGCTCGACGTCGTCGACGCGCTGGTCGCCCAGGCCACCGCGCACCCGGACGCCCCGATGCCCGGGCGCACCCACCTGCAGCACGCGCAGCCGGTGCTGCTGTCGCACCACCTCGCGGCGCACGCCCACGCCCTGCTGCGCGACGTCGAGCGGCTGCGCGACTGGGACAAGCGGGCGGCGGTGTCGCCGTACGGGTCGGGGGCCCTGGCCGGCTCCTCGCTGGGCCTGGACCCCGAGGCGGTGGCCGCCGAGCTGGGCTTCGACTCGTCGTCGGCCAACTCGATCGACGGCACCGCCGCGCGCGACTTCGCGGCCGAGGCCGCGTTCGTGCTGGCCATGACCGCGGTCGACCTGTCCCGGATCGCCGAGGAGGTGATCCTGTGGGCGACCGCCGAGTTCGGCTACGCCGTCCTCGACGACGCCTTCTCCACCGGCAGCTCGATCATGCCGCAGAAGAAGAACCCGGACGTCGCCGAGCTCGCCCGCGGCAAGGCCGGCCGGCTGATCGGCAACCTGACCGGGCTGCTGGCCACGCTCAAGGG
>JASLAP010000231.1 GCA_030147065.1 Pseudonocardia sp. | reverse complement strand
GGCGATGTGGCGGGCGAGGTCGGCGGGGATGGGTCCGTAGCCGATGAGGTCGCCGGGGTGGTCGGCTTCGCCGGTGAGGGTGGTGAACGGGACGATGACCTGGATCAGGGGCTTGCCGGGGTTCACGGGCTGGGGCATCGGGATCCGGCCCGGCTCGGTCTGCGCGTCGGCTCGGTGGCTTGTCGGGGCACTCGGCGGGTCGCTGGTTGGGGTGCCGTGGTCGTCCGAGCCTGACGGGGGCGCTGCGTCATCGGCCGGGCTGCCGCCCGCGCCGCCGGCCTTGCTGCTCGTAGGGCTGTCCACCGCGCTGCCGGCCCTGCTGGTGGTTGGGTTGTTGTCCGCGCCGCCGGCCTTGCTGCGGGTCGGGCCGCCGGCCCTGCTGCCGGTCAGGCCGCCGCCCGTGCCGCCGGTCCCGTCGCTGGCCGGGCTGCCGGTCCCAACGCCATTCATGTCGCTGGCCGGGTTGCCTACTGGGCTGCCTGCCCCGCTGACATCGTGGCCGGGTCCGCCGTGGACCCCGCCGCGGGCCGGGCTGTTCTCCCGGTGGTGAGCGGGGTCGGTCTGCCATTGATCGTCCGGGCCACCGGTCGGGCCGCTGGCCGGGCGACCGGTCGGGCCGGTGACCCGCTCGCCGCCCGGTGCCACTGCGGGCGCCGATTCGGCGGCGGCTTCGGGGGCGGTGACGGTCAGTCGTCCGGTCAGCAAGGCGGTGAGGAGGTCGGCGCGGCGGGCGTTCATCCCTCGCGGATCCTCGGCACCCATGCCGCGCGCGAGGCGGGTGAGCCATTCATAGGCCGAGAGGGCGTCGGGTGCGGAGAGGATCGCGTTGAGTGAGGCCATGCCGTCGCGGTCGGGGTTGACCGCGACCCGCCGGTCCCGTCGGGCGGCCTGGTGGCGTTCGGCGGCTCCGGCGGCGTCCACGGTGATGACTGCTCGTGCGAGGGCGGCGCGGAGCTGTCCGGCGGTCTGGCCGGCGGCGCGGGGCAGGACCCGGTCCTGTACCGCGGCCACCTTGGCGGGGTCGAGGTGGTCGGTGGCGTCGATGATGGCGCGGACCTTGGTGGTGTCGAGGTGGCCGTCCTGCCAGGCCTGCAACGTCTCCGGCAGTACCTCGGTGAGCCGGACCGCTTGGTAGAGGCGGACCGATGCGGTGCCGCGGGCCACGCGCAGCGCCAGCCCGATCTCATCAGGGGCGTAAGGGCTCATCTCCGACCCGGCGCCCGGCTGGGCGGCCTCGGAGTCATCGGGGCGGCGGCGGGCGAACCCGGCCAGCAGTCGGGCTTGGCGGGCAGCGGCCCAGGCGGTCATCCGGTCGAACGCGGCGATCGCGTCGACCAACTGGGTGTCGTCGAGCAGGGCGGGGTCGGAGGTCTCCAGGTCGAGGTCGACCGCCAACCCGCCACCGGGAGGCACCCCGGCTGGGGACCACGGCCGGGGAACGTCGAACGGCCCGGGGTCCTCGGGGCCCCAGTCGCAGTACCGCTCCGGGTCCGGTGGGAGGAGTTCGCCGGATTCGTAGCGGGCAATCATCGCGTCGACCTGGGCTTCGAACTCGGCGGCCGACATGGGATCGACGGGTAGCTCGGGCCGTGCTGCATGGTCCCGGTCGTCTGGTCGAATCAGCGAATTCGGGCGCGGAGAATCGTCGTGCTCCGGTGGAGCGGAGTCGACGGATCGCGTCCCGAACATGTGTTCGACTATAGCCGGATGGAACTGGAGGTGCAAGGTATCGGTGCGGTGTATTCGTGATCGCGTGCGAGTTTTAGGTGGCGCAGCGCGTGTGGTGTCCTCGCAGTCCGCCGACGCGCTGCGAGAACCACTCACGGTCTGCGCGAAGTTCGCCGCTACGGCTGTTCAGTGGTGGGCACCTTGCCGGACTCTGATCGCCGGCTACGTGCGAGTGCAAGATGTCGCCACCTTTGCGATGCCGTGAAGTCAAGCTGCCTTTAGATCATCTCTCCATGTTGGCCTGCGGCCCCATCGGGCGGCTACATCGGGCGGCGCCGTCGGCAGGGCCCTCAACTCAACGGCATTGACTCCGGGATTGCTTACGCCGTGATCAACGGCGGAGTAAGACTTGCTGAATCGGTGCACTGATCAGGCACTGGGAATGCAGGTATCCAGGAGCGGCTATCGGTGAGTTGGACGAGGGTTTCGAAGAAGCTCCGGCCGTGTTTGGCGTGAACCGGTCGCGCTCCCCGACGCCGGGCCCTATCGGGTACAGGCCGACACCGTGACCGGTCAGGCCGACATCGGGGGTGCGCAGCGACCCGGGTGCCGGCTCGACGATCCGGGTGCGCACCACCAGCGGGGACCTTCGATCGGCACCGGCTGAGCGGGCCGTGGAACGACCGGCCGACGACGCTTGCGGAGTCGCCGGTCCGGCGGTGCGGTCTGGCAGTGCGGTCTGGCAGTCGGGTCCGGCGGTGCGTGGTCAGCTCCGGCAGTCCGGTCGGCCGTCGGGTCCGGCGGTGCGCGGTCGGCTCCGGCAGTCCGGTCGGGCAGTGCGGCCGGGTTCGGCGGTCGGTCCGGCAGTCTGCCGGCGCGGCCGGGTGGTGCGGTCCGAGCCGTCAGCGATCAGCGTCAGCGATCAGCCGGACCACCGGTCCGGGCAGCCGGGCCGGCCGGTCACTCGGTCTTGGTGGCCGCCGCCCGCACCTCGGCCAGCGTGATCGCTCCCCGGCGGAGCGCCTCGTTGGCCAGCCGGGTGCGCCGGCGCTCGCCGTCGCCGGTGACCCCGAACTTGTCGTAGAGCCGCAGCAGGTGCTGCTTGACCGCGGCCTCGCTGACCCACAGCGCCTGGGCGATCTGCCGGGTCGAGGCCGGCTCGGTGAACATCTCCGAGCCGGTGATCGGGGTGAACAGCGCGATCAGCACGTCGCGCTCGCGCGGGGTGAGCGTGGGCGGGGCGGCCTGGGCCTCGGTCATGCCCGGGTCGTCGGCCGTGCGGTCGGCCCGCAGCACGATCCGGGTGCGGCCGATGCGCAGCTCGTCGCCGGCGCCGAGCCGGGCCTCGCCGGACACCCGGGTGCCGTTGACGAAGGTCCCGTTGCGCGAGTTGACGTCGCGCACGCTCCACGACCCGGCCAGCTGCTCCAGCACCGCGTGCACCCGGGAGACCTGGGTGTCCTCGGCCAGCACGACCGTGTTGCCGTCGGAGCGGCCGATGGTGACGCGCTCGTCGCCCAACTGGACCAGCTCGACGCCGCCGGTCCGCCACACCTCGAGGAACGCGGTCATCGCACCACCCTTCACCCGAACGGTACCCCGACCCCGAGCCCGCCCCCGTGGGGAAGAGCGACGCGGGCCGGGCCACGATACGGGTCCGGCCGGACCTCGACGGCGGGGTCGAGGACCGGGCGTGGCGGGGCCGGCTACCGCGGTGCCGGGCTCACCCGGGGAGCCGGGCGCGGGTCGCGGGCCGCGACGTCCACGGCGACGGACAGCCCGAGCAGCAGCGGGACGACGATCAGGTACAGCGAGGTCACCACCTCGGGGGCGACGAAGCCGACCGGCAGCCACAGCCCGGTGGCCAGGGCCAGCGCACCCGTCCGCGCCGGCCACCGGCGCTGCGCCACGACGGTGACCCCGACCGCGATCAGCCCGAGCATGCTCAGTGGCCAGGCCATGTCCAGGACCAGCAGCGCGCCGGACAGCTCGTACTGCTGAGTGGCCAGCGTGATCGCGGTGGACAGCGCGGCCAGCCCGAGGGCCACCAGCTCCGCCACCACCAGGCCGCGCCCCCACCACCCGTCACCGGTGGCCCGGGTGCCGGCGACCGCCGCCACCAGGGCGACCGCGCCGAGCAGGAACACCCCGCTGGACCACACCTCCACCGCCCGGATCTCGCCCTCGACCGGCGGGGCCAGCAGACCCACCGTCCCCCAGACCACCCCGCCGAGGGCGACCGCCGCGCCGCAGGCCCGGATCGTCGCGCTGTTCATCTGCTGCTCCTCCCCGCCCACCGCGTGCCGGTGGGGCGGGAGGAGCGTGACCGCCCGGCCCTCACCGGGTCGTCGCCCTGGATCGGGATTCCGGTGTCACCATCCCGGGCGACGGCGGGCGCGGCGCGGATCATCCGGCGGGGGGACGTGGGCCCGCACGGGCTCGGCTAGCGTCGTTCCCGGCCCCCGCAGCCCCACGACCGGCACCACCGGCGGACTGCCGGCCGCGGCCCGACAGAGGAGTGACCGACGTGCGCACCCCGACCAGGCTGGACGTGGCCTTCGCGGCGGCGCTCGCCTTCGGCGGGTTGATCGAGCTGGCCCTGGCCGTGCCCGCCCGGGGGGCACCGGCGTTCGGCGTGGTGCTGCTCGGGGCCGGTGCGGTGCTGCTGCGCACCCGGGCGCCGGTGACCGGCTTCGCGGTGGCCGCGCTGCTGGTCTCGGTGGCGGAGGTGCCCGCCGTCGGCGCCATGCCCACGGCGTCGCTGGTGCTCGGGCTGTTGGTCCTGCTCAGCAGCGTCGCCCAGCGCCGCCCGCCGGCCGTCGGCGTCACCGCCGGGGTCGGCACCTTCGTCGTGTTCGGCACCGTGAGCGTGCTCGGGAGCCGGCCGTGGGACGTCGTGGCGATGTTGCTGGGCACCTGCACGGCGTGGGGGATCGGCCGGCTGGTCCGCCGCGAGCAGGACCGCAGCACCGAGCTGGCCGCGGTGGCCGCCCAGCTGGCGCTGGAACGGGAGGCCCGCGCCGACGAGGCGGTCCGGGTGGAGCGCGGCCGGATCGCCCGCGAGCTGCACGACGCCGTCGCCCACATCGTCAGCGTGATGACGCTGCAGGTCGGCGGGGTGCGCCGGAAGCTGGCCGTGGACGGCGGGCACGACCGGGAGACCGGGGTCCTGCTCGGGGTCGAGGACCTGGGCCGGGAGGCGGTGGCCGAGCTGCACCGGGTGGTCGGGGTGCTGCGGGCGCTGGCCGCCGAACCGGAGTCCGGCGCCGGGCTGGCCCCGCCGCCGCGGTTGCGCCAGGTCGAGCAGCTGGCCGAGCGCGTCCGCGCCGCGGGTCTGGACGTCGACGTGCGGGTCGAGGGCCGCCCGCGCACCCTGCCCGGCGGGCTCGACCTGGCCGCCTACCGGATCGTGCAGGAGGCGCTGACCAACGCGCTCAAGCACGCCGGCCCGGCCCGGGCCAGCGTCGTGGTCCGCTACGACGACGCCGAGCTGACCGTCTCGGTCGCCGACGACGGCGCCGGCGGCCCGGTCGGGCCGGCCGGCCACGGGCTGACCGGGATGCGGGAGCGGGTGAGCATGTACGACGGCGAGCTGCAGGCCGGCGCCGGCCCGGGCGGCGGCTGGTCGGTGCGCGCCCGGCTGCCCGCCCCGCGCGCATGATCCGGGTCCTGCTCGCCGACGACGAGGCGATGATCCGGGCCGGGTTGCGGCTGGTGCTGGAGACCGAGCCGGACATCGCGGTGGTCGGGGAGGCCGCCGACGGCGCCGCCGCGGTCGAGGCCACCGCCCGGCTGAGCCCCGACGTCGTGCTGATGGACGTGCGGATGCCCGGCCTGGACGGGCTGGCCGCGACCGGACGGATCCTGGACGCCCACCCGGGGGTCCGGGTGGTCGTGCTGACCACCTTCGACGAGGACGCCAACGTGCACGCCGCCCTGCGCCTCGGGGCCAGCGGGTTCCTGCTCAAGGTGGCTCCGCCGGAGCGCCTGGTCGACGCCATCCGGGTGGCCGCGGACGGCGGCGCGCTGCTCGACCCGCTGGTCACCCGCCGGGTGATCAGCGCCTTCGCCACGCTGCCGGCCCGCGACCGCCCGCCCCGCCCGGCCGAGCTGGACCGGCTCACCACCCGCGAGCACGAGGTGCTGCGGATGCTCGCCCGCGGCCTGTCCAACGCCGAGATCGCCGCCGAGCTGGTGGTCGGCGACGCCACGGTCAAGACCCACGTCGCCCGGGTGCTGATGAAGCTCGGCCTGCGAGACCGGGTGCAGGCCGTGGTCTACGCCTACGAGCACGGGCTGGTCGAGCCCGGCGGCTGAGCCGCCCGGGGCCCGGTCAGGTGGTGGATCAGGACCTCCGGCGTCCGGGTGGGCGCGGTCCGCACCGAGCGCCACGACGCCCGGGCCGCGTCGAGGAACTCCCCGGTCAGCGGGCGCCGCGGGTCGGCGATCCACACCGCGCCGGCGTCGTCGACCAACCGGGGGAGCAGGGCGAGCAACTCGTCGATGTTGCGCTGCCCGTAGAGCACGTCGGCGGCCAGCACCAGCCGCCACGGGGCGCGGTCGAGCAGCGGCCCGGGCTCGGCCCACGAGCACACCGCGGTCTCCACGGCCACCCCGTTGTGCTCGGCGTTGACCGCGGCGAAGGTGATCGCGTCCGGGGACCGGTCGGTGGCCAGCACCCGGGCTCCGGCGAGCGCGGCGGCGATGGCCGGCAGGCCCAGCCCGCAGCCCAGCTCCAGCACCGCGGCGCGGCGCCAGTCGCCGGCGGACACCGCGTGGGCCAGTTCGACGCCGCTGGGCCACAGCTCCGCCCAGTAGGGCGGATGGGCCTGGTCGGCGACGACGTCCTCCTCGTCGAGCAGCGCCGTGGGGTCGCGGGGGCGGACGAAGGCGAGCCGCCCGCGGTGCAGCTCGATCGACCCGGCCACCAGGTCCAGGCGCGGGTCGGTGGGGACGCGGTCCACCGGTCCGAGTCTGCCGCAGGGTCGACGGACCCGGAACGGATCGCTCTGCGGAGCGATGTCGGTCGGCCGGGGTCTGCCTAACGTCGCGGCCCATGTCGCAGAGGGGAAAGAGCAGGGTCGGGACGCGGGTGCGCCGGGGTGCCGGGGCCGCGCTGGTCGTGGTCGGGTTCGTCGGGCTGTTCGGGGGGTTCTTCGTCCCCTGGTCGGTGATCCTGGCCGATCCGCAGGTCGTGCCGGCGCCGGAGTCGTGGGTGGCGATCTGGGTGATGGTCGTCGGGGTGCTGCTGGTGGCGTGGCCGGCCGGCCGGGGCGAGCCGTGACCGGGGTGTCGCGCCGCGCGGTGCTCCGCGGGCTCGGCCTGGCCGGGCTGGCCACCGTCGTGCCGGCCGGCGGCCTGGCCGCCTACGTGTGGACGACGACCAGCCGGACGAACGTGGGCCGGGTCCGGTTCGAGCGGCCGCTGGCGGTGCCCCCGCTGCTGGAGGGTGTGCGCGGACCGGCCGGCGAGGTGGGCCTCGACCTGCGCCTGCAGGCCGGGGTCGCCGAGCTGCTGCCCGGCCGGGCCACCCCGACCTGGGGGGCGAACGGGCCCCACCTCGGCCCGACGATCCGGGTGCGTCGCGGCGACGTGGTCGCCGCCCGGGTGCGCAACGACCTCCCGGAGGCGACCTCGCTGCACTGGCACGGGATGAAGCTGCCGGCCGTCGCCGACGGCGGCCCGCACTCGATGATCGCTCCCGGGGCGGAGTGGACGCCGTCGTGGCGGGTCGAGCAGCACGCCGCCACCCTCTGGTACCACCCGCACCCGCACGGGGTCACCAAGGAGCACGTCTACCGGGGTGTCGCGGGCCTGCTGCTGGTGGAGGACGGCGCGGCGGCCGGCCTGCTCCCCGAGACCTACGGCGTGGACGACGTGCCCGTGGTGCTGCAGGACGTGAACATCGCCGACGACGGCGCGCTCGACACCACCGGCATCGGCTACGGCGGCATCGACATCGTCGGGCTGCTGGGGTCGGACATCCTGGTCAACGGCACCTGGGGACCGGTGCTGCGGGTGGTCACCGAGCGGGTCCGGCTCCGGGTGCTGAACGCGTCCAACTCCCGGGTCTACGACCTCGCGCTCGCCGACGGCCGGCCGTTCCACCTGGTCGGCACGGACAGCGGCCTGCTGCCGGCGCCGGTGGAGACCGACCACCTGCTGCTCAGCCCGGGCGAGCGGGCCGAGCTGCTGGTCGGGATGCGGCCGGGGGAGCGGCTGGTCCTGCTCAGCCGCCCGCCCGACCTGCAGGGCAGCGTGATCTACGACCGGCTCACCGACCACCTGTCCGGCGGCGACGACCGGTTCGAGCTGCTCCGGCTGGACGCCGCCGAGCGGCTGCGCCCGTCCCCGCCGGTGCCGTCGGCGCTGCCCGCCGCCGACCCGGTCCCGCCGGGGGGCCGGGAACGGATCCTGGAGCTCGGCGACTTCACCATCAACGGGGAGCTGTTCGCGATGGACCGGGTGGACATGGTCGTGCCGCTGGGCGGGCCGGAGCTGTGGCGGATCCGCAACGGCCAGGGCGTCCCGCACAACCTGCACATCCACGACGCGGCCTTCTCGGTGGTCGCCGTGGACGGTGCGGCGCCACCGCCGACGCTCGGCGGGCTCAAGGACACGGTGTTCGTGGCGCCCGGGTCGGAGGTCGCGGTCGCGGTGGCGTTCGGCCAGTACCCCGACCCGCACGTGCCGTACATGTTCCACTGCCACCTGCTGGCGCACGAGGACGCGGGCATGATGGGCCAGTTCGTGGTGGTCGAGCCCGGGACGGAGGACCAGGTGGACGTCCGCTCCGCCGGCCACGCCGGCCCGCACTGATGCCCGCCCCCGCCCCGTCCGGTCATCCGGCGCGGGAGGCCGCGCTCGCGCTGGCCACCGCCGGCGTGACCTGGACCGTCGTCGCGGTCGCCGTCGAACCGACCGGCCTGCCTTCCACAGTCGCCGGCGGGCTGCTGGGCGCGTTGCTGGGCGCGCTGCAGCCACTGCGGCCCCGCTACCCGGTGGGCGTGCTCGGGGCGTCGGCGGTGGCGGTCGTCGGCTACCACGCGGCGGGCTTCTCGGCGATCGGCGTGGCCTGGCCGCTCGTGCTGCCCTACCTGCTGGCTGCCGCGGCCGGGCGGCTGCGGCCCGCCGCGGTGGTGGCGGTGGCGCTGGCGGGCGGTTCGCTCGCCTGGCGCGGTCTCGTCGAGGGCGACGGCGGGCTGCAGGTCGTGGTGGGCGCGGTCCAGGAGCTGGGTGTGGCCGCGCTCGCGCTGGCCGTCGGGGAGGCCGTCTGGGAGCGGCGGCGGCTGGCGCGGGAGACCGCCCGGCGGGTCGCCGCGACCGCGGCCGCCGGCCGCGAGCAGACCGCCCGGCTGCTCACCGCGCAGCGCCTGGAGATCGCCGCCGACCTGCACGACGTGGCCGGGCACCGGATGGTCCTGATCGGACTGCAACTGCGACTGGCCCAGGCGGCGCTCGACGGCGACCCTTCGGCCTGCCGCCGCGCGCTGGCCGCCGCGGTCGCCGCGCACGCCGAGGCGATGGCGGACACCGCGGCCACCGTGCGGCTGCTGCAGGACGGGGACGGGGCCGGGCCCCGGCCGCCGGGCCCCGGCCTCGCCCAGCTGCCGGACCTGGTGGCGGTGGCCGCGGACGCCGGGGTCGACCTGCACCTGGATGTGCGGGCGGACCCGGCGGAGGTGCCCGCCGCGGTCGCGCTCGTCGCCCACCGCATCTGCCAGGAGGCGGTGACGAACACGTTGCGCCACTCGGCGACCGGTCGGGCGGACCTCTCGGTGGTCGCGGACGGCGATTCGCTCACCGTCCGGTACCTCGACCACGGCCCGAGCCGCCCGGTGCCGGACCGGGGGCCGGCCGGCGTCGGCGGGCACGGCATCGCCGGCATGGCCGCGCGGGCCCGCACGCTGGGCGGATCGCTGCGCGCCGGCCGGTGCGGGGCCGGGCACCTGGTGGAGGCGGGCCTGCCGCTGCGCCCGGACGGGCCGTCGTGACGGTCCGGGTGCTGCTGGTCGACGACCAGCCCGACGTGCGCGCGGCCCTGCGCTCGCTGCTCGAACTCGACGCCGCCATCACGGTGGTCGGCGAAGCCGGCGACGGGGAGCACGCCGCATTCCTGGCCGCCGAGCTCGCGCCCGACGTGGTCCTGATGGACATCCGGATGCCGGGCGTCGACGGGCTCACCGCCACCGCGCGGCTGACCCGCACCGGCACCCGGGTCGTCGTGCTGACCAGCTTCGACCTCGACGAGTACGTGTTCGCCGCGCTGCGCGCCGGCGCCAGCGGCTTCCTGGTCAAGAACGCCGCGCCCGCCGACCTGCACCGCGCGGTGCACGTCGTCGCCCGCGGGCAGGCCCTGCTCGACCCGGCCGTCACCCGGCGGGTGATCGAACGGTTCGCCCGGCCGGAGCCGGGGCCCGACCCGCTGCGCGTGCTCACCGCGCGCGAGCGCGAGATCGTCGAGCAGGTCGCGGCCGGGCTGACCAACGACGAGATCGCCGCGGCGCTGCAGGTGAGCGTCTGGACGGTCAAGACCCACGTCGGGGCGGTCCTGCGCAAGCTGGGGGCGCGCGACCGCACGCACATCGTGATCGCGGCCTACCAGGCCCGTCCCCGGCTGTGAGGCCCGCGGGCTAGACGACCAGGCCGAGGTCGGCGGCGAGCCGGGCCGCGGCGGCGCGGTTCGGGGCACCGGTCTTGGCCAGCAGGTGCTCGACGTGGGCCGCCACGGTGCGCGGGGTGATCCGCAGGTCCCGGGCGATGCCGGTGTTGGTCCCGCCGCGCGACAACGCGGCCAGCACCTCCAGCTCGCGCGGCGTCAGCCCGAACGGGGCCGCGGCGGGGCGGTGCAGCACGACCACCCCGCCCGACCGGGGCTCCAGGGTGACCTCCAGCAGGTCGTGGCCGATCAGGGCCAGCGCCGTGGTGGCCCGCGCGCCACCGGTCAGCGCGGCGGCCAGCAGCGGGCGCAGCGGGGAGCGCGGCCCGGCCAGCTCCGGGCGCGCCCCGGGGGACAGCGGCACCACCGCGGTGGCGGTGACCAACAGGCCCTCGGCGAGGCCGGCGGCCAGCGCCGCGGTCGCCGCTCCGGCGGCCGGAACCGGGTCGAGCAGCCCGGCCAGGTCGTCGGCGAGCAGGTCGAGCAGGACGACCGCGTCGTCGTCGGGGTGGCGCAGGTCGAGCGTGCTGGCGTTGAGCATGCCCAGGTAGCGCCCGTCGGCGGCGAACAGGCACTGGGTGACGCCGTCGCGGAAGCCGAGCGGGTCGATCACCGCGTCGAACACCTCGCCGCGCCGGCGCGGCCGCGGGATGTCCCGGACCCGTACCGGCACCCGGCCGCTGCGCACCTCGTCGAACAGCGGGTCGGTGTGCATCCGGCGGTCCAGGAAGCGCAGGACGTCGGCCGGGTAGCCGACGACGGCGACGGAGCGGTGGACGCGCTCGACGGGGTCCCAGCGCGACAGCGCCGCGCAGTCGTAGGGCAGCAGGCCGTGCAGCTCGGCCAGCGCGGCGACGGCCAGCCCCGGCCCGGACGGCCGGGCACCGCCCCCGCGCAGCAGTCCGCGCAGGTCACGGGCGGCCCGCAGGCGCGCCGAGGGGGCGTCGCCCGGCATCGCCCCACGGTACGGGCGTTCGACCGGTCGGCCCAGGGTGAGCCGCGCATCGGTCGTTCTGCCGATCCGCGTCCGCGGTGGCGCGCCTACGGTCCCGACGTTGCCGGCGGCAGCGGCCGGGCCGGCCGAACCCACGGAGGAACCATGCGGATCGACGAGTACGCCGCGCACGACGCCACCGCCCTGGCCGGGCTCATCCGGGACGGCGAGGTGAAGGCCGCGGAGGTGCACCGGGCCGCGGCGGAGGCGATCGACGCGGTGAACGGGCAGCTCAACGCGGTGGTGGGGGAGCGGTTCGCGGAGCCGCTCGGGCACGAACCGGACGGGCCGTTCGGCGGGGTGCCGTTCGCGATCAAGGACCTGATCCTGCACGCCGAGGGGGTCGCGCAGCGGGCCGGCACCCGGCTGCTCGGCGACGGCGTCCCGATGCCCGCCGACTCGTTCCTGATGGCCCGCTTCCGGGCCGCCGGGCTGGCCGCGACGGCCGTGACCGCCACTCCCGAGCTGGGCTTCAACGCCAGCACCGAGCCGGTGTCGTCCGGGCCGGTGCGCAACCCGTGGGACACCGCGCGCAGCCCGGGCGGCTCCAGCGGCGGGTCGGCGGCGCTGGTCGCCTCCCGCGCGCTGCCCGTCGCGCACGCCAACGACGGCGGCGGCTCGATCCGCATCCCGGCCGCGGCCTGCGGGTTGGTCGGGCTCAAGCCCACCCGCGGGCGGACCACGGTCGGCCCGGACTACGCCGACCCGCTGCTCGGGCTGGGCATCGAGTTCGCGGTCACCCGCACCGTGCGCGACTGCGCCGGCCTGCTCGACGCCGTGCACGGCAGCGAGCCGGGCGACCGCTACCTGCTGCCCGCCCCGCCGGACGGCTTCGCCGCGGCCGCCCGCGCCGGCAGCCGGCCCCTGCGCATCGCGGTGAGCACCACCCCCGCGTCGGGCCGCGGCACCACCGACCCGGAGTGCGTGGCCGCGGTCCGCCGGGTCGCCGACGTGCTGGCCGGGCTGGGCCACACCGTGGTCGAGGCGGCCCCCGCGGTCGACCGCGAGGCCTTCGACGAGGCCAACCTGGCCGCCTGGTGCAGCTTCCTGGCCGACGGGGTGGACCTGCTCGCCGGTGCGCTCGGCGTGACCCCGGGACCGGACACCCTGGAGGCGACCACGCTCGCCTGCGCGGAGTACGGCCGGTCGCTGCGCGCGTCCGACCTCTACGCCGCCGACCGCGTCTTCAACGCCACCACCCGGAGCGTTGCCGCGTTCCACCTCGACCACGACGTCCTGCTCACCCCGACGATGTGCGCGCCGAACACCGAGCTCGGCCACCTCGACGCGAACGACCCCGGGCTGGACGCGCGCGGCTGGTACCACCGGATCTTCGCCTTCGCCGGGTTCACCGCGCTGTCCAACGTGACCGGCATGCCGGCGATCTCGCTGCCGCTGGCGACGTCCGACCGGGGCTGGCCGATCGGGGTCCAGCTGGCCGCCGGGCTGGCCGAGGAGGCCACCCTGCTCGCCCTCGCCGCCGACCTCGAACGGGCGCTGCCGTGGGCGGACCGGACGCCGGTCGTCGTCGCCGGGTGACCGCCCGCCGCCGGAGCGTGACCGGTGCTCCGGCGGCCGGCAGTCGATCATTGTCTCGGGTCGGGGTGTGCTATAGCGTCGCCACGGCCACCCGCTCCGGCTCTCCCTGGCTCTCCGATGCCGGCGCGTGGTGACGCTCTCACGTGGCACGACCTGGCCCTTTCTCCGTGTTCGACGTTTCGTCAACGCCCGTAGACAAAAGGAGTCGTGGTGACCTCGACCGCTGTGCGATTGAGTCGCTCCCACCCGCTCGACCCGGTCACCGGCGAGGAGATCGCCGCCGTGCGGCGGATCCTGGAGGCCGCCGACCTGGTTTCGGACAACACCCGGTTCGTCTACGTGGGGCTGGAGGAGCCGGCCAAGGCCGACGTGCTCGCGCACCAGCCCGGCGACGCCGTCGCCCGCCGGTTCCGCGCCCTGCTGCTCGACCTGGGCACCCAGGTCTCCCGCGACGTCGTCGTCGACCTCGGTGCGGACGAGGTCGTCTCCCGGGTGGAGCTGGACACCGCGACGTCGGGCCAGCTCCCGGTGCTCGACGAGGAGTTCGAGCTGGTCGAGCTGCTGCTGTCCACCGACGAGCGCTGGCTGGCCGCGCTGGCCGCCCGCGACCTGGACGTGGCGAACGTGCGGGTGGCGCCGCTGTCGGCGGGCGTCTACGCCGACGAGTACCCCGACGAGGCCGGCCGGCGCGTGCTGCGCGGGCTGGCGTTCGTCCAGGAGCACGAGCAGGACTCGGCCTGGGCGCACCCGGTCGACGGGCTGGTCGCCTACGTCGACACCATGAACCGCGTCGTCGACCAGGTCATCGACGCCGGCCCGGTCCCGGTGCCGGCCGGCTCGGGCAACTTCGACGACCCGGCCGTGCACGGGCCGCTGCGCACCACCCAGAAGCCCATCGAGATCACCCAGCCCGAGGGCTCCAGCCTCACCCTGGACGGCAACCTGCTGAGCTGGGAGAAGTGGTCGCTGCGGGTCGGGTTCGACACCCGCGAGGGGCTGGTGCTGCACCAGATCGGGTTCGACGAGGGCGACGGCGTGCGGCCGATCGTGCACCGGGCCTCGATCGCCGAGATGGTGGTGCCCTACGCCGACCCGTCGCCGGTGCGGTCCTGGCAGAACTACTTCGACACCGGCGAGTACCTGGTCGGGCGCTACGCCAACTCCCTGGAGCTGGGCTGCGACTGCCTCGGCGAGATCACCTACCTGGACGCGGTGATCGCCGACGAGCTGGGCAATGCGCGCACCCTGCCCAACGCGGTCTGCATCCACGAGGAGGACTACGGGGTGCTGTGGAAGCACTCCGACCTGTGGTCCGGCTCGTCGCAGACCCGCCGCCAGCGCCGGCTGGTGGTCTCGTTCTTCACCACCGTGGGCAACTACGACTACGGCTTCTACTGGTACCTCTACCTGGACGGCACGATCGGGTTCGAGGCCAAGGCGACCGGCGTGGTGTTCACCTCCGCGCACCCCGGCGGCGACTACCCCTACGCCTCGCAGATCGCCCCGGGCCTGGGCGCGCCGCTGCACCAGCACCTGTTCAGCGCCCGGCTCGACATGACCGTGGACGGCACCGCGAACCGGGTCGAGGAGGTCGACGTGGTCCGGGTGCCGATGGGCCCGGACAACCGCCGCGGCAACGCCTGGGGCGTGCATCACACCGTGCTGGGCACCGAGTCCGCCGCCCAGCGCGACGCCGCCCCCGACCGCAACCGGGTCTGGCACATCGTCAACCCGGAGAAGACCAACCACGTCGGCCGCCCCGTCGGCTACGCGCTGGCCCCGGAGGGCCTGCCCACGCTGCTCGCCGACCCGGAGTCCTCGATCGCGCGGCGCGCGGCCTTCGCCACCAGGCACCTGTGGGTCACCCGCTACGACCCGGCCGAGCGGTACTCCGCGGGCGACTTCGTCAACCAGCACAGCGGCGGCGCCGGGCTGCCCGCCTACGCCGCCGCCGACCGTGACCTCGACGGCCAGGACGTCGTGGTGTGGCACACCTTCGGGCTGACCCACGTGCCCCGGCCCGAGGACTGGCCGATCATGCCGGTCGACCACACCGGGTTCACCCTCAAGCCGGTCGGCTTCTTCGACCGCAACCCGACCCTGGACGTGCCCGGCTCGGCCTCGGCGCACTGCTCGCCCTCCGATGTCTGACACCCGGGCCACGGCCGGACCGGAGTCCGGCGAGCAGCTCGCCCGCGGTCGGCTCGGGGTGGCCGGCATCGTGTTCTTCGTGGTGGCCGCGGCGGCCCCGCTGGTCGGCATGACCGGGGCGGTGCCGGTGGCCATCGCGGCCGGCAACGGCGCCGGGGCGCCCGGGGCCTACGTCGCGGTCGGGATCACGCTGATCGTGTTCACCTCGGCGTTCTCGGCGATGAGCCGGGTGGTCACCAACACCGGCGCGTTCTTCGCCTACGTCGGCCGCGGCCTGGGCATCCCGGCCGGGGTCGGCTCGGCGCTGGTCTCGCTGCTGGCCTACCTGGCCATCCAGCTCGCGATCTACGGCTTCTTCGGCGGCCTGCTGGCCGGGCAGCTGGCGGCCACCCTGGGCATCGAGGCGCCCTGGTGGCTGTGGACGCTGCTGGCCTGGGCGCTGGTGCTCGGGCTGTCGCTGCTCAGCGTGGAGGTCGGCGCCCGGGTGCTGGGGGTGCTGATGATCTGCGAGTTGGCCAGCCTGGTGGTGCTCGCCGCGGCCGTGCTGGGCCAGGGCGGCGGCCCGGAGGGGCTCGACCCGGTGGCGTCGTTCGCGCCGCAGAACGTGTTCGCCGGCGGGCTGGTCGGGTCGGCCGGGATCGCGCTGGCCTTCGCGTTCGCCTCCTACATCGGCTTCGAGGCGACCGCGATCTACGGCGAGGAGAGCCGCGACCCGGAGCGCACCGTGCCGCGCGCCACCTACCTGGCCGTCGGGCTGATCACGGTGATCTTCGCCGCGGCGTCCTGGGCCGTGGTGAGCGGGCTGGGGGCGACCGACGTGGCCGCGAAGGTGGCCGAGCTGTCCGCCGTCGACGGCGTCCCGCTGGCCGACCCGGCCGCGGTGCTGTTCGGGGTGGCCACCGAGTACGTCGGCGGGTGGCTGGCCACGGTGATGAGCTGGCTGGTGGTGTCCAGCCTGTTCGCCGGGCTGCTGGCCTTCCAGAACTGCAGCGCCCGGTACTTCTTCTCGCTCGGCCGGGCCGGGGTGCTTCCCGGGGCGCTGCGCCACACCAACCGGCGCTCGGCCCCGGCCACCGGCTCGGTGGTGACCGGCGTGCTGACCGGCCTGGTGATCGTGGTGTTCGCCGTCGCCGGGCTGGACCCGGTGCTCAACCTGTTCTACTGGTCGAGCGGGGTCGCGGTGATCTCGGTGGTGCTGGTGGAGATCCTGGTGTGCGTCGCGGTGCTGGTGCACTTCCGCGGCCCGGTCCCGGGCCGGCACTGGTGGTCCACGGTGCTCGCTCCGGTGCTGGCCGGGCTCGGCCTGCTGACCGGGCTGTACCTGCTGATCTCCCGGTTCGGGCTGCTCGCCGGCACGGTGCCGGAGGGGGTCGACCCGACCGTGACGGCGTGGGTGCTCAGCCCGACCGGCTGGACGCTGGTGCTGCTGCCGTTCGTGCTGCTGGCGGTCGGGGTGGCGCTCGGCGCCGCCGTGCAGCGCGGCGGCCGCGACCGACCGGAGCTGTCCGGCATCCTGGGCTGATGCCCAAGATCGTCGACCACGACGCGCGGCGGAGGGAGATCATCGAGGCGGTCTGGTCGCTGATCTCCTCGCGCGGGTTCGGCTCGGTCACCATGCGCGAGCTGGCGGCCGAGGCCGGCTACGCCAACGGCGCCCTGGCCCGGTACTTCCCGGACAAGAACGCGGTGCTGCGAGCGGCGTTCCGGCGGGCCTTCGACGCCACCAACGAGCGCGCCCGCGCGGCCATCGGCGATCGCGGCGGGATCACCGCGCTGCGGCTGCTGGCCCTGGAGATCATGCCGCTGGACGAGGTCCGGCTGCGCGAGGCCCGGGTCGTCATCGGGTTCTGGGACCACGCCAAGGGCGACCCGGACCTGGTGGCGTACTACGGCACGGCCATGGCGGAGTGGCGCGAGCAGGTGCGGATGTACCTGCGCCAGGCCCGCGCCACCGGCGAGATCCCGGTGGGCCGCCCGGACGACCTGGTCATCGACACCCTGCTGGCGCTGACCATGGGTCTGCAGATCAACGCGCTGTTCCTGCCGGAGCACACCACCCCCGAGCGCCAGCTGGCCCTGCTGGAGGACTTCCTCACCGCCCTGCACCGCACCTGCTGATCACCCATGTTCGTGATGGGCGTCGCACCTGCCCAACGGTCCGCTCCGGCGGCCGGTCGTCCCCGGTGTCCGCGGCCGATCCCCGGCCCGATCCGAGGAGGACCCGATGCGCATCCGAACCCGTGCCCGCCGGATCGCCGGGGCGCTGGCCGTGACCGGCACGGCCGTCGTGCTCGGCGTGAGCGGCTGCGCCCAGCCGATCGCGGGCACCGCGTTCCCGGTGGTGTCGGCATCCGCACCCGTGGTCGAGCGGACGGGCCCGCCGGAGCGCGCCCCGGTCGTCGACCAGGGCGCCGACCCGTCGCCGGAGCCGGAGGCTCTGTCGCCGGAGCCGGAGGCTCTGTCGCCGGAGCCGGAGGCGCTGTCATCGGAGCCGGAGGCTGCGATCTACCGGGAGTGGGTGGGCCGGGGCTGGACCCCGGTGCCCTGGCTGCCGGTCACCGATCCGGACAGCGGGGTCACCGCGTACCTGCTCGGGCCGGCGAGCCGGGAGGACCGGCTGACCGATCCCCAGCAGGTCTCCCTCGCGCTCTACCGCTCCACCGCCGGCCCGCTGTCGGTGAACTCCGGGCTGTCGGTGGCCCGGCGCCCGACCGGCGCCGACCTCGGACCGGGCGGCCTGCACTACCTGCTGCAGCAGTTCGCCCAGGGTTTCCGCGGGTCGGCCGGCCCGGCCGAGCAGCTGACCGTCCAGGGCCGGCCGGCGCTGGCCGCGCGGGTCGACTCCGACACCGGTCCGCTCAGCGGCCGGGTGCTGATCGTCGACGCCCCGCAGCACGTGGTCATCCTGTTCACCGTCGGCCCGGCCGCCGAGGACCGGACGGTCGGCCAGGCGCACGACCTCACCGTGCGCCTGCTCGAGCTGCCCTGATCCGGTCAGCCGGTCGGGGTGCGGGCCAGCACCGCGTAGTCCTGCGGCCCGAACAGGCCCTTCTGCAGCGCCAGCGCGACAGCGGCCGACGCCGCCGGGGACACCCCGGCCAGCTCCAGGCCGGACAGGTCGAGCTCCTCCTTGGGGTGCAGCGCCCAGGTCCGCACCTCGGCGAACCCGCCGGCCCGGACCAGGAACTCCAGCTGGGCCGGCGGGATCGGGGCCCGGTGGGTGGGGTCGAGGTGGAAGTTGCAGGCGCCCATCACCAGGTTGGTCGGGTTCGGGGTCTCGGCCACCAGCAGCCCGCCCGGCCGCAGCGCGCGCCGCGCCGCGGCCAGCAGCGCCAGCAGCGCGTCCAGGTCCAGGTGCTCGACCACGTGGAAGGCGGTCACCGCGTCCAGCGACCCCGGCTCGACGGACTCCAGGTGGACCGTCCCGTCGGCGTGGACGACGTCCAACCCGCGCCCGCGCAGGTGCTCGACCATCGGCAGGTTGTCGTCCACCCCGACCGCGGGCAGCCCGGCCTCGGCCAGCAGGGCCAGCCACTCGCCGCGGCCCGGGCCGACGTCGACCAGCCGGGGTCCGCCGGCGCCGGGGCGCACCACCTCGCGCACCGGGGCCAGGTAGACCGCCAGCCGCTCGCGCACGTCGGCCTCGGACCCGCGGAACCGCTCCTCGAACGCCGGGTAGATCGCGGCGAAGCGGTCGCTGTGGCCGCCGGCGGCGGCCGAGAGCGCCGCGACGCGCTCGCGCAGGTCGCGGACCTCGGCCCGCAGCTCGGCCAGCTCGCCGTGCAGGTCGGTGTGCAGGTCGGCGGCGCTCACGACGGGCGCTCGGTGATCGTCGACAGCACCCGCGCCGGCGCCCCGCCGACCACCGTGAACGGCGGGACGTCCGCGCGGACCAGGCTGCCCGCGGCCACCACGGCGTGCTCGCCGATCCGGCACGGGCCCAGCACCAACGCGTTGGTGGAGATCCACGCGCCGCGGCCGATCACCACGTCGCGCCCGGACTTCGGCACCGTGACCTGGCGGTCGCGGTCGAACACGGTGATGTCGTGGGTGCCGGTGAGCACCGCGACGCCGTGGCCGAAGAACGCGTACTCCTCGACGGTGATCTCCCCCGAGGACAGGTTGAACAACGCGTCGTTGACCACCGCCGTCGGGTGGACGTGCAGTTTGCGCTCGTCGCCGTAGATGCGCGGGCCCCACCGCAGCCGCTCCACGGCCTCGCGGACCGCCGCGTCCACGGCCGGTCCGACCGCGGCGGCCACCCGCGCCTCGATGAGGGCGGCGATCTCGCCGTCCGGGTCGACGTCGGTCACGGTGCTCCTGGTGGTTCGGGGACGGGGCTCACAGTCTCCGACGGTGTGGCGGCCCCGACCACTCGGAGCGCCCGGCCGCGCGGGGGCGGGCGGCGGCGTCAGTAGGGTCGGGGCCATGTTCAGCCGCGCCCGGGGAATCGCCCGATCCCTGCTCCTGTACCACGGTGTGCCGGGCCGGCACCGGCGGATGCTGCGGTTCTACCGCGAGTTCCTCGCCCCGGGCGACATCGGCTTCGACATCGGTGCGCACGTCGGCAGCCGGGTGCGGGCCTGGCGCGGCCTCGGCGCCCGGGTGGTGGCGGTCGAGCCGCAGCCGGACTGCCTGCGCGTGCTGCGGCTGTTCTTCGGCCGCGACCGCGGCGTCACGATCCTGCCCACCGCGGCCGGGGCGCGGACCGGGAAGGCGACCCTCGGCGTGTCCACGGCGACCCCCACCGTGTCGTCGATGTCACCGGACTGGATCTCCTCGGTGTCCACCGACCGCGGCTTCGCCCGGGTGCGCTGGGACGACGCGGTCGAGGTCGAGGTGACCACCCTGGACGACCTGATCGCCGCGCACGGCGAGCCGGCCTTCTGCAAGATCGACGTCGAGGGCTTCGAGGTCGACGTGCTGAGCGGGCTGAGCCGCCCGCTGCGCGCGCTGTCGTTCGAGTACCTGCCCTCCGCGCACGACTCCACGCTGGCCGCGGTGGACCTGGTGGAACGGCTGGGCGCCGGGGCCGGCGGCTACCGCTACAACTACTCCCCGGTGGAGACCATGCGGTTCGTGACCGAGCGCTGGATGGACGCCGCCGAGCTGTCCCGGTTGCTGGACCGGTTGCGTCCGCTCGGGCGCTCCGGCGACGTCTACGCCCGGCTGGAGCGGCCGGAACCCGGTGGTCCGGCATCCTGAACCAGGGGCCGGACCGGGATCCGCCCGGGCGCGCCCGACCGCCCGCCGGACGGGACAGGGGTCCGGACCGGGATCCGCCCGGGCGCGCCCGACCGGCCGCCGGGCGATACTGGGCCACGTCCGCCCGCCAGAGCTGAACCCCGACGGGGTCCGATCCGTGCCGCAGAAGGTGCAGAGGGGTTCCATGCAGACCGCAGTCCGGCCGCGGACCACCCAGCAGACCGCCGGTGTCGCCATGCAGGTGGTGCTGCTCGCCGCGCTCACCGCACTGGCCGGCCTGGGCCCGGTCGGCTGGCTGGTCGGTCTCGGCTACATCGCCGGCCTGTGCGGCCTGCTCACCACGGCCGCGCACCGCGCGGGCGTGGCCCGGCTGGGGCCGGCCGACCTGGTCACCCTGGCCCGGGCGGTGCTCGTCGGCGGGGTCACCGCGCTGGCCGCGGACGGGGTGAGCACCGGCGACTCCTCGGCGGTCGCGCTGGTCGGGCTGGCCACCGTGGCCCTGGTGCTCGACGGCGTCGACGGCCAGGTCGCCCGGCGCAGCGGCACCTCCTCGGCGCTGGGCGCCCGGTTCGACATGGAGGTCGACTCGTTCCTGGTGCTGGTGCTCAGCGTGCACGTGGCGCTCGTGCTCGGGCCGTGGGTGCTGGGCATCGGGGCGATGCGCTACGTCTTCGTCGCGGTGAGCTGGGTGGCGCCGTGGATGCGGGCGCCGCTCCCCACCCGGTACTCCACCAAGGCGGTCGCCGCGGCCCAGGGCATCGTGCTGGTCGTCGCCGCGGCCGACCTGCTGCCGCGCGGGGTCGCGGCGGTCCTCGTCGCGCTGTCGCTGGCCGTGCTGGTCTGGTCCTTCGGCCGGGACGTGGGGTGGCTCTGGCGCAACGGCCGCGACGAGCCGGCGTCGCCGCGCTGACCCGGTACTCCGGCACGCTGGTTCGGCGCTGGGTGGGTAACCCGTCGGGGTGAGCCTCGCCGGATGGCTGGACCGCCAGCAACGACAGCACCGCTGGCTGGGGGTGCCGCTGGCGGTGGTCTACAAGTTCGTCGACGACCAGGGCGTCTACCTGGCCGGGCTGATCACCTACTACGGGTTCCTGTCGCTGTTCCCGCTGCTGCTGGTGATGGCCACGGCGCTGGGGTTCCTGCTGCCGGGCAACCCCGACCTGCAGCAGCAGCTGATCGGCAGCGCGCTCGCCCAGTTCCCGATCATCGGCGACCAGCTGACCAGCGGCACTCAGCCGCTGCGCGGATCCGGGGTCGGGCTGGCGGCCGGCATCGGGGTCTCGCTCTACGGCGGGCTGGGCTTCTCGGTGGCCCTGCAGAACGCGCTCAACCAGGTGTGGGGGGTGCCGGTGAACCGCCGGCCCAACCCGTTGGTGGCCCGGCTGCGCAGCCTGCTGATGCTCGGGCTGCTCGGCGCCGGGGTGGTGCTGACCACCGTGCTCACCGCGCTGAGCGGCGTCGGCGAGCAGTTCGGCCCGCTGGTGCGGTGGGCCGCGGTGCTGGTGTCGATGGCGGTCAACGCGGGTCTGTTCGTGCTGGCCTTCCGCGCGCTCACCGCCCGGAAGGTGACCGTGCGCGACGTGCTGCCCGGGGCGGTGCTGGCCGCGGTGTGCTGGCAGCTGCTGCAGGCCGGCGGCGCGGTCTTCGTCGACAGCCAGCTGCGCGGTGCCACCCAGGTCTACGGGCTGTTCGGGATCGTGCTCGGGCTGATGGCCTGGATCAACGTCGCGGCACTGGTCGTGGTGCTGTCCGCGGAGTTGAACGTGGTGGTCGCCGACCGGCTCTGGCCGCGCTCGCTGCTCAGCCCGTTCGTCGAGGACGTCGACCTCACCCGGGCCGACCGCCGCAGCTACGCCTCCTACGCGCACGCCCAGCGCTACCGGGAGTCCGAGGAGATCGACGTCGAGTTCCGGCCCCGGTCGGACGAGGGCGAGGGCGAGGACCGGGGCGACGACGCTAGCGGGCCCACCTGACGCCCGGCAGCTGCGCCGGGTCGCGTTCAGATCAGGAGGCGCGGCGGTTGCCCGCGCGGTACCGCGACGGGGACAGGCCGTACTCGGCGGTGAAGGCCAGGCGCAGGGACTCCGCGTTGCCCAGCCCGCACTTGCGGGCGACGGCGGCGACCGTCAGGTCGGTCGAGGCGAGCAGGTGGGCGGCGGCTTCGGTGCGGACGCGACGGACGTACCGCGCCGGGGTGCGACCGGTGTGCTCGACGAACAGGCGGGTGAGCTGTCGTGGGCCGACCCCGGCGTGGGCGGCGAGCGCCCCGATGGACAGGTCGGCGTCGAGTCGCGCCGAGACCAGGTCCACGGCGGCCCGGACGGCGTCGTGCCGCACCGCGGGAGCGGCGGTGAACATGCTCATCTGGGCCTGGTTCCCCGGACGCTGGAGGTAGGTCACCAGCCCGCGGGCGACCCGGCGGGCGAGCTCGGGGCCGTGGTCCTCCTCGACGAGGGTCAGGGTGAGGTCCAGCGCGCTGGTCACGCCGGCGGAGGTGTACACGTCCCCGTCGCGGACGTAGATGGGGGCCGGATCGACCCGCACCGCCGGGTAGTCCCGGGCGAGCTGGTCGGCGTAGCGCCAGTGCGTGGTGGCCCGTCGCCCGTCCAGGAGGCCGGCCGCGGCCAGGACGGTGGCGCCGGTGCACACCGAGGCCACCCGCCTGCTCAGGGCGGCGAGCCGGCGCACGTGGGTGACGATCAGCGGGTCGGCCCCGGCGTCCTCGTGCGCGAGCCCGCCGGCGACGACGACCGTGTCCACCGGCGAGGCCCACCGCTGCAGCGAGCCCTGCCCGGCCAGCGAGAGACCCGAGTCGCAGGTGATCGGCCGGCCGCCGGGGGTGAGCAGCACGACGCGGTACCCGGGGTCGGCGCCCAGGCGGGTGGCCAGGTGCAGGGTCGAGGTCACGCAGGAGATGTCGAGCAGCTCCGCCCCGACGTACCCGACGACGGCGATCAGCCGTTCACCCATAGGTCACCACCCGTGCCTGCGACGTTCATGCCAAGGATCCGGCCACTCCCGACCGTACCCGGTGGGGGTATCGATCAGGAGGGAGAGGGTGGTCCCGTCCGCGACCACCCGGCCGCGGGCAGGCCCTCGCGGTGCGCGGAGCCCTCGTGCGCCGCCAGCAGGAGGTTGCGATGAACGTTCGACACGACGGGAACGCGATGGCCCCCGGGGCGCCGGCCGGTGCCGGTCCGGGGCGGGGGCTCCGGCACCGCTGGCCCGCCGCGCTGGGGCTGGGCGTCGCGGTCCTGGTCCTGGCGACCGGCGCGGCGGACCGCGACACCCTCGCGACCGCGGTCACCGCGGCCGCCGTCTGCTACCTGGCCGCGGCCGCGCTGGGCAGGCCGTGGGTCGCCTGGGCGAGCATCGCCGGCGCCTCGCTGGTGGTGGTCGCCAGCGAGGCGGTGGGCCTCGGCCGGTGGGCCGGACTGGGCCTGACCGCGCTGGTGCTGGTCGCCGTGGGTCTGCTGCGCGGCGCCCCGCGACCGACGCTCACCCAGAGCGCCGCACTCGTCGGGTTCGGCGGCCTCGCCGTGGTCGCGTTGGCCATCGAGCCGCGCGCCGGTCTCGTGCTCGCCGGTCTCACCCTCGCCGGGCACGCGGTGTGGGACGCCGTCCACTACCACCGCGACGAGGTGGTGCCCCGCTCGCTGGCCGAGGCCTGCATGCTGCTCGACGTCGCGCTGGGCCTGGGGTGCATCGCCCTCTCCCTGGCGGGTTGACGTCCCTGGATGGGCGGGCGGATCCGGGAGCCCGTCGCGCTCGTCGCCGAGCACGCCACCACGCCCCGGCGCAACCGGTCGGGCAGGATCGACGGCGTGCAGTACCCAACCGCGGCCGGGGAACGGCCGTCCCCGGCCGGCACCCGGCGGGCGGCGGCCGACGGCGCGTTCCGAGCGGGCGTTCCGAGCGGTCCGCCCCGGGGTGCCCGGTGAGCCCGCCCGCCGGGCTCGTCGAGCTCGGCGCGGCCGAGCTGGCCGCCCGGATCGCCGCCCGCGAGGTGTCCTGCGTCGAGGTGATGCGGACCTACCTCGACCACATCGACGCGCTGAACCCGCTGGTCAACGCGATCATCGCGGTCCGCGACCGGGGCGAGCTGCTGGCCGAGGCGCAGCAGCGCGACGACGCGCTGGACGCGGGGCGGCCCTGCGGCCCGCTGCACGGGGTGCCGCACGCGGTGAAGGACCTGGCCGAGGTGGCGGGCCAGCCCTGGACGTCCGGGTCACCGGTGTTCCGCGACCGCATCGGCGAGGTCGACGCGCCGTTCGTGCGCCGCATCCGGGCCGCGGGCGCGGTCTTCGTCGGGCGGACGAACACCCCGGAGCTGGGCCTGGGCTCGCAGACCTACAACCCGGTGTGGGGCGCCACCACCAACCCCTACGACCCGGCCCGCACCTCGGGCGGCAGCAGCGGCGGCGCGGCGGCGGCCCTGGCGCTGCGCCTGCTGCCGGTCGCCGACGGCAGCGACTACCTGGGCTCGCTGCGCAACCCGGCGGCCTTCTGCAACGTGCTCGGCCTGCGCCCCAGCCGCGGCCGGGTGCCGAAGCCGGGCTTCGTCGCCCAGCTCGGCGAGGCCGGGCCGATGGGCCGCTCGATCGCGGACCTGGCGCTGCTGCTGTCGGTGATGGCCGGGCCGGACCCGGCCGCCCCGCTGGCCCGCACCGATCCGCTGGACCTGCGCGACCTGCGCCCGGCCGCGCTGCGCGGACGGCGGATCGGCTGGCTCGGCGACCTCGGCGGCCGGCTGGCGACCGAACCCGGGATCCTCGCCCTGGGGCGCTCGACCGCCGACGTGCTGGCCGGTCTCGGGGCGCGGGTGGACGACGTCGTCCCGGACTTCGACCTGGACCGGCTCTGGCGGGCGGTGCTCGTCTGGCGCTGGTGGGGGATGGCCGAGATGGCCCCGCTGCTCGCCGCCGGGGTGCGCGAGCGGGTCAAGCCGGAGGCGGTGTGGGAGATCGAGCACGGGGTCGCGCTGACCGCCGGCGAGATCGCCGAGGCGCTCGCCGTCCGGGACGACTGGTACGCCACCGTGCTGCGGTTGTTCGACCGCTACGACGCGCTGCTGGCCCCGAGCGCCCAGGTCTTCCCGTTCCCGGTCGACCGCCCGTGGCCGGACGAGATCGACGGCCGGCCGATGGACACCTACCACCGCTGGATGGAGACCGTCGCGCCGTGGTCGCTGGCCGGGGTGCCGGTGCTCGGGATGCCGGCCGGGTTCGACGCCCGCGGCCTGCCCACCGGCGTGCAGCTGATCGGGCCGCCCGGCGGCGACCGCCGGGTGCTGGAGATCGGCCTGGCCCACGAGCGGGCGACCGGCTGGGTGGAGCGGGTCCGGCCACCGGTCCTGGCTGCGGCCGGGTGACCGGACCAGGGATCACGCATCCACCCAGTAGGTGTCGTGCAGCCGGCAGAACTCGGCCATCGTGTCGTCGTCCGGCCGCTCTGCTGTCTCCGCGAGGTGTTGCAGACCCTCGAAGTAGGCCTCACGGGGAGCGCCGGGTGCGAACAGGAGCAGCATCGACGCCGGCGCATCGGAGTCGTTGCGGAAACCGTGGATCCCGCCGGGCGGGACGTACAGGAAGTCACCGGGATGCGCCTCCCGCCAGCAGGTGCCGTCGTGCAGTGCCAGCACGCCGTCCAGGACGAAGAACGATTCCGAGATCGTCCGGTGCACGTGCGGTGCGGGGCCGCCTCGGCGCGCTCCCATGTCCCATCGGTACAGGCCGAAGTCGCCGTTCGAGCCGTCGCCGGTGACGAGGTAGTGGCAGGACGACCCGCCGGCACCGAGGAGGTCGGGCGCGGTGTCCACAGGACGCCATCGAGCGCTCACCTCGGGATCGCCGGTGTGGCATTCGGGCGGGTAGGGGCGGTGCGGGGCGAAGAACGACATGACGTTGCCTCTCGCTCTCGATTCGGTACCTGCCGCCCGCTGGGCAGCTCGACGTTCCTGGTTGCCGTTGCGACCCGGTAGCGCCTCGGCCGCCGGCACCGGTGAGGGCGCGCGGGCCCGGCTACTCGGACGGCGCGGGTGCAGACGTGGCGAACGCGGCGACGAGCATCTCGCCGAAGCGATCGGCGAACCGGTCCGCCGGCCAGCCGCGGTCGACGACGAGGGATTCGACGACGTCGGAGACGGTGAGTGCGTTGACCATCTCGGCGGCGGTGTCCACGGTCCACCCCGGGGCGAGCCGCCCCTCCCGCGCCAGCCACTCGATCAGGCGCCGGCAGTTGTCCAGCTTCGCGGTGCGCGCCCGTGCGTGGTGTGCGGCGGCGTCCGCGTCGGTCCGGTGGACGCGGGCGACGGCGCGATCGACCGGCAGCACCTTCGGGTGGTAGCGGGCGACGTGGGCCGCCCACTCGCGCAGCGCGGCCACCGCGTCCGGTGCGGCCCAGACCCGCCCGACCGACTCGTGCAGTCCCTCGGTCTCGGCGACGTGGGCGAACAACGCGTCCACGACCTCGGCGCGCGAGGCGAAGTGCAGGTAGGCGCTGCGCCGGGTGACTCCGGCGCGCTCGGCGATCGCCGCCATGGTCAGCGCGTCGAAGCCCTCCTCCTCGAGGATCCGGCGGGTCGCGGCCAGCAGTGCCTGCCGGGTCCGTCGGCCGCGGGCGTTGCCCGCGGTGGCGCTGCTGCTCAGATTCCCCGTCGGCCGGCTCCGGTCTCTGTCGAACTGCTGCTCGTCCACTCACGACGTGGAGCTCACCTTATGCGGACCGGGTCGGGGCGGCGCGGCGGGTCGCCGTGGGTGCCCCGGCATCCCGCGCCGGTGCGGGTGGCCGGGCTCCCCATCGTTCCAGCGCGGTGGCCAGTCCGGCTGGATCGGTACCGGCCCAGGCGACGTAGCCGTCCGGACGGACGAGGACCTGACGGCCGTCGGCGACCGGAAGCACCTCGATCCCGGGTCCGGGGTCGGCGCGGGTGTGGCCGGTGAGCACGAACCGGCCGGTGCGCAGCGCCTCGTGGAGCCGGCGCCCGTCGGTCCCGGTCACGTCCGGCATGCGGGTGCCGACGACGGCGTGCTCCCCGACGGCCCGGGGGTAGGTCACGCCGATGCCGGTGAGGAGGCCGCGTACCCGGTTCCCGACCGGGGGGATCGCGACGACGGTCCGCGCGAGCAGGTTGCGGGTCGCCCGCACGGCCGCGGAGCGCAGCAGCGCTGCCCGGATCAGCCCGCCGCTCATCCGCAACACCGTGCGTCCGACCGGCATGCGCTCGCGCTCGTAGCTGTCGAGCAGGTCGTCCCCGCCTCGGCCGTCCAGCACCGCGGCCAGCTTCCAGCCGAGGTTGGCCGCGTCCTGCAGGCCCGTGTTCATGCCCTGGCCACCGGCCGGGGAGTGCACGTGGGCGGCGTCGCCGGCGAGGAAGGCCCGTCCCACCCGGTAGCGGGTGGCCTGCCGCTCCTCGCTGTGGAACCGGGACATCCCCCAGTCCGTGCCGAACACCCCGCGCGCCACCCGAGCGATCTCGGGCAGGTGCACCGGGGCGTCGTCGGGGAGTTCGGACCGGGCGTCGCGGACGATCACCCGGTACCAACCGTCGCCGAACGGGACCACGAAGCAGAACCCGTGCCCGTTCCCGCTGCCGGTGAGCACGTCCGGCGGGGGCTCGGTCATGCGGACGTCGGCCAGCATCACCGAGCGCACCACCGCCCGGCCCGGGAACCCGACACCGAGCGCCTCCCGGACGGTGCTGCGGTGGCCGTCGGTGCCGACCAGGTACTCGGCGGCCAGTTCGCCCGCCGCGCCGTCCTCCGCGGTCCAGGTGACCGCGATCCCGCTCGACGACTGCCGGATCCCGGTCACCCGCACCCCGCGGCGCACCTGCGCACCGGCGGCCCCGGCCCGCTCCACGAGCGCTCCTTCGACCTCGTACTGCGGGGTGACCAGCAGGAACGGGAACCGGGTCGGCAGCGAGCCGAGTCCAACCGACACCGCCCCGAACATCCGCAGCTCGTCCACCACGGCTCCGGTCGCGATCAGGTCGTCGGCGAGGCCGCGGGCGTCGAGCTGTTCGAGGGTCCGCGCGTGCACGGCGAACGCACGGGTCAGCGACGATCCCCGGGGACGCTGCTCCAGCACGGTCACCCGACGCCCGGCCGCGGCCAGGTCGCCGGCCAGGAGCAGCCCGGTCGGGCCGGCGCCGACCACGATCACCTCGGGGGTCCCGCTCACCGGTCCGCCCCGGTCCCGACCTGCCGGGAGTGCCGCACGCCGATCTCGTCGCTCTCCAGTCCCCAGGACACGACGCGCACGGGGTGGATGCGGATCACCGGCTCGGGCCCGCGGATCGCCTCGGCCCGGCCCCGCACCTCGATCCCGCGCGGGCGCCAGGGCGCCAGCACCTCGTCGATGACGACGGCGGCCCGTCCGGTCCGCTCGACGTCGCGGAACTTCTTGGTCGCGGTCAGGTCCATCCCGCCGATGTCGATCGTGTCCCGCTCCGGGACGTAGCTCCACCCGGTGGGGACGACGTGCGGTGTCCCGTCCCGACCGACTGTCGCCAGCCGCGCCAGGCGGGGCTCGTCCGACCCGAGGAACGCCCGCTCGCGGGCGGTGAACGCGTCGCCCATCACGCTGCCGCCCGCAGGCCGGCCAGCGCACCGGCGACCCGGGCCAGGCGCTGGCCCTGTGCTCGGGCCGCCTGGAGCGCGACGTCCCCCGGCAGCCCGGTCCCGGACGCGTGCGCCGTGCCGTACGGGTTGCCGCCGGCGGCGTCGAACGCCTCGTCGGTGTAACCGGTCGGGACGATGATCGAGCCCCAGTGGTACATCGTGTTGTAGAGGGCGAGCAGGGTCGCCTCGTTGCCGCCGTGCGGGTTGACCGCGGAGGTGAACCCGGTGACCGGCTTGTCGGCGAACGTCCCCTCGGCCCACAGCGCCGACGTGGTGTCGATGAACTGCTTGAGCTGGGCGGCCACGTTGCCGAACCGGGTCGGGGTACCGAACGCGTAACCGTCGGCCCAGCGCAGGTCGTCGTGCCCGGCCACCGGCAGGCCGGCGACGGCGTCCTGGTGCGCACGCCACGCCGGGACCGAGTCGATCACCCCTTCGGGGGCGAGCTCGGGGACCCGCAGCAGCCGCACGGTCGCCCCCTCCTTCTCGGCACCCTCGGCGATCGCCACGGCGAGGGCGTGCACGTTGCCGGTCGCCGAGTAGTGCACGACCGCGAGATTCAACGACATGGGTTCTCCATCCCTAGTTGGTACGACCGGACGTCCATCCGGCCGGTGTTCGGGCCCTCCACCGGACGAGCAGCGCGGTGACGGCGCCGAGGGCGGCGGCCACGGCGAGACCGGCGCGCATCCCGTCGCTGGTGTATCCGCCCAGTGCCCACGCGGCGGTGGCTGTCGCGGGGCCCAGCGCGACGCCGACGTGCCGCGCCAGGTTCGTGCTGGCCGCGGTGGTGGCGAGCAGGTCCGGTGGGGCGAGCGACAGCGCCGCGGCCTGGACCGGAATGACGAACAGTCCGAAGCCGGCCCCGACCAGGGCCAGCCGCACGGCGATCTCGGCGGGCGACCACGGCTCCCGGAGGGGGAGCAGGGCCAGTACCCCGCCGACCGTCAGGACCGCCCCGGTGAGGGCGGGCAGGCGTGATCCGTACCGGTCGGTCAGTGCCCCGGCCAGCGGAGCGACGACCGAGGTCGCCGCCGGGAAGGCCAGCAGGACGGCGCCGGCGAGGGCCGGCGACACCCCGAGGACCCGCTGCAGGTGGAACGGGATCAGGAACTGCACCATCAGCACCGCCGTGTACGACGTGGCCAACGCCAGGTGCAGCCGGCCCAGCACCGGATCACTGATCATCCGGCGTACCGGTGCAGCGGTCGACGAGCGCCACCACAGCCCGATCAACGGGACCGCGACCACGGCGAGGGCCAGCCACCCCCCGTGCTGGCTCACCGCGAGGGACAGCCCGATCAGTACCGCGGCGGCGGCCGTCCCGAACGTCGCGGCCTCGCCGAGCCACCGGACCCGCGGCCATCCGAGACCCTCGCCCGGCGGCAGCACCACCAGGCCGATCACCGCCGCGAGCACCGCAGCCGGGCTGCTCAACAGGAAGATCCACGGCGCGCCGACCGTCTCGAGCACCAGCCCGCCGAGCACCGGGCCGCTCATCGCACCCATCGGCCCCAGTGCGGACACCACCGCGAGTGCTCGGGACCGGGCCGCGCTCCCGGCCGCCTGCACGGCGAGCGCGGGGGCGAGGGCGAGCAGCACCGCTGCTGCGGCGCCCTGCACGACCCGGGCCGCCACCAGCGGCCCGATCGAGGGCGCGGCCGCGGCCGCCACGGCGGCCACGACGAAACCGGTCGTCCCCGTCAGCAGGGCTGACCGGTGTCCGACGCGGTCCACCCAGCGGCCGCTCAGCAGGCTCAGCCCGATCAGCGGCACGACGTAGCCGAGCACGGCCCACCCGGCCGTCACCGGACTCACCCCGAGCCCCTGACTCAGCGCCGGCAGCGCCATCAGGACGGTGGTGGTGTCGAGCTGCGCCGCGAACACGACGAGCCCGGCCGCGACCACCACCGACCACCGACGCATGCCGACCTCCGGGCCTCGAAACTACACGGCGCGTGTAGAAAACTTCTACACGCTCTGTGTAGATTGTCAAGGGCGGGAGGCGGAGCCGCGCCGGCTCGGGTGGCGGACCGGCGGGCCGGCGCCGCCCGGTCCCGCAGGTGCTCCGCCGCTCCGCCCGGCTAGCGTGCGGAGGTGCCCTCGTTGAGCCCGGCGGACCTGGATCGCTACCTCGACCGCATCGGCTACCGCGGATCCCGCGAGCCCACCCTCCCGGTGCTGCACGCGCTCACCGCCGCGCACACCCGCAGCGTCCCGTTCGAGAACCTCGACGTGCTGCTCGGCCACCCGATCGACCTCGACCCGGCCGCCCTGTTCGACAAGATCGTCGTGCGCCGCCGCGGCGGCTACTGCTTCGAGCAGAACGGCCTGTTCCTGGAGGTGCTCGGGGCGCTCGGCTTCGACGCCGCGCCGCTGTCGGCACGGGTGCGGCTGGACCGCCCGCGCGAGGTGGTCCCGCCCCGCACGCACCTGTTCCTGCGCGTGCGGGTCGAGGGCGCCACCTGGCTCACCGACGTCGGGATCGGTGGGGTGTCGCTGACCTCGGCGATCCGCTTCGAGGCCGACGTCGAGCAGTCCACCCCGCACGAGCCGCGCCGCATCGTGCACGAGGACGGCCGCTGGTTCCACCAGGCCCGGCTCGGCCCGCGCTGGGCCGACGTCTACGAGTTCACCGGCGAGGAGATGCCGCTGGTCGACCGGGAGATGGGCAACTGGTTCACCAGCACCTACCCGGGGTCGCACTTCCGGCACCGGCTGATGGTGGCCCGGGCCGGCGCCGAGGGCCGCCGCTGCACCCTGACCGACACCGAGTTCAAGATCCGCGGCCGGGACGGGCACGCCGAGACCCACCCCGTCGGCTCGCCGGAGGACCTGCTCGCCGTTCTCGACCAGCACTTCGGCCTCTCCTTCGCCCCCGGCACCCGCTTCCCCCTCCCGGTCCCAACCACCCCCTGAGTCCGCCCCCGAGTCGGGAGCTGGGCGAGAGCCGCTTTCGCCCAGCGCGGTTGGGCGAGAGCCGCATTCATCCGACCCGACGGTCGTACCGCCGCGGGGCGTGTCGCCGGCGGCCAGGGGCGAGAGCTGCTTTCGTCCGGTGCGGATGCTTGTTAGGCAACCCTGAGCTAACTAAGGTCAGCCTCGTGGAAGTTACCGCCGCGTCCGCGGAGCCGGCCCAGCAGGACCTGATCGCCGAGGCGATGGCGGGGTCGAGCGGGACGAAGGTGCCGTACCCGATCGGGATCCGGGTGCTGGTGGTGCTGGCGGTCCGCCCGCTCGGGACCGCGCTGCTCCGGCTGACCCTGGGCGGTGACGGTGCCGAGGGGTTCCAGAGCCACCTGCCCGAGGAGCACGTCCGGCTGGTCTTCCCCGACGAGCACGGGGAGCTGCGGCTGCCCGAGCCCGACGGGCGGGTGCTGCGCTGGCCGCGGCCGCTGCCGGTGTCGCGGGAGTACACGGTGCGCCGGCACGACCCGGTGGCCGGGGAGATCGACATCGACGTGGTGCTGCACCCCGGCGGGGTGGCGTCGGAGTGGGCGCGCTCGGTGGAGGTCGGGACGCGCGTGCACGTCGCGGGTCCGCCCGGGGGGTTCGCCCTGCCGCTGGTCCACGACCGCTACCTGTTCGCCGGGGACATCGCCGCGCTGCCGCAGATCGCCCGCTACCTGGAGGCGCTGCCCGCGGATGCGGCCGGGTGGGCGGTCGTCGAGGTCGCCGACGCGGCCGAGGAGATCGAACTGTCCGCGCCGGCCGGCGTCGAGGTCCGCTGGGTGCACCGCGGGGACCGCCCGCCGGGCGACGGCGACGCGCTCGAGCGGGCGGTGCGGGCGGTGCGGCCGCCGGAAGGGGCCCGCACCTCGGTGTGGATCGCCGGGGAGGCCGGGGCGATCAAGCCGCTGCGTCGGTGGGCCCGCCACGACCTGGGGGTCGATCCGGTCGACTGCCGGATCACCGGCTACTGGAAGCGCGGCGTCGCCGACTTCGACGACGAGCAGTGACCCGACCGGCCCGCCCGGGCGGGAGCCCTTCCGACATCGGCACGGTCGAGCCCGAACGGCGCCGTCGCGACCCAGCCCGAGCGCCCGCGGACCTGGCGCCCCGCCCGGCCTGACCGGCGAACCCGACCTGCCGAGCCGACCGAGCCCGTCCTGCCGAGCCGTTCAGCCGACTCCGACCAGCCGATCGTGGCGCCGGTCCGTCCGACCTGCTCCGTCCGGCCCGCCCCGACCAGCAACTCGCCGCCCTCCGACGCCCGACCAAGGAGCCCGCCTGTGAGCACCCCCCGCGTCGCCGGACCCACCAGCCGGGTGGGGGAGGTGTTCGGCCTGTCCGCCGCGCAGCTCGGTGTCTGGAACGCCCAGCGCCTGGACCCGGACTCGCGCAGCTACCTGGTCGGCGAGGTGCTGGAGATCGCCGGACCGGAGCCGATCGACGTCGACCGGCTCGCCGAGGCCGTCCGGACCGTGGTCGGGGAGGCGGAGACCCTGCGGCTGCGGCTGCACGACACCCCCGACGGCCCGCGGCAGTCGGTGAGCGACGAGCCGGTGCCCCTGCCGGAGGTCGTCGACCTGCGCGCCGAGCGCAACCCGGTGGCGGTCGCGCACGCCGTGGTCGACGCCGAGCGCAGCCGGGCGGCGGAGAGCTGCCGCGGCATGGTCGACCGCCCGCTGCACAGCTACACCCTGCTGCGGTTGTCCGACCGCGAGGTCTGGTGCGTGCAGCTCTACCACCACGTCATCGTCGACGGGTACAGCGCGGCGATGCTGTCCCGGCGCACAGCCGCCCACTACACCGCGCTGGTGCGGGGGACCGAGCCGCCGCGGGCGGCGTTCGGGACGATCGCCGACGTGGTCGCGGCCGACCGGGCCTACCAGGACAGCCCCCGCTGCGCGGCCGACCGCGAGTACTGGCGCGACGTGCTCACCCCGCTACCGGATCTGACCGCCCGCGCCGCGACCGTCGACGGCCCGGCCGACCGGACGCTCAGCGCCCGCGCCGTCCTGCCGGCGGCCACCCTGGCCCGGCTGCGCGAGGTCGCCGACGCCACCGGGACGACCTGGGTCGAGGCGCTGATCGGCGCCTACGCCGCGTTCCTGCACCGGCTGCGCGGCGAGTCCGACCTGGTCATCGCGATGCCGATGATGGCGAGGACCGGCCCGGCGCTGCGCACCCCAGCGATGGCGGTGAACGTGCTGCCGCTGCGGCTGGCCGTGCGCCCCGGCGACCGGCTGGCCGAGCTCAGCCAGCGGGTCGGCGCGGCGATGCTCGGCATGCGCGCCCACCAGCGCTACCGCGGCGAGAACCTGCCCCGCGACCTGGCCGTGCCCGGCGCCGGCGCGCTGCTGCACGGCATCGGGATCAACGTCAAGGCCTTCGACCTGGAGCTGGACTTCGCCGGGGCCACCGGGGTGCTGCGCAACGTCGCCGGTGGCCCGCCGGAGGACCTGGGCCTGACCGTCACCCCGCTGGCCGGCGACGCGCTCCAGCTCGGCTTCGAGGTCGACGCCCGGCTCGACGACCAGGCCGCGGTGGACCGCCGGGTGACCGCGCTGGTCCGGATGATCACCGCGCTGACCGCGCCGGACGCCCCGGCGACCGGCCAGGTCGAGCTGCTCGACGACGGGGCGGCCGCGCGTCTGCTGGCCGAGCGAGCCGAGCCGCTGGCCGGTCCGCTGCCCGACGGCCCCGCCGAGGACGTGCCGGCGGTGCTCGACCGGCTGGCCGCGAGCCGGCCCTACCGGACCGCGCTGGTCTGCGGGGACGACCAGCTCAGCGCGGGCGAGCTGGCGCGGCGGGTGCACCGGCTGGCCCGGGCGCTGCGGGCCCGGGGGATCGGCCCGGACGACCTGGTGGCCCTCGCCCTGCCGCGCTCGGCGGACCTCGTCGTCGCGCTGCTGGCGGTGCTCGACGCCGGCGCCGCCTACCTGCCGCTGGACCTGGAGCAGCCGCTCGCGCGTCGGCGCGAGCTGGTCGCCGACGCCCGGCCGGTCGCGGTGTTGACCACAGAGTCGCTGACAGCCGAGTCGCCGGCGGCCGGGTCGGGGGCTACCGGGTCGAGGGCCGCGGCGCACGCTGCTGCTCCCGACATCGGGGGAGTCACGGACCGGGCCGGTCAGGTGCCCGTCGTCCTCGTCGTGGACGGCCCCGACCTGCGGGCCGAGCTGGCCGACCTCCCGGCCGACCCGTTGTCCCCCGCCGAGCTGGCCGCGCCCCGCCACCCCGACCACCTCGCCTACGTCATCCACACCTCCGGCTCGACGGGCCGGCCCAAGGGCGTGCTCGTCCGGACCGGCGGGCTGGCCGCCCTGCTGCACCACCACCGCGCCACGCTCTACGCCGAGGCCGCGACCCGGGTGGCGGGACGCCCGCTGCGCGCGGCGCACACCGCCTCGTTCGCCTTCGACGCCTCGGTCGACCAGCTGCTCTGGCTGCTGTGCGGGCACGAACTGCACCTCTACGACGCCGAGCAGCAGCGCGACGCCGCCGCACTGGTCGCCGCGTTCGGCCGGGACCGGATCGACGTCGTCGACACCACCCCGTCGATGGCCGCCCAGCTGCTCGACCACGGCCTGCTCAGCGGCGGGCACCGCCCGACGACCCTGCTGATCGGCGGCGAGGCCGCGCCGCCCGCGCTGTGGCGGCGGATCGCCGCGTCCGGGGTGGCCGCGTACAACATGTACGGGCCGACCGAGACCACAGTGGATGCCGTTGCGTCCGGTGTGGATGCCGATCGGCCGCGGATCGGCCGCCCGCTGGCCGGCACCCGGGCGTACCTG
Source organism: Pseudonocardia sp. (assembly GCA_030147065.1). Lineage (GTDB taxonomy): Bacteria > Actinomycetota > Actinomycetes > Mycobacteriales > Pseudonocardiaceae > Pseudonocardia. The sequence continues at coordinate 2,882 of JASLAP010000231.1, read as the reverse complement.
CTGGACACGGCGCTGCGCCCGGTCCCGGACGGCGAGCGGGGCGAGCTCTACCTGGCCGGCCCGCACCTGGCCCGCGGCTACCTCGGGCGCCCCGGCGGCACCGCCGACCGGTTCGTCGCCGACCCGTTCGGTGCCCCCGGCGAGCGCATGTACCGCACCGGCGACGTCGCCCGCTGGCTGCCCGGGCTGGGCCTGGAGTACCTGGGCCGCAGCGACGGGCAGGTGAAGGTCCGCGGGCACCGGGTCGAGCTGGGCGAGGTCGAGGCCGCGCTGGCCGCGGTGGACGGCGTCGGCGCGGCGGCCGCGGTGGTCCGCACCGACGCCGGCCGGAGCCGGCTGGTGGGCTACGTGGTCCCGGCGGCCTGGCTGCCCGGACGCCTGGACCCGGACGCGGTGCGCCGGACCCTGGCCGAACGGCTGCCCGAGCACCTGGTGCCGTCGGCGGTGGTCGTGCTGGAAGCGCTGCCGGTCACCGTCAACGGCAAGCTCGACCGGGCCGCGTTGCCGGCCCCGCCGGCGACCGGCGGCGGGCGGGCCGCGCGCACCGAGCGCGAGCGGGTGCTGTGCGAGGTCGTCGCCGAGGTCCTCGGGCACCAGCGGGTCGGAGTCGACGACGACTTCTTCGGCCTCGGCGGGGACAGCATCACCGCGATCGGGGTCAGCGCCCGGGCTCGGGCCCGCGGGCTCGACGTCCGCCCGAAGGAGGTCCTGGGCCGGCTCGACCTCGGCACGCTGGCCGCGCAGGCACGCGACCTCGGCGGCGCGCCGCCGGCCGCCGCGCCCGACGTGACCACCGGCAGCGTGCCCGCGCCGCCGATCGTCCGCGCGCTGCTCGACCCGAACCCGCCCGGCGCGGTGGCCGGCTACGCGCAGTGGACCGCGGTCCGGCTCGGCACCCCGCCGGCCGTGGCCGACCTGGTCACCGGCCTGCGCACGGTGCTGGACCGGCACGGCGCGCTGCGGCTGCTGCTGCGCGGGGAACCGGCGGACCCGGAGCTGATCGTCCGCGACGGCGGGGCCGTGGAGGCGGCCGCGGTCGTCGAGGAGGTCGCGGCCGGACCGGATCCGGACGCCGACGCGGCCCGGCTCGCCGGGGAGCGCGCCGCCCTGCTCGATCCCCGGGCCGGCGACCTGCTGCGCGCGGTGCTGCTGCGCACCCCCGCGGAGCGGCCGGACCTGCTGGTCCTGGTGGTGCACCACCTCGCCGTGGACGGCGTCTCCTGGCGGGTGCTGCTGACCGAGCTGGAGGAGGCGTGCACCGCCGCCGCGCGGCGCCGCCCGCCACGGCTGGACCCGCTCGGCGGGTCCTGGCGCGGGCACGCGATGCACCTGGCCGAGCAGGGCCGCAGCGGGGCGCGGCGCGGGGAGCTGGCGCACTGGCGGGCCGCGCTCGGCGACGACGCGCCCCGGCTCGGCCACCGCCCGCTGGACCCGGCGAGCGACACCGTCGCCACCGCGGCCCGCACCCGCACGCTCACCCCGGCGGTGATCACCGACGCGCTGCTCACGACGCTGCCCGCGGCCTACCGGGCGTCCGTCGACGAGGTGCTGCTGGCCGGGCTGGTGCTGGCCGTGCGGTCCTGGCGGCGGGACCCGTCCGCGCGCGCCGTCGTGCTGGAGCGGCACGGCCGCGACCAGCTCCCCGACGGCGCCGACATCAGCCGGACGGTCGGCTGGTTCACCACCGAGTTCCCGGTCCGGGTGCCGACGGCCGCGGTGCGCGACGACGCCGACCTCGCCGACGCGCTGGCCGGCGGACCGGCCGCCGGGCGGCTGCTGCGGGCGGCCAAGGAAGCCGTGCACGCGACCCCGGACGCCGGCACCGGGTTCGGCGTGCTGCGCAGGCTCGACCCGGTCACCGCCCCCGAGCTGGCCGCCGCTGCCCACCCGGAGCTTCTGCTGAACTACCTGGGCCGGTTCACCGCCACCCCCGGCGCGACCTGGCGGCTGCCCGAGCAGGACCCGTTCGGCGTGGTCGAGCCGCCGGCCAAGGTGCTGCCGGAGGTGCTGGCGCTCAACGCGTTCGTGCACACCGACGGCGCCCCCCGGCTGGCCGTGGAGTGGACCGCGGCGGCCGGCGTCCTCGACGCGGACGCCGTCGCCGAGCTGCAGCGGCACTGGGAGCTGGCGCTGGAGGCGCTGGCCGCGCACGCCGTGCGCACCCCGGGCGGGCTGACCCCGTCGGACTGCCCGGCCGCCGGGGCCGACCAGGACGCGATCGACGCGCTGGAGGAACGGCACGGCCCGCTGGCGGACCTGCTGCCGCTCTCCCCGCTGCAGGAGGGGCTGCTGTTCCACGCCGTCCGCGACGGCGCCGCCGACGTCTACACCCTGACCGCGCGGTTCGACCTGGTCGGCCCGCTGGCCGAGGACCGGCTGGAAGCCGCGGTGAACGGGCTGCTGGACCGCCACCCCAACCTGCGCGCCGGGTTCCACTTCGCCGGGCTGGACCGCCCCGTGCAGGCGGTACCGCGATCGGCTCGGGTGCCGTGGCGGGTGGTCGACCTGTCCGCGCTGCCCGCCAGGGCGGCCGAGCGGGCCGCCGACGGCCTGGAGGACGAGGCCGCCGCGCACGTCTTCGACGTCGAGCGCCCGCCGCTGATCCGCGGGCTGCTGCTCCGGCTGCCGGCGGGCCGGCACCGGCTGGTGCTCAACGCCCACCACCTGCTCACCGACGGTTGGTCCACCCCGATCGTGCTGCGCGAGCTCCTGGCCCTGCACCGCGGCGACGACCTGCCCGCGCCGACCCCGTACCGCAGCTACCTGTCCTGGCTCGCCGACCGCGACCCGCGGGCCCAGCGCGCCGCGTGGCGCGACCGGCTGGCGGGGCTGCCCGGCCCGACGCTGCTCGGCGGGCCCGCGCCCGCCGGTCACCGCGCCCG
>JASLAP010000223.1 GCA_030147065.1 Pseudonocardia sp. | reverse complement strand
TCCCCGTCGTCGAAGTAGATGGCCTGGTGCAGGCGACCGCCCAGGGCGACAGCGAACCGGGCGACGACGTCCTGCCCGGACACCTTGCCGCGCTCGATCTGCGACACCCGTCCCTTGGTCACTCCCATCCGGTCGGCGACCTGCTGCTGGGTGAGGCCCCGCGACCGCCGCACCTCGGCCAGCCGGTGGCCGATCACCTGCGCGAGCAGCTCCTGCTTGCCTGCCTCGACAGCAGCCTCACCGCCCGCCAGCTCGACCTGCTCGGCCCGGATGGCGCTCCACGGCACGAAGCTGTTCATCGCTGCTCCTCCTCGGCCCGTTCCCGGAGGTAGCGCTCGTAGCGCTCCTCGGCCACGAGCCAAGCACGCACCTCGTTCGCGACGTAGACCTGCCACTCGCCTGGCATCACGACCGAGGATAGCGATCACTATACTCGCGAGGTCGCAGGGTCGGAACCCGTGGACCTGCGGTCGGGTCAGTCCCGGGGCAGGCGGACCAGGCCCTCCTGGACGACGGTGGCGACCATGCGGCCGTCGCGGGTGGTGAAGCGGCCGGTGGCCAGGCCGCGCGAGCCCGAGGCCGACGGCGAGTAGCAGGTGTAGAGCAGCCACTCGTCGGCGCGGAACGGGCGGTGGAACCACATGGCGTGGTCGAGGCTGGCCATCTGCACCTGGGCCAGCGGTTCGTGCCGGGCCACCACCGAGCCGAGCAGGGTGAGGTCGCTGGCGTAGGTCAGCAGGCACACGTGCAGCAGCCGGTCCTCGGGCAGGGTGCCGTGCGCGCGCATCCACACCCGGACCGGACCGTCGGACGCCCCCACCCGGTCCGGCGACCACGCCGGCTCGTCGACGAAGCGCATGTCGATCGGCTGCGGGGCGCGGGCCAGCCAGCCCTCCAGCCGGCCCTCCCGGGCCCGCTGGGCCAGGTCGGGCAGCGACTCCGGGTCCGGCACCCCGTCCGGGGCCGGCTCGGTGTGCTCCAGGCCCGCCTGGGCGACCTGGAAGGACGCCGACAGCGAGAAGATCGCCTCGCCGTGCTGGATCGCGAGCACCCGCCGGGTGGTGAACGAGCGGCCGTCGCGCACCCGCTCGACGTCGTAGACGATCGGCACGCTGGGGTCGCCCGCGCGGATGAAGTAGGCGTGCAGCGAGTGCACCTCGCTCGCGGGCGGGACCGTGCGCCCCGCCGCGACCAGCGCCTGGCCGGCGACCTGCCCGCCGAACACCCGGGTCGGGCTGTTCGGCGGGCTGTACCCGCGGAACAGGTTGACCTCGAGCGGCTCCAGGTCGAGCAGCGCCACCAGCGCGTCCAGCGCGGGCTGGTCGCGGTCGGTGCCGGGCAGGGTGGTGGGAGGGGGGCCGCTCACCCGTGCATCCTGTCAGGCGCATCCACTCGGGCCATGACCGCGGCCCGGGCTCAGCCCAGGTCGTCCTCACCGAGCCGGTGCACCCGGATCAGGTTGGTCGAACCGGCGGTGCCCGGCGGCGAGCCGGCCACGATGACCACCAGGTCGCCGCGCTGGAACCGCTCGATGGACAGCATCGAGTGGTCGACCTGGCGGACCATGGCGTCGGTCGACTCGACGTAGTCGACCAGGAAGGTCTCCACGCCCCAGGTCATCGCCAGCTGGCTGCGCACCCCGGGGGTCGGGGTGAAGGCCAGCAGCGGCAGCCGGGTGTGCAGCCGGGCGAGCCGGCGCACGGTGTCCCCGGACTGGGTGAAGGCCACGATCGCCCGGGCCGAGAGCCGCTCGCCGATGTCGCGGGCGGCGTAGGACAGCACGCCGCGCTTGGTCCGCGGGACGTGGTTCAGCGGCGGCACGGTGACCGGGCCGGCCTCCACCGCCTCGATGATCTGCGCCATCGTCTGCACGGTCTTGATCGGGTAGCGGCCGACGCCGGTCTCCCCGGACAGCATCACCGCGTCGGCGCCGTCGAGCACGGCGTTGGCGACGTCGGAGGCCTCGGCCCGGGTGGGCCGCGAGTTGGTGATCATCGACTCGAGCATCTGGGTGGCCACGATGACCGGCTTGGCGTTCTCCCGGGCGATCTGGATGGCCCGCTTCTGCACCAGCGGCACGTGCTCGAGCGGCAGCTCCACGCCCAGGTCGCCGCGGGCGACCATGACCCCGTCGAAGGCCAGCACGATGGCCTCGAGGTTGTCCACCGCCTCCGGCTTCTCCAGCTTGGCGACCACCGGCAGCCGGGCGTCCCGGCTGTCCATGATCTTGTGGACCAGCTCGATGTCGGCCGGGCTGCGCACGAACGACAGCGCGATGGCGTCCACCCGCAGGTCGAGGGCGAACTCCAGGTCCGCGATGTCCTTCTCGCTCAGCGCCGGGACCGAGACGTTCATCCCCGGCAGGGACAGCCCCTTGTTGTCGCTGACCGGCCCGCCCTCGGTGACCCGGCAGACCACGTCGAGACCCTCGACGTCGATCACCCGCAGGCCGACCTTGCCGTCGTCGACCAGCAACCGGTCGTCCGGGCGGGCGTCGTCGGCCAGCCCGGTGTAGGTGGTGGACACCCGGTCGTGGGTGCCGACCACGTCCTCGACGGTGATCCGCACCTCCTC
>JASLAP010000184.1 GCA_030147065.1 Pseudonocardia sp. | reverse complement strand
GGCAGTTGCCTGCGTGGATACCCTCCAAGGGTGGCCGAGGGACGAGGACGGGGCATCGCCCGGGACGGGGCGCCGCGCGCGGACCCGGCGGGCGGGGCCGCGGTCCCGGCCGCCCGCCGCCCCGAGAACGGCGCGAGCGTCACGCCGATACCCGGCCGCCGGTCCCGCCGCGGCCCCCCGTCCCGGGCGATGCCCCGTCCTCGTCCCTCGGCCACCCTTGGAGGGTATCCACGCAGGCAACTGCCGGCGCTGCCACGCGCCGTACGGCCGCGCTCGGTACGGTGACCGCTCGGCTTCGGCGGCGGAACGGGGTGCCCATGGGGCGGGTCGGCGCGATCGACTGCGGGACGAACTCGATCCGGCTGCTGGTCGCCGACGTCACCGGCGAGGGCGCCGACGCCGACCTGCGCGACGTGCACCGGGAGATGCGCATCGTGCGGCTGGGCCAGGGGGTGGACGCCACCGGCGAGTTCGCTCCGGAGGCGCTGGAGCGCACCCGGGCCGCGCTCGTCGACTACGCCGTGGTGCTGCGCCGCAAGGGCGTCGAGCGGGTGCGGATGACCGCGACCAGCGCGGCCCGCGACGCCGGCAACCGCGCGGAGTTCTTCGCCCTGGTCCGCGACGTCCTCGGGGTGGACGCCGAGGTGATCAGCGGCGAGGAGGAGGCCGCGCTGTCGTTCGTGGGCGCGGTGGGCGACCTGGCCGCCGACGACGGCCCGTTCCTGGTCACCGACGTCGGCGGCGGTTCGACCGAGCTGGTGGTCGGCACCCTGACCGACGGCCGCGCGGTCGTCGACCACGCCTTCTCCGCCGACGTCGGCAGCGTCCGGATCACCGAGCGATGCCTTCCCGGCAACCCGCCCACCGCCGACCAGGTCGAGCAGGCCCGCGAGGTGGCCGCCGGCCTCCTGGAGAAGGCGTTCGCGGCGGTCCCGGTGGAGGGCGTGCGCACCTGGGTCGGCGTGGCCGGCACCATCACCACGCTGTCGGCCGTCGCCCTGCGCCTGCCCGAGTACGACCCGGCCGCGGTGCACCTGTCCCGGCTGACCGGTGCCGACGTGCACCGGGTGACCGGCGAGCTGCTCGGGATGAGCCGCGCCGAGCGCGGCGCGCACCGCGCCATCCACCCCGGCCGGATCGACGTGATCGGCGGCGGCGCGCTGGTCGTCGACGTGCTGGCCGCCGAGCTGGAGCGGCGGGCCGGGGTGGCCGAGCTGGTGGTCAGCGAGCACGACATCCTCGACGGCATCGCCCGCTCCGTCGCCTGACGCGCGGGACGGACCGGAGCGGGGAGGATGTGACGGCGTGGAGGACGTCCCGCGCACCGACGAGGAGCTCCAGGCCGTCACGATCGGCCGGCGGGATCCCCACAACGCGCCGATCACGCTCGTCGAGTACGACCCCGACTGGCCCCGCCAGTTCGCCGACGAGGCCGACCGCATCCGCTCCGCGCTGGGCCCGGTCGCGTGCCGGGTCGAGCACGTCGGGTCGACGGCGGTACCGGGTCTGGTCGCCAAGCCGATCATCGACATGCTGCTGGTCGTGCCGGACGCGGCTGACGAGCGGGCCTACCTCCCGGCGCTGGAGGCGGCGGGCTACCGGTTGCGCATCCGCGAGCCCGACTGGTTCGAGCACCGCCTGTTCAAGGGCCCGGACCGGGACGTCAACCTGCACGTCTTCGGCCGCGGTGCCGGTGAGATCGATCGCCTGATCGGCTTCCGCGACCGCCTGCGCGGCGACGACCGGCTCCGCGACCGCTACGCCGCCGCCAAGCGCGACCTGGCCGGGCGGACCTGGTGGCACGTCCAGCACTACGCCGACGCCAAGTCCGGTGTCATCGGGGAGATCCTGCGGGACGCGCCGGGGGATCCGGCCGCCCACCGGGTCAGCTCGCAGGAAGCCCGACGGCGATGACCGCCCGATGGTCCGCGGAGGACCTGCATCTGATCAACGCGGCCGGGGAGTTGCAGATCGCCGTCCGGCGTCCCGACGGCAGCCTGCGGCGGTGGCTGCCGATCTGGGTCGTGTGTGCCGGTGAGCAGGCGTACGTACGGACGTGGCACCGGCGGGACACCGGCTGGTTCGGCCATGCCCTGCGTTCGCACCGGGCCCGCATCCGCGTGCCGGGTCTGGAAGCCGACATCACCGTCGAGGACGTCGGCGACGCGTCGGCCCGGGTCACCGCCGACGTCGACGACGCCTACCGCACCAAGTACGGCCGCGGTGGCGCCGAGTCGATGGTCACAGCCGCCGCGGTGGCGACCACACTGCGACTCGACCCCGAGTAGCGCGGGGCGGTGCCCCGCCTGCGAGGTCGGCCGCGACGGACCGCCGTCCCGCCCCGTCGGTGTAGCGTCGCGGCATCGGGAGTTCCTGCGCCCCTGATGAAGGGGAGCGGCCATGATCGGCACCGTCGGGCACGTCCGCTGACCGGGTCCCGCCTGCGGATCGGGGTGATCGCCTCGATCGCCCACCGCACCCCGCCGCGCGGCTACGGGCCGTGGGAGCAGGTCGCGTCGACGCTCACCGAAGGGCTGGTCGCGCTCGGCCACGACGTCACCCTGTTCGCCACCGCGGACTCGCTGACCGCCGGGAGGCTGCACGCCGGCGCCCCGGCCGGCTACGAGGAGGACCCCGGCGTCGACGCGAAGGTGCACGGCGGGCTGCACATCGCGGCCGCGTTCGAGCGGGCCGACGAGTTCGACGTGCTGTCCAACCAGTTCGACTTCCTGCCGCTGACCTACAGCCGGCTGGTGGCGACCCCGGTGGTGACCACCGTCCACGGGTTCTCGTCCGAGGCGATCCTGCCGGTCTACCGGGCCTACGACGACATCGCCCGCTACGTGGCGATCAGCGACGCCGACCGGCACCCGGACCTGGGCTACGAGGCCACCATCCACCACGGCATCGAGCTGGACCGGTTCACCTTCCGCCCCGACCCCGGCGGGTACCTGCTCTTCCTCGGCCGCATCCACCCCGACAAGGGCACCCACCTCGCCGTCGAGGTCGCCCGGCGGGCCGGGTCGCCGCTGGTCATCGCGGGGATCGTGCAGGACGAGGCGTACTTCCGCGACCGCGTGCGCCCGCACGTGGACGGGTCCGCCGTCCGCTACGTCGGGCCGGTCGGGCCGGCCGAGCGCGACGAGCTGCTGGGCGGCGCGCTGGCCCTGCTGCACCTGATCGGGTTCGCCGAACCGTTCGGGCTGTCCGTGGTCGAGGCGCTGGCCACCGGCACCCCGGTGATCGCCCGGCCGCTGGGGTCGATGCCCGAGATCGTCCGGCCGGGCCGCACCGGGTTCCTGGTCGACGACGTCGACGGGGCCGTCGAGGCCGTCGGCCGGGTCGGCGCGCTGTCGCGCCGGGACTGCCGCGACGACGTCGAGGCGCGGTTCACCGCCGAGCGCATGGTGGCCGACTACTCCGAGCTGTTCTCCCGGATCGCGGGCGGCGGGCCGTCGGCGGTCAGCCGGGCCAGCAGCGCCGGCACGTCGACGACGGCGAAGCGCACGGCGGCGTCGCTGGCCCCGTAGGGCAGCAGCAGGCGGTCGCCGTGCTTGAGGGCCCCGCAGGAGTACACGACGTTGGGCACGTACCCGTCGCGCTCGTCGTCCGCCGGGCTGATCAGCGGCTCGCGCAGCGCGCCGAGCACGCGGGTCGGGTCGGCCAGGTCGAGCAGCAGGGCGCCGATCGCGTACTCGCGCATCGGCCCGACGCCGTGGGTCAGCACCAGCCAGCCGGCGTCGGTCTCGACCGGGGAGCCGCAGTTGCCGGTCTGGGTGAGCTCCCAGGGCCGGCCCGGGACGTGCAGCGTGCGCGGCTCGCCCCACCAGCGGCCGTCGGCGGAGAAGGCGATCGCGTTGTTCTCCCGGTCCCAGCGCGACAGCGCGACGTGCCGGCCGCCGATCCGGCGGGGGAACAACGCCATCCCCTTGTTCTGCGCGGCCGGCCCGGCCAGCGGGGAGACCCGGAACCGGCGGAAGTCCGCGGTCTCGATCAGCTGCGGGGCGATCCGGGTGCCGTCGAAGGCGGTGTAGGTCGCCCGGTAGGTCGGGCTGCCGTCGTCGGCCGTGGTCGCGACGAAGCGGGCGTCCTCCATGCCGGCCGACTCCGCCGGGCCGTGCGGCCACAGCACCCGCTCGGCCAGCGCCGACGCGGCCGGGAACTCCACCTGGTAGCTGTTGGCGGCGATGCGCCGGGCCAGCTCCTGGATGTGCGCGCCGCCGTGCCGGGTGAGCCCCTGCGCGGCCAGCCCGGCGATCGCGCGCTCCAGGTCGGCGTCGTCGAACCGGTCGGGCAGGTGGTCGACCAGGAACTGCGCGCTCTCCCCGGCGGCGCGGTCCGCGGTCAGCAGCGCGGCGAACACCCCGCGGTCCTGCCCGGTGGGCGCGGGCTGCCCGGTCTCGACGTGCGGGCCGGGGTCGTCGATCCGCAGGTCGTGCCCGTCGCCGAGCACACCGCTCCGGAACTCGATCGACGACAGGTGCCCCTCGCCGACCGCGCGCAGGCTGAGCACGAACCGGAGGTGGCCGGCCGGCAGGCCGGACTGGTCCGGGTGCGGCACGACCGAGGGGTTGAACAGCGCCGCCGCCTCGATGGCGTACTCGTGGGTGAACCACGCCCCGACCAGGGTGCGCCGCTGTTCGGTGAGCGCCGGGCCGTCGGGGATGCGGTGGGCGATCCGGGCGTGGTTCGCGGCGAGGACGCCGGCCAGGTCGCGGTGGCGGCCGGCGTAGCGGGCGAGGACGCCGCGCAGCACCGGCGCGACGTCGTCCTCGGGGAGGGCGAGGATCCGGGCGAGCACGCCGGTGGCCCGCGAGTCGGTGGTGGCGACGATCTCGTGGCCGGGGACGAACAACCGGGCCAGCACCCGGGCCGGGTCGGCGGTGAGCGCGGTGTCGAGGCGGGTGATCAGGCCGTCGCCGGACGTCGCCGGCGCCCTCACCCGGCACCCCGCGCCGACGACGTCAGCACGGGCCCCGAGCCGGCGTGCAGCTCGCGGACCCGTTGCAGGGTGGACACGAGCGCCAGGGTCGACTCCGCGCCCTGGTTCTCGTTGCGGCCCGCGCGCTGCAGGCCGTCGCAGCAGCCGCCGCTGCGCGGGTCGTACAGGCTGGTACCGGCGTCGTTGGCGCCCAGGAACCAGGCCGCGGCCTGGTCGACGGCGTCCCGCCAGCGGACCTGGCCGGTGACGGCGTACGCCCGGGTGCAGGCGTCGGCGAACGCGGCCGCCTCGATGGGCTGCTGGTCGAAGCCCGGCCCGCGCTCCCCGGGCCCCCGCCCGCCCACCGGGACGACCGACATCCGGCCGTGGTGGACCTGCCCGTCGAGCAACCAGGCCAGCAGTTGCAGCCCGTCGGCCACGACCGACGGCGAGTCGAGCGCGACCCCGGCGGCCAGCAGCGCCTCGGGCAGCACCGCGTTCGCGTAGGCCAGTCGCGCTTCGGGCCACGGCCACGACCCGGGTGCGGGCCGCCCGATCAACCCGGCGGCGGCGGCGAGCACCTCCAGGGCGCCGCGGTGGCCCGGCCGCACGGTGAGCACGTCCGAGGCGCCCAGCGCGGCGAAGGCCATCGCCCGGGGCGACGGCGAGCGCCACTGCGCGCCCCGCTCGAACGCCGCGAGCGCCCGCGGATCGTCGGCCGCCGCGCCCAGCCCCCACAGGGCCCGGCCCCAGCAGTCCTCCACCGAGGGCGGGCCCCGCCAGCGCAGGTCGGTGCCCCGGCGGTTGCGGAAGCGGCCGTCGGCGTCCTGCGCGGCCAGCACGAACGCGAGGTACTGCTCGCGCAGGTCGTCCTGGGCCGCGCCCTCGCGGCAGGCCACCACCAGGCCGCGGGCCACGTCGTCGACGCAGTAGCCGTGCTCCGGGCGCGGTGCGGTCCGGTCCGCGTGCTCGTACATCCCGCCGGCGTCGGTCAGCCGGCGCAGGTGCTCGAACGGCGGGGCCGGGAGGCGCCCCGACCCGGTCATGACGCGGTGGCCAGGGACGCGGCCACCAGCGACCCGGCGATCTGCTGGTAGCGGGCCGCGACGGCGCCCCACAGCAGGTCCGGGGCCTTGCGGGCGGCCCGCCGGGCCAGCTCGTCGGCCAGTCCCGGCTCGCCGAGCACCCGGCGCAGGGCGGCCTGCAGGGCGGCGGGGTCGCGCTGCGGCACGACCAGCCCCGTCCCGTCGCCCAGCAGCTCGACGGCGTGCGGGAACGCCGTCGAGACGACCGGCCGCCCGGCCGCCACCGCCTCGATCAGCACCCCGGAGGTCACCTGCTCGCGGGAGTCGTAGGGCAGCAGCACGACGTCGGCGCGCTGCACGAGCTCGGCGAGCTCGCCGACCGCCAGGTAGCGGTCGTCGAGCTCGACGACGTCGGCCACGCCGAGCGTCGCGGCCCGGTGGGTCAGCGCGGCGCGGTACTGCTCGCCGTCGCGCTGGGCCACCTTCGGGTGCGTCTTCCCCATCACCAGGTACTGCGGGCGCAGGTCGCGCAGGCCGGGCAGGGCGTCGATCGCCCACTCGATGCCCTTGCCCGGTCCGAGCAGTCCCCAGGTGAGCACGAGCGGGCGGCCCGCCGCGAGCCGCCGGGCCCGGGCGGCGTCGACGTCGACCGGGCCGTGGTCGATCGCGCCGTGCGGGATCACCACGACGGAGTCCGGGTCGGCGCGGTAGCTGTCGATCAGCCGCTGCCGCGCGGTCTCGGTCATGGTGACCAGGACGTCGGCCGACTCCACCAGCCAGCGCAGGATGCGGCGCTGCCGGGGCGTGGGCTCCTGCAGCACGGTGTGCAGGACGATGATCGTCGGCACGGTCAGCGCGGCCACGATGTCGATCACGTCCGAGCCGTCCGGACCGCCGTAGATGCCGTACTCGTGCTGGACGACGACGGCGTCGAAGCCGTTGAGCCGGCGCACCGCCCCGACCGTGCTGCTCGCCGACCCGGCGACCAGGTGCGCCGCGACCTCGGCCGTGGGCACCGCCTCCGGCCGGTCGACGATGCGCACGACGCCCGCGGTGCCGACCGGCCGGTTGAGCTGCTCGGTCAGCGCGGCGCTGAAGGTGGCCAGCCCGCACTGCGTCGGCGGGTAGGTGCTCAGCACCCCCAGCGTGACCGGCCGCGGCGCGGTGCTGCGGCGGGGGGCGGGTACCGCGACGGGCTGGTGGACGGTGGCGGACATGCGTCTCCTGACGTGGACGGGACGTGCTGGGCGCCGCGGCGCGGCGGACCGTCGGCGACGGTTCGGCACGGGCGGGTCGGACGCCGTCCGGTCAGGGTCGGTGTGGAGCGGGTGGTGTCGACGGGCCGGTCTCCGGCCGTGCGTCGTCGGGGGCGGCGGTCGGCCCGGCTGACGGGGCCGGGTCCTGGGGGAGGCGCGCCGGGGACTGGAGCGGAGCCGGGTCGCGGGACCCCGCGACCGGCCCCGACTGTAGTCGGCCGGCGGCGACCCGCGCTGGAGAGAACTGGCACACGGCCGGCGTGTCCGCCGGCGGTGTCCGCCGGCGGTGTCGGTCGGCGGGGTCAGCCGGCGGTGTCAGCGGGCGCCCCGACGAACGCGACCAGGTCGGCGCTCTGCTGGAGCCGGCTCGGCTCGTGCACGTACATCATGTGGCCGGCCTCGTAGTACCGGACCTCGACGTTGGCCCGCAGTTCGTCCGGGATGGGCATCCGGGCCAGCACGTGCTCGGCGGCGTGGTACGGCGTGGCGCCGTCGTGGTAGCCGCAGGCGACGTGCACGCGCAGGTGCGGGTTGGCCCGCATCGCCGCGGTCAGCCGGCTCACCACCGACACCCCGCGACCCTCGAACTCCTTGTACGACCACGGGTGCACGCGCCCGGTGAGCACCTCGTACGGCAGGTCGCTGGAGTAGCCGAGGGTGCTGCGGACGTGCGAGTTCAGCGCCGCGGTGTACGGGCCGGTGATGGCCGCGATGGACGGGTCGTAGCTGCCGGTCTCCCCGGCGTCGTCGTCCTCCCAGCCGGTGAACCGCCCGTCGATCCGGCCGACCGTGCGCCCGGAGTCGCGCAGCAGCTCGCGGAAGAACCGCAGGTGCTCGATCCGCAGCCGGACCCGGCGCAGGTAGTCCGGCGACAGCCCGGTCAGCCCGGCCAGCCGCGCGGTGATCCGCTCCCGCTCGGCGTCGGGCAGCCGGTTGCCCCGCGCCAGCGCCCGCGGGTAGTCGCCCTCGGCGGCGTCCTCGGCGTCGGCGAGCACCTCGGCCAGCGGCCGGTCGCCGAGCCGGCCGTGGAAGTGCGCGATGGCCGCGTAGGTCGGCAGGAACAGGGGGTAGGGCGCGTCGTTGCCCTCGGTGAACCGGATGGTGCCCATGTCCAGCACGGTGGAGATCAGCATCAGCCCGTTGAGGAACATGCCGTGGCGGTCCTGCAGGTGCTGGGCCAGCGCGGCCGCGCGCAGCGTCCCGTAG
>JASLAP010000008.1 GCA_030147065.1 Pseudonocardia sp. | reverse complement strand
GCGAGGGCGGCGGTCAGGTCGGAGTGGGCGGAGCTGTCGTCGCTGCGGGCCAGAGCCAGCAGGGCGCGGCCCTGGCCCGCGGTGAGGAGGGCTCCGCCCACTCCGATCTGACCGCCGCCTTCGTCGCCGCCCCCGACGGCCAGCACCAGGCCGCGGTCGGCGTGGGCATCGCGGCCCTGTGCGCGGCCCGGGGCGAACCGGCCGCCGCGGCCGCCGTGCTCGGGGCCGCCCAGCGGATCCGCGGGGCGGCGGACCCCCTCAACCCCGACGTCATCCGCCTGACCGGAGCCCTGCCCGAGGCCCGCCCCACCGCCCACCCCGACCCCGTCGCCCTCCTGGCCGCCGATCTCGCCGCGGCGGGCTCGCCGGAGCCCGGGATCAGTACTCGTCGTGCAACCGCCACCACTGGTAGGGCGGGGTCTGCGGGTGGCCGGGGGGCGAGTCCTCCCACTCCTCCTGCCGCCCCAGCGGGGTGAGGTCGAGGAACGTCCACGCGCTGCCCAGGGCCTCGACGCCCCGGGCGGTGGTGAAGTACGTGCGGAAGACGCGGTCGCCGTCGCGCAGGAACACGCTCAACCCGAACCCCTCGGCGGTGCCGCACTCGTCGGCGAACGTGTTGCCGAGGCAGGAGTAGAACGGCACCTGCCAGCCCATGCGCTCGCGCAGGGCGGCGAGGTCCGGGTACTCCGACAGCGACACCGCGGCGAACGAGGTGTCGCGGGCGTGCAGGTGGGCGAGGTGGCCGACGTTGTCGATGAAGAACGAGCACCCCTCGCACCACGGCGGCCCCGCCATGAACTGGTACACGACGAGCTGGCGCCGGCCCTCGAACAGGTCGACGAGCCGGGCCGGGCCGTCTGCGCCGGTGAAGGTGTGCTCGCCGAACTCCACCATCGGCAGCCGGCGACGGCGGGCGGCGAGCGCGTCGCGCGCCTGGGTGGCCTCCTTCTCGGCAGCCAGCAGTTCGGCGTGCGCCACCCGCCACTGCGCGGGGGACACGATCGGGGGCAGGGTCGTGGTCATGGCGTGAACTCCTCGCTGAGTCGGTCGAGGGCGCTCGACCAGCCGTCGTGCACGGCGGCGCGACCCTCGTCGGTGGTGAATCCGGCCTGGTGAAACCGCAGCGTCGTGCGGCCGTCGCCCAGGTCGTCGAGCAGGACGGTGACGACGGACTCGCCGCCGCCACCCGGTTCGGTCCAGGTGAACACGAGCCGCTCGGGCGGGACGACCTCCAGGTAGAACCCGCCCGTCGGATGCCGGGTGCCGGTGGCGTCGTCGACGAGCGTGGCCCGCCAGGTGCCGCCGGGCCGCACGTCGGCCGCGATCGTGTCGCGCGGCGTGCTGAACCCGCGCGGGCCGAACCAGCGGGTCAGGTGGTCCGGCTCGGTCCAGGCCCGGAACACCAGCTCCCGCGGCGCGTCGAGGACCCGGACGATGGTGAACTCCCGGTCCTGCGTGCGGTCACCCATCGCGCCCCTCCTGCAGGTCGTGCAGGTGCTCGGCCAGCCGGTCGAAGCTGCCGTCCCAGAACTGCCGGTAGTGCCCGACCCAGTCGGCGACCCCGGCCAGCGGCCCCGGCGCGAGCCGGCACGGGCGGCGCTGAGCCTCCCGCCCCCGGGTGATCAGCCCGGCCCGCTCGAGCACCTTCAGGTGCTTGGACACCGCGGGCAGGCTCATCGCGAACGGCGCCGCGAGCTCGCCGACGGTCGCCTCCCCGGCCGCCAGCCGGGCGATGATCGCCCGGCGGGTCGGGTCGGCGAGCGCCGCGAAGGTGGCGCTGAGGTGCTCGTCGTCCATGGTCGCCTACTAAACCAGCCGGTTAATTAGCCTGCCGGTTCACTATAGGCCGACTGTCAAGGGCCGCCGCGACGTCAGGCCTGCAGCCGGCGCCGGGCCCGGACCTCCCGGGCCGCATCGGCCAACGTCCACAGCGAGCACGGCCACGCCACGCACGGCGACCCCCGCCCGGGCGTGGTGCAGGCCAGGCAGAGCCCGGCCTCGGTGGGACGGTGGCGCGACATCAGGCACTCGACCATGTCGTGTCGGTTCGCCAGCACCTCGACGAACGACGTCCAGATGCGTTCACCGTCAGCACCCGACCCACTGCTCTGCGCCACCAGATGACAGTAGCAGAAATGCGACAAGTGACTCAGCCGACTCTAGCGACTCTTTCGACTAAGATCGGGATCAGCGACGCCGCAGGTCACATACGGTGCGGACATGGCCGGGAAGTCGCGCGGGCGGGAGGAGAAGCTCCTCACCACCGCTCAGGCGGCCGAGCACTTCGGCGTCGACCGGCGAACTCTGGCCCGCTACGCCCGCACGGGGCAGCTGACTCCGACGGTGGTGCTGCCCAGCGGCCACCTCCGATGGAGCCTTGAGGACATCGAACGCCAGCTCAAGGACTTCCGCGAGCGCCAGCGCGGCGCCGACGACTGAGCGCGCTCCCCCTTCGACCAGGGCGCTCGCGCAGCGCGTGTGGTGCCCTCGCAGCCCGTCGGCACGCTGCGACGACACCACTGGGGCTGCGCGACCCGCGACGCGCTGCGACGACCACCCGCCGAGTGGCACCCCAGCACCCCCCGTCGCGGGGATCGAGCGAGAGCGCCGTTGGGCCGACAGGGTCGGGCGAGAGGGACGTTCGCCCGGGGTGCCGGGCGAGGCGCCCAGGTGCCGGGCGAGGGGTCAGCCGGTGCGGAGGCGGTCCTTGATGGCGGTCTTGAGGACCTTGCCGACCGAGGAGCGGGGCAGGTCGGGCCAGATCAGGATCTCCTTGGGCGCCTTGACGCTGCCGATCCGCACCTTCACCGAGGTGATCAGCTCGGCCGGGTCGGCGGTGGCGTCCGGGTGCAGCTGCACGACGGCCACCACCCGCTCGCCCCACTTCTCGTCCGGCACCCCGACGACGCCGCAGTCGCGGACGTCCGGGTGCGCCATCAGGGCCTGCTCGACCTCGGCGGAGTACACGTTGAACCCTCCAGAGATGATCATGTCCTTGGCCCGGTCGACGATGAACAGGTAGCCGTCGTCGTCCAGGTAGCCGACGTCGCCGGTGTGGTGCCAGCCGAACTTCGACGCCTCGGCGGTGGCCTCGGGGTTGCGGTAGTAGCCCTTCATCACCAGCGAGCCGCGCACCACGATCTCGCCGCGCTCGCCGGGGGCCAGCAGCCGGCCCGTGCCGTCCATGATCGCCACGGTGACCAGCGGGGTCGGGCGCCCGGCCGAGGCCAGCCGCTCGCGGGCGATCGTGCCGTCGGGGTGGAAGTGCTGGGCCGGCGACATCGTGGAGACCATCATCGGCGCCTCGGACTGGCCGAACAGCTGGGCCATCACCGGCCCGATCTCGGTCAGCGCCTGCTCCAGCCGGGACGGCGACATCGGTGCGGCGCCGTACCAGAAGCACTGCAGCGACGACAGGTCCGTGCGCGCCAGGTCCTGGTGGCCGAGCACCATGTAGATCAGCGTCGGGGGCAGGAAAGTGTGGGTCACCCGGTGGCGCTCGATGTTCGCCAGGAACCCGCCGACGTCCGGCGCCGCCATCACCACGATCCGCCCGCCGAGCGCCATCACCGGGAAGCACAGAACCCCGGCGGCATGGGTCAGCGGGGCCATCGCGAGGTAGACCGGCCGGTCGTCGAACGGGTAGCTCATCAGCGTGAGCGCGGTCATCGTCTCGATGGTGCGGTCGCTGAGCTCGACGCCCTTGGGGCGGCCGGTGGTGCCGCCGGTGCCGACGATCAGCACCGTGTCGTCCGGCGGGGTCGGGTCGTACTCCTCGCCGCCGGCCGCGAGCCAGCCGTCCAGCTCCGCCAGCGGGACGATCGTGCGCAGCGCCGGCAGGTCGGGTGCGATCGCGGCGACCAGGTCGGCGTAGGCGGGGGCGTGGAACAGCGCCACGCAGTCGAACAGCTCCAGCAGCTCGCGGTTCTCCGGCGCGGCGTTGCGCGGGTTGATCGGCACCCAGACCGCGCCGCGGCGGGCGATGCCGAACACGGTGGCGAACGCGACCGGGTCGTTGCCGGACAGCACCGCGACCTTGTCCCCGGCCCGGACGCCGGCCCGGGCCAGCGCGGCGGCGACCGCGTGGCTGTGGTCGACGACGTCGCCGTAGGTCAGCGTGCGGTCGTCGGAGACCAGACAAGGGGCGTCGCGGCCGAGCGACGCACCCTTGTCCAGGTAGGCGGTCAGGCCCACCCCGCCCCCTCCAGCGGCAGCCCGACCACCACGTCCACGCAGCCCCTCACGTGTGCGCCTCGACGACCGGGTTGAGCACCAGACCGAAGTTGCGCAGCACCCCGAGCAGCTCCCGGTGCCCGAAGGCCTGGCAGGCCGACGCGAACCCGGTCCGCCGCGGCGGCTGCTGCAGCAGCGAGTACGCGGCGAAGGCCTGCAGCAGGCCGGTCTGCTTGTAGTTGGAGTTGCCGTGCAGGGTCACGTGCACGCGCCCGAGGGGCCCGGACGCGTGCACGGAGTCGATGGAGGTGTTGACCCGCGGGTTCTCCCGCGGCGGCATGTCGGCCTGCAGCCCGGCGGCGATCTCGGACAGCGCGGCCTCCTGGCCGGCGGCGTCCAGCGGGCGGATCTGCTCCTCGAACATGGCGGTGGTGGCGACCACGCCGTCCATCACCGCGCGGTCCATGACCCCGCCGGTGACCAGGCAGGTCGACACCCGCGGGTCGTCCTTGAACCAGACCGGGTGCAGCGTGCCGCCCCACGGGACGGTCAGCGCGGTGCCGTGCTGGCCGGGCACCACGCACTCCCGGGTGGCCCGGTGGTCCCACGCCACGAACTCGTTGTTCTGCAGGTGGAACCAGTCGGCCTTGAGGATGGTGAAGATCGTCTGGGTGGAGGCGTAGGTCGGGAAGCCCTTCCAGAGCACCAGCACGTCCAGCGTGTCGAGCCCGGGAACGGTCTCCAGGGCGATGTTCGCGGCGATCTCGCCGGTGGTGTACATCTGCGCGACCCCGGGCGAGAGCAGCAGCCCGGCGTCGCGGAAGCCCTGGCCCCACCGCTCCTGCGCGGCCAGCGCCCAGTCCTGCTCGCCGGTGGTGTCCAGGTGTGGCAGCCGGCGGCCAGGCTGGCCTCGACGACCTCGGGCCCGAGCTTGATGAACGGCCCGACGGTGTTGCAGACGACGGACGCGCCCTCGAACAGCCGGGTCAGCTCGGCGACGTCGTGGCCGACCTCGACCACCTCGTGCTCGACGGTGTCCAGGCCGGGGATCCGGTCGACGACCTCCTGCACCTTCTTGCCGTCGCGACCCGCCGCGATGAACGGCACGTGGTACTCGCGCAGGTACTCGCAGATCAGCCGCCCGGTGTAGCCGGAGACCCCGTAGACGACGACCGGCTTGGCACCCACGCCCGTCACATCCCCATCCCGCCGTCGACCGGCAGGCCGACGCCGTTGACGAACCGGGACGCGTCGGAGGCCAGGAAGACCACCGCGTCGGCCATGTCGGACACCTCGCCCAGCCGTCCGGACGGGGTCAGCTCGACGACCGCGGCGACCGCGGCGTCGGGGCTCTCGAACAGCCCGAGCCCGGAGGTCTCCACCGCCAGCTTGACGCCCATGTCGGTGGCGACCAGGCCGGGGTAGACGCAGTTGACCCGCACGCCGTAGCCGAGCTTGCCCGACTCCATGGCCGCGACCCGGGTGAGCCGGTCGACCGCGGACTTGGTGGCCGAGTAGCCGGCGATGGCCGGGAAGGCGATGGTGGCCGCGACCGAGGCGATGTTGATGATCGCGCCGCCGCCGCCGGCCGCGCCGCCGGGGCGCATCGTGCGCAGGCCGTGCTTGATGCCCAGCATGGTGCCCAGGACGTTGACCTCGAGCATCCGGCGGACGTCGTCCGGGTCGGTGTCCACGATCAGCTGGGTGACCTCGATGCCGGCGTTGTTCACCAGCACGTCCAGCCCGCCCAGCTCGCTCACCGTGTGCGCGACGGCCCGCTCCCAGGCCGCGTCGTCGGTGACGTCCAGTTCGACGAAACCGCCGCCGTCCAGCCCGGCCGCGGTCTGCTCGCCGACGTCCTTGAGCACGTCGGCGATCATCACCCGGGCCCCGGCCGCGGTGAGCGCCTGGGCCATGCCGGCGCCCAGCCCGCGGGCACCGCCGGTGACCAGCGCGCGCCTCCCCGCAAGGTCGAACTGGCTCATCCGTGCCGCCTCTCGTCATCCCCGGTGATGCGGAGCACTACGGTGGTGCAGGCGCTGGACAGCTGTCAAGAAATTCCTGGACGACTGTCAAGGTCGGGAGTGTCGGTTACCCTGAGCCCCGATGACGGTCACGACCGAGCGGGTCGACAAGTTCGAGGAGCGCCGCCGCGAGCTCGCGGACGCGGCGCTGCAGACGCTGTCCGAGCTCGGCTACGCCCGCACCAGCCTGCGCGAGATCGCGCAGAACTCGGCCTTCTCGCACGGCGTGCTGCACTACTACTTCCGCGACAAGGTCGAGCTGATCACCTACTGCGTGCGCCGCTACAAGGCGGTCTGCGTGCGCCGCTACGACGAGGTCGTGGTCCAGGCCCGCACCCCCGAGGAGCTGGCCGAGGGGTTCGCCGGGGCGATGGCCGGCACGCTGGTGGCCGACGGCCACATGCACCGGCTCTGGTACGACCTGCGCTCCCAGGCGCTGTTCGAGACCTCGTTCCGGACCGACGTCGGCGAGATCGACGCGATCCTGGAGGAGATGATCACCCGGGTGGTCGGTCGCTACGCCGAGCTCGTCGACGGCGTCCCGGCGCTGTCCCGCTCGGCCGCTTACGCCGCCTTCGACGGGCTGTTCCAGCAGGCCCTGCTGCGCCACCTGTGCGGGGTGAAGGGCGCGCCGGAGCAGTTGCACGCCGACGTCCGGCGGATGCTGGCGCTGGTCACGAGCTGACCACCCCGGCGTTGGTGTCCCTCCCCGGAGGGAGAGGGGAACGCCCGCGGGGGAGGCGGCCGATGGCGAGCAGCGCGGTGTCGTCGTCCAGGCCGTCGCCGAACCCGTCCAGCACCCCGGCCAGCGCCGCGATCGTGGCCGCGGGCGACGCCGGGGCCAGCGTCCCGACGAACCGCAGCAGGTCGTCCTCGCCGTACCGGGTGCGGTCGGCGTCCACCCGCGCCTCGGTCAGCCCGTCGGTGTAGAGCAGCACGGTGTCGCCCGGGGCCAGGCGCAGCTCGGCGCGGGTGAACACCGGCTGCGGGAGCACGCCGACCAGCTGGCCGCCGACCAGGTCCACCACGGCCGCGCTGCCGTCGGCCCGCAGCACCAGCGGTGGCGGGTGTCCACCACCGGCGAGCACCATCGTGGCGCCGTCCGCGGCCAGCACCCCGAACACCACCGTGCAGAACCGCGGCCCGACCCCGTCCTCCTCCTGCGCCAGCACCGAGTTGAGGTTCCGCAGCACCTCGCCCGGGTCCGGGTCGTGCGCGGCGGCCGAGCGCAGCGTGTAGCGGGTCAGCGAGGTCAGCGCGGCCGCGGCGGCACCCTTGCCGCAGACGTCGCCGAGGAAGAACCCCCACCGGCCGTCGGGGAGCCGGAACACGTCGTAGAAGTCGCCGCCGACCTCGTCCACCGACGCCGGGTGGTAGTAGGCGGCGACCTCGGCGCCCGGCACCTCGGGCAGCCGCGGCGGCAGCAGCGTCTGCTGGAGCACGGTGACCAGCCGCTGGATCCGGTCGCGCTCGTCGTCGGCGTCGCGGCGGGCCCGCAGCAGTTCGCCCTCGTAGCTGCGCCGGTCGCTGGCCTCGAACACCGCGATCCGGATGCGGGCCGGCGCGCCGTCCGCGCCCGGGGCCGCGGTGCCCGCGAGCAGGACCGGCACCCGCCGGCCGTCGGCCGCGCGCAGGTCGACCGCGATCCCGCCGACGCCGCCCTGCATGCTCAACAGCGGCGCGAGGTGGGTCTCGTAGTGGATGCGCCCGCCCACGGTGAGCAGGTCCGAGAACCGGCGGCGGCCCAGCAGGTCGGCGCGGGCGTAGCCGAGCCAGCCCAGCAGCGTCGCGTTGACCCGGACGACGGTGCCGTCGGACAGCGTGGACACCAACCCGCACGGGGCGTCCTCGTACAGCTCGGCGGAGGCAGCGTCCTCCGCGGCCACGGCCGCCTCGATCATGGCCTGCCGCTGGTCCACCCCGCCCACGCCCGGCTGCTCCGCCCGGCGCGTGCCGGGGGCCGGGCCCTTCACGGCGACGACCGCCGCATCACCGGGCGGCGGCGACGAACGACAGGATCGCCGCGGCCGTCTGCTGCGGGGCGCTGAGCTGCGGGCAGTGCCCGGTGGCATCCAACGTGACCAGGGTGCTGCCCGGGATGCTCTCGTGCACGTACGCGCCGACCTCGGGCGGGGCGATGACGTCCTGGGCGCACTCCAGGACCAGTGTGGGCAGCGTGACGCCGGGCAGGTCGGCGCGGTGGTCGGACAGGAAGGTGGCGCGGGCGAACACCCGGGCGATCCGCGGGTCCATCCGGCAGAAGCTGTTGGTCAGCTCCTGGCCCAGCTCCGGCCGGTCCGGGTTGCCCATGATCACCGGGGCCATGGCCGCCGACCAACCCAGGTAGTTGCTCTCCAGCGACTCCAGCAGCTCGTCGATGTCGGCCCGGCTGAACCCGCCCCGGTAGTCCCCGTCGTCCACGTAGCACGGCGACGGGGTGACCAGGACGAGGCGGGCGAACCGCTCGGGTTCCAGCCGGGCGGCCAGCACCCCGGTCATCGCGCTCACCGAGTGTCCGACGAACACCACGTCGCGCAGGTCCAGCTCGCGGCAGAGCAGTGCGACGTCCTCGGCGTAGCCGTGCAGGGTCGAGTGGCGCTCGGCGCTCCACCCCGAGGCGTCCGATCCGCCGGCACCGGGGAAGTCGAACGCCACCACCCGGCAGGTCCGCGCCAGGATCGGCGTCACCAGCCGCCACATGTTCTGGTCGCACCCGAACCCGTGGGCGAGCAGCAGCAGCGGACCGTCCTCGGGCCCCGTCTCGACGACGTGGTACCTGGTCCGTACGTGCACCGGCACATCCTGCCACCGTCGACGAACCGGGCAACCCCTACGCTCCGAGAGCGGCGAACCCGGGCAATCACCCGATCGAGCGCAATCCCGCCATGATCTCCAGGACGCGGTCGCCTGCCGTGCCCGGCGGGAACTGCAGCAGGACGTGCCCCACGCCGGTGCCGGCCACGGCGGCGAGGTCGTCGGGCCAGCGGGCCGGCGGTCCGGTGAACGCCTGGCCCGGAACGCGGTCGCCGTCCGGGTCGCCCATCGCGCGCAGCACCACCGGCATCGTCGACGGATCGCGCCCGGCCCGGTCGGCCGCCTGCCGCCAGATCGCCAGGTCGACGCGCAGTTGCTCCAGGTCGTTGCGGTAGGGGTGCAGGCCGTCGCCGATCCGGGCGGCCCGCCGGATGCCCGCGGCGGTGTTGTAGCCGACGAGCAGCGGGACGGTGCCACGGCCGGGTTTCGGCCCGACGTCCGAGCGCGGGATCCGGTAGTGCGGGCCGTCGTGGACGACCGGGTCCGGGCCCCAGACGGCGCGCATGGCGGCCAGGTGGTCGTCGAAGCGGGGGCCGGTGCCGGTGGCCGGGACCCCGGCGACGGCGAACTCCTCGGCCATCCAGCCCGACGTCACCCCGGCGACCAGCCGGCCGTCGCAGAGCCGGTCCAGCGTGGCCAACCGGCGGGCCAGCAGGACCGGTGGGTGGTGGAGCACGTTCACCGCGCTGGTGCCGAGCCCGATCCGGGTGGTCCGGCCGGCCAGCCAGCAGAGCAGGTCGACCGGGTCGAACACCGAGGCGTAGAACTCCCGCGGCATGGTCACCGGCACCGGGACGCCGGGCATGGCCACCGGCGCGTGCGGGCGCAGCCAGCGGTCGGCGACCCACACCGAGTCCAGGCCCAGCTCCTCGGCCCCCCGGGTCAGCGCGAGCAGCTCGCCCGCGTCCACCACCGCCCCGCCGTTGGGCAGCCCGATCCCCAGCCGCATCGCGTCCTCCCGCGTCGTGGTCCGTCGTCATGATGACGAACGGGGCCGGCGGGATCCGACACTCTGATCAGTCGTGCCCGGACCCGACCCGGCATCGGGGTGCTACCGCTCGACGGTCAGCACCGCCTGGATGACGTGGCGGCGGCGCGCGGCCAGGTCGGCCAGCAGGGCCGGGCCCTCGGCCAGCGGCAGCACGTCGGTGACGACGTGCTCGCGCACCGCCGCCCCGTGCACGCGCAGCAGCGTGACGGTCTCCGCGGAGAGCCGCTCCCGGTCCCAGAGGTGCGCGGTGCCGCGGGGGACCCGGCCGATCTGGGCGCACCGCACGCCCAGCCCGTTGTGGTGGAACTCCGCGCCGAGCCGCAGCGCCGAGCCGTCGTCGCTGTAGAAGGCCAGGTCGATGACGGTGCCCTGGGGGCGCAGCAGGCGCAGCGCCAGGGCCAGGGCCGCGGTCCGGCCGCGGCACTGGAACACGACGTCGGCGCCGCGGTCGCCGGGGGCGTGCCGCCACCGGGACTTCAGCAGCACCGCCGGGTCGGCCCCGTCCGGGTCGAGCGCGGCCAGGCCCAGCCCCTCGGCGGCCGCGCGGCGCTGCGGGGTCGGGTCCAGGAGCACCACCTCCTGGGCGCCGTGGTGGCGGGCCAGCAGCCCGGTGAGCAGGCCGACCACCCCGCCGCCGACCACCGCGACGCGGCGACCGCGCACGCCCTCGCCGAGCGCGCGCACGTCCGGGCCGACGGCCTCGGCCGCCGCGTGCAGCAGGCCGTTGGCGCAGATCGGGCCCATGTGGGCGACGTACACCCCGAGCAGCGGGTCCAGGTCCGGCGGCAGCTCGACGATCCGGTCGCGCAGCGGGTCGGCGCGGTAGCCGGTGCGGTGGCCGTAGGTCATCGCCACCGTGGCCCCGACCGGCGGGCCGGTCCCCTCGGCGTCGTTGCCGACGACCTCGCCGACCTCCATGTAGCCCAGCCGGGTCACCGGGTAGCCGGTGCCGGGCCGGTCGGTGCGGAACAGGCCCAGCTCCTGGTCGTGCGAGGCGTGCAGGGCGGGGTTGGTGCCGGTGAGGAAGCTCAGCTCGGTGCCCGCGGACAGCCCGGTGAACAGGGTGCGCACGGCGACCGGGCCGTCAGTGGCCGGGACCTCGCGGACGGCGGCCACCCCGGGCCGCTCGACCACCAGCGCCAGGTCGGTCGCGATCATCGGACCCGCTCCGGGGTGCCGGTCGCGGCCGAGCGGGCCAGCGCGCACGCGAGCCGGTGGCTCTCCAGCGCCTCCGCGTAGTCCGGGGGCGACCGGTCGGGGTCTCCCGGTAGGCCGTGCACCGCGTCGACGAAGGCCCGGTCGGCGGCGACCTTGGCGGCCATCGGGTCGAACTCGCGCCGGTCGAGGCCGTCGCCGTCGCGGACCTCCAGCCAGTCCTCACCCAGCGCGACCAGCAGCCCGTCGGCGACGACCTCCAACCCGGCCCGGTGCTTGCCGGGCAGCACGCAGGTCGTGCCGAGGGTGCCGACCGCGCCGCCGGCGAAGCGCAGCAGCGCGGCGGTGGCGGTGTCCGCCGATCCCCCGCCGACCGGCCCGGCCGAGGCGGCGTGCACCTCGTCGACCTCGCCGGCGAGCACCCGGGCGGTGTCCAGCAGGTGCACCGCCTGCTCGACCAGCGGGCCGCCCGAGCGGGCCCGGTCGCTCCACCAGGGCACCGGCGGCACCTTGTCCAGCCAGGACCCGGAGACCGAGCGGATCGGCCGCCCCGCCAGCAGCCGGCGGGCGGTGTGCACGGACTCCGCGCACCGCCAGTGGTGCCCGACCCGGGTGAGCACCCCGGCCGCGGTCAGCTCGGCGCTGATCTTCTCGGCCGCGTCCAGGTCCACTGCCAGCGGCTTCTCCACGAACAGCGCCACCCCGGCCGCGGCCACGGCGCGCTCCGCGGTTCCGTGCGCGAACGGTGGCACGCACACGTAGACCGCGTGCAGGTCCAGGGCGAGCAGGGCGTCGAGGTCGGGAACCGCGCGGACGCCGTGGGTGCGGGCGAAGGCGGCGGACCGGTCCGGATCGAGGTCGGTCGCGGCGACCAGCTCGACGTCGTCGAAATGGGCGAGCACGGCCGCGTGCCGTTGCGCCACACCCCCCGTTCCGAGGAAGCCGATACGGCAAACGGGTGTACTTGGACTGGTGTCGGTGACCACGGGGACGAGTACCTGTGTCCACAGCTGCGAAACGGGGCACTTCTCCAGCCGTGACCATGACCGTCCTGATGAACGCCGGCCCCTGGCTGTCCGTCCCGCCACCGGGCTACGGAGGGATCGAGAACGTGGTCGCGGCGCTGGTGCCCGAGCTCCGGCGCCGCGGCGTCCGGGTGGTGCTGGCCGGCGTCGGCTCCAGCACCGTGCCGGTCGACGAGAAGATCTGGGCGTTCCGGGAGGGCCAGTTCGCCCGGCTGCAGCGCCCCTACAACCAGACCATGGGGGTGGCGGCGGCCCACCTGCAGCGGGTGGTCGCCGAGCTGCGCCGCCGCGACGACATCACCCTGGTGCACGACCACCAGGAGGCCCTCGGCCCCACCGTGCTCGGCGCGCTGGGCCCGGACGCCCCGCCGGTGCTGCACACCCTGCACTGGGACCTGCACAAGCACCCCGAGCTGTACGGCGAGTTCGGCACCGGCAGCTCGCTGTGGGTCAACGGCGTGTCGTTCTCCCAGCTCACCACGGCCCCGCCGGCCCTGCGCGCGCGCAGCGTCGGGCACGTGCACCTGGCCACCCCGCTGGCCGTGCAGGCCGACCACCGACCGGTCCCGGAGAAGGCCGGGCACCTCGTCGTGCTGGCCAGGGTGACCGCCTACAAGGGCCAGGACGTCGCCGCCCGGATCGCCCACCGCACCGGTCGCGACCTGGTGCTGGCCGGCCCGGTCGGCCCGTACCACCGCCCCGGGGACCTGGACGCCGACGACCCCAACCCGGACGTCCGCTACTGGTGCGAGCGGGTCGCGCCGCTGGTCGACGGCCAGCGGGTGCGCTGGGTCGGCACGATCCACGGCGAGCAGCGCGACGCGCTGGTCGCCTCGGCCGACGCCGCGCTGTTCCCGATCGACTGGGAGGAGCCCGGCGGAACCGCGGTCACCGAGGCGATGGCCCTGGGCACCCCGGTCGTCGGGTACCGCCGCGGCTGCCTGCCGGAACTGGTCGAGCACGGCCGCACCGGCCTGCTCGTCGACCCCGGTGACGAGGACGCCCTGGCCGAGGCCGCCCTCGCCGCCCGCGACCTCGACCCGGCCGAGTGCATGCGCGAAGCCGCCCTGCGCTTCACCCCGGCGCGGATGGCGGAGCGCTACCTGCGGCTCTACGAGCAGGTCCTGGTCCGGGCCGGGCGCCGGACCGCCCTGCGCCCGACCCGCCGCCTGGACCGCGCCAAGCACACCGGGGCGGCCCGGTAACCCACGCCCCCGAACGCCACCTCCAAGCCGGGTCGCCGTCGCAGCCCGTGGAGCGTCGCGCAGCCCCAGGCGTGCCCTCGCAGCCCGTCGGCGGCCTGCGACGGCACCATGCGGTCTGCGCGACCCCCGACAGGCTGCGCGAGCACATCGGGCCGCGGGAGGGTGACGGGCGGCGGGGCGAGGGCGGGGCTAGGGTCGCGGGGTCCTGGGGAGGTGCGGGTGGCGCGGTCGTGGCCGGATCGGGTGTTCGGGGTGGTGAATCCGCGCCTCGCGGAGCTGTTGCGCTCCCCGCGCTGGGGCCCGGGGGTCGGGCGGCACCTGGCGCTGCTCAGCTACACCGGGCGGCGGTCCGGGCGGTCCATCAGCACGCCCGTCGGCTACCGGCGCACCGGTGACGTCGTCACGATCACCGTCGGCGCACCCGGCGCGAAGACCTGGTGGCGCAACTTCCTCGGCGACGGCGGGCCGGTCGGGCTGCGCCTGGCCGGCGTCGACCGGACCGGGCACGCGGTCGCGCGGCGGGACGAGCGGGGTCGGGTCACCGTCACCGTGCGCCTCGACGGCCCATCGGCGTAGTCCCAGACCGGTCCCGGGCAACACACCGGTGGAGCAGAATCCGGTCCGCCGCACACGGTGGTCGACCGCGCTCGTCGAATGGTGTTTGCCTGGAGCGGTGCGGCCTCGGTAGGGTTCTGCCCGTGACTGCCGGGTCGGCCTTGGGCCACGAGCGAGAGAGTTCCCCGGCCGGCGCGTGAGCGCCCGGCGGGCCCGCGGCCCGCCCCCTTTCCCGCCACGCCTTTCCGCGTGTGAGCCGCACGCTCCGCACCAGCTCCGCTGCCCGCTGAGGCATGTCTGCGCGCGCTGCTGCGGTCGCCGGCAACGGCTGTCCGCGCGAATTCCGACAACCCCTTCCCGTACCCGACCGCCGCGTGTCCGCGGCGGCGACCACCCCTGCCCGGAATACCGGGACAATCGAACGAGGAGCAGATGCAGAACAGTTTCAACCAGCAGGTCGTCGACGATTTCCGGGCGAATGCCGGGGTCGTCGGCGGGATGTTCGAGGGCGCCCGGTTGCTCCTGCTGACCACCACCGGCGCGCGCTCCGGCGCCGCGCACACCGTCCCGCTGGGCTACCTCCCCGACGGCGACGGCCGGGTGCTGGTCATCGGCTCGGCCGGCGGCTCCCCGCGGCACCCGGCCTGGTTCCACAACGTGCTCGCCGACCCGCGGGTCACCGTCGAGGCCGGGGTGTTCCGCTACCCGGCGCAGGCCGTCGTGCTGACCGGCGACGAGCGCGACCGCGCCTTCGCCCGGGCCGTCGAGGACGACCCCGGCTGGGGCGGCTACGAGGCCGCGGCCGGGCGCCGGCTGCCGGTCGTCGCGCTGGTCGAGGTGCCGGCGGGGCCGCCGGACATCGCCGCGCCGACCCCGGGTGCCGCGCTGGCGCTGGTGCACGACGGCTTCCGCCGCGAGCTGGCGCTGATCCGCGCCGAGATCGTCCGGTCCGGCCCGGGGATCGGCGCCCAACTGCGGATCAACTGCCTCACCCTGTGCCGGGGGTTGGGCAACCACCACGAGGGCGAGGACGCCGCGCTCTTCCCGGCGCTGGCCCGGCAGCGGCCCGACCTGGCGCCGGTGGTCGAGCGGCTGCGCGAGGAGCACGTGAAGATCGCCGCGCTGCTGGCCGAGCTGCAGGGGGTCGTCGACGCCGACCACCCGGACCGGACCGGGGTGCTGGCCGAGGTCGACCGGCTCACCGCCGACCTGGAACGGCACCTGACCTACGAGGAGCAGGAGCTGATCCCGGTGCTGGACGGGGCGGCGGCCCGGTAGCCGGGCCGGGCGCCGACGGCGACGGACCCGCCGCCGTCGGCGCTGTGCGGTCAGGGCCGGATCTCGTAGACCAGGTTGAACGCGCTCTGCGCGGCCCGGCGGAACCGGGTGAAGCCGGCCTGCGCCGCGACCTCGCGGATCGCCGCCTCGCCGGCCTGCGCGCCGAGCGCCTGCCCGCCCTCCTGGGACATCGCGTTCGGCACGCACAGGAACGTCGAGCCGGCGTAGTACAGCCGCCCCACCGGGTTGAAGGTGTCCTCGACCCGGTCGCCCGCGTTCGGCTCGACCAGCAGCCAGGTGCCGTCCGGGGCGAGCGACTCGCGCACCCGCCGGGCGGCGCCCACCGGGTCGCCCATGTCGTGCAGGCAGTCGAACATGGTCACCAGGTCGTAGCCGGAGCCGCGGAAGCCCTGTGCGGTGGCCACCTCGAAGTCGACCCGGTCGCTCACCCCGGCCTCGGCGGCCCGCTTGCGCGCCAGCTCGACGGACGCCTCGTGGTAGTCCGACCCGGTCACCGTGGTGCGCGGGAACGCCTCGGCGATGAGCACCGAGGTCGAGCCCAGCCCGCAGCCCACGTCGGCCACCCGGCCGCCCGCGGCGAGCTTGGCCTCCACGCCCTCGAGCGCCGGGATCCAGTTCGGTACCAGCTCGGCCACGTAGCCGGGGCGGTAGAACGCGTCGCAGCCGACGAAGACCTCGTCGTCGTGCTCGTGCCAGGCCACGCCCTCGCCGGTGCGGAACGCCTCGGTGAGCTGCGGGACCGCGCGCAGGTAGCCGGTCACCGTCCGGCACGCCGCGGGCAGGTCCGGGCCGTTCGGGTCGGCCAGGCAGAACGCCTGCTCGGGGGTCAGCGAGAACTGCCCGGTCGCCGGGTCGTAGTCCACGTAGCCGCCGGCGGCCTGGCCGCGCAGCCACTCGGTCAGGTACCGGGTGTTGCAGCCGGTGCGCTCGGCCAGCTGCTCGGGAGTGGCTGGGCCCCGGGTGAGGGCGCGGTACAGGCCGAGCCTGCTGCCGATCGCCACCGCGCCCGCCGACCCGGCCGCGCCGAGATCGGCGACGAACCGGCCGAGGAACTCGGTCACCTTGTCGTGGTCCATGATCTTCCTTCCTGTCGTCCCGGCGGGTGCCGGCGATGGGACGCAGGTTCGGCCCGCGCGCTTTCCCGGCCCTTGCGCGCGCTGTCTGCGCGCTGACAGCGGCCTCCCGCCCCCGCCGAGCAGCGGGCATGCTGTGCCCGGAGGTGGGTCGATGAGCGCGTCCTCGGTGCGGGTCGAGGTGCTCGGGCCGCTGCGCGTGCTCGTGGACGGCGCGGCGGTCGAGGTGCCCGGCCCCAAGCGGCGCGCCGTGCTCGCCCTGCTGGCGCTGGCCGAGGGCCGGACCGTTCCGGTCGACGACCTGGTCGACGCGCTGTGGCCGGCCGCGGTGCCCGAATCGGCCCGGCAGGCCCTGCACACCCACGTCTCCCGGCTGCGCACGCACCTCGGCCGGGCGGCGGACCGGCTGCAGACGCGGGAGGCCGGCTACCGGCTCGACCTCGGCCCGGACGGGCTCGACCTGGGCCGGGCGCGGTCGCAGCTGGGCGGGGCCCGCTCGGTGGCGGGGCTGGACCCGGCCCGCGCGACCGAACAGTTGTGGCAGGCGCACGCGCTGTGGCGCGGTCCGGTGCTGCCCGACCTCGTCGACGTCGGGCCGATCGCCACCGCGGCGGAGGGGTGCGCCCGGCTGCACCGGGAGGTGGTCGACGCGCTGGTCGACGCCGCGGTCCAGGCCGGGCAGGCCGACCGGGTGGTGGACCTGGCCGACCGGGCACGGGCGGCCGACCCGCTGCGCGAGCCCGCGGTGCTGGCGCTGATGCGCGCGCTCGCGGCGACCGGGCGGGCGCCCGAGGCGCTGCGGGTCGGTCGCGAGTACCGGCTCCGGCTGGCCGACGAGACGGGGCTGGACCCGGGCCCGGCGCTGGACGGGCTGGAGCGCGACATCGCCGGCGGGGCGGCCGGCCCGGTGCCCGCCCGGGCCGC
>JASLAP010000224.1 GCA_030147065.1 Pseudonocardia sp. | reverse complement strand
GCCGAGCAGGACGGGCGGGATGGTGAGCGGCCCGGGCAGCACCGCCAGGGCCAGGCCGGCGGCGACGCACAGCAGCCCGGCGGCGAAGACGAGCACCCGCCAGAGCGGGTGCAGCGCGGGGTTCTCCCGGATCCGATGACGGATGCTGGCGTGCGGCACCGTCGACGGCTGCCCCAGCGCCGGTATGGCGTGCGCAGGCATTCCTCTGCCCCTCCGATCGGGACGACGGTCGACGTCCTCGGGTGGCGGGATACCCGGCCCTGCGGGTGCGACACCCGCCGCTGCTCCGGAGGTCAGCGGCGGGTGTGGGCTAGAAGGCGGCCTCGGGGAGGTCCATGAGGGAGTTCTCGGCCGTCTCGACGACGGTGCGCTGGCCGGCGAGCTGGGGCAGCACGGTGCGGGCGAAGAACCGGGCCGCGCCGACCTTGCCCTGGTAGAACGCCTCGTCGCGGGGCGGCACCGGGCCGCCCAGGGCGGCCAGCGCCACCTCGGCCTGGCGCAGCAGCAGCCAGCCCACCAGCAGGTCGCCCACCGCCATCAGCAGCCGCACGGAGTGCTGGCCGACCTTGTAGAGGCTGGTCGGGTCCTGCATCGAGGCGGTCAGGTAGCCGGTCATCGCGGCGAACATGGCCTGCACGTCGGCCAGCGCGGTGGCCAGCAGGGCGCGCTCCTCCTTGAGCCGGCCGTTGCCGGCCTCGGCCGCCAGGAACGCCGAGATCTCCCCGGTGACGTGCGCCAGCGCCTGCCCGTTGTCCCGGACGACCTTGCGGAACAGGAAGTCCAGCGACTGGATCGCGGTGGTGCCCTCGTACAGCGAGTCGATCTTGGCGTCCCGGATGTACTGCTCGATCGGGTAGTCCTGCAGGTAGCCCGAGCCGCCCAGGGTCTGCAGCGACTGCAGCAGCAGCTCGCTGGCCCGCTCCGAGCCGACCCCCTTGACCAGCGGCAGCAGCAGGTCGTTGACCCGCTCGGCGAGCGCGACGTCGCGGCCCTCGGCCTTCCCGGCGCGGATCTCGTCCTGGTAGGTGGCGGTGTAGAGGTACAGCGCGCGCAGCCCCTCGGCGTAGGACTTCTGCAGCATCAGGCTGCGCCGCACGTCGGGGTGGTGGGTGATGGCGACCCGGGGCGCGGTCTTGTCCAGCATCCGGGTCAGGTCGGCGCCCTGCACCCGGTCCTTGGCGTAGTCCAGCGCGGCCAGGTAACCGGCGGACAGCGTGCCGATCGCCTTGGTGCCGACCATCATCCGGGCGTACTCGATGACGTCGAACATCTGCGCGATGCCGTCGTGCACCTCGCCGAGCAGCCAGCCGACCGCCGGGACGCCGTGCTGGCCGAGGGTCAGCTCGCAGGTGGTGGAGGCCTTGAGGCCCATCTTGTGCTCGACGCCGGTGACGAAGGCGCCGTTGCGCTCGCCGGGCTCGCCGGTGACCGGGTCGAAGTGGTACTTCGGCACCAGGAACAGCGACAGGCCCTTGGTACCCGGTCGCGGGGTGATCCCCGGGCCCTCCGGGCGGGCCAGCACCAGGTGCATGATGTTCTCGGTCAGGTCGTGCTCGGCCGAGGTGATGAACCGCTTGACGCCGTCGACGTGCCAGCTGCCGTCGGGCTGCTGGACGGCCCTGGTCCGCCCGGCGCCGACGTCGGAACCGGCGTCGGGCTCGGTGAGCACCATCGTCGCGCCCCAGCCGCGCTCGATCATGAGCCGGGCCCAGCGCTGCTGCTCCTCGGTGCCCCGGCTGTCGATGACCGCCGCGAAGTTGGGTCCGGCCAGGTACATGAACGCCGCCGGGTTGGAGCCCAGGACGAGCTCGGAGGCGGCCCACTGCACGGTGGACGGGATGCCGTAGCCGCCCAGCCCGGTCGGCAGGCCCAGCCGCCACCACTCGCCGTCCAGGAGGACGCGGTAGGCGTCCTTGAGCGACTGCGGCAGCGTCACGGTGTGGGTGGCCGGGTCGAACACCGGGGGGTTGCGGTCGGCGTCGGCGAACGACTCGGCCAGCGGACCCGTCGCCACCGCGTTCAGCTCGGTGAGCACCCCGCGCACGGTGTCCTCGTCCACGTCGTCGAAGGGTGCGGTGCCCAGCCGGTCCTGCACCCGGAACACCTCGAACAAGGTGAACTCGAGGTCGCGCAGGTTGCTCCTGAAGTGGCCCATGGTCCCGATCGCTCCTCGCCACATAGCAGTACTCGTCGGTAACCGAGCATATTACCCGTCAGTAACCCCGACAAGGGTGGACCGCCCGGCGAGCGCCCCCGACCGGGCGATCACCCCTTGGGTGCGCGCCCGTTGTGCCCGGTCCGGCCGTGATCGAGGGTCCGACGTGACCTCCGGCACCCGTCGGCGGCGAGCCGAGGAGGCCATTCGTGGGCGGAGCGGGCCTGTCGCGCCGGGCGGTGCTGATCGGCGGGATGACCGGGCTGATGACCGCGGCCGGGTGGACCCTGGGGGCCGGTCGGGCGCTGGCCACCACGCCGCCGTTCGTGGACTGCCCCGGCTGGGGCGCCCGGCCGCCGACCGCCCCGGCCCGGATCTGGGACCAGCGGCCGGTGCGGATCCTGGTGCACCACACCGCGACCCCCAACGTGCCCGACCTGAGCCGGGCCGCGGCCGACGCGCTGGCCCGCGGCATCCAGAACTTCCACATGGACCGCCGCGGCTGGACCGACAGCGGCCAGCACCTGACGATCAGTCGCGGCGGCTTCGTGCTGGAGGGCCGCCGCCGCAGCCTGGAGATGCTCGCCGGCGGCAACCGCGTGGTCGAGGCGGCGCACTGCACCGGGCAGAACGTGGTGGCGATCGGCATCGAGAGCGAGGGCACCTACCTCGACGCCGACCCGCCGCCGGAGCTGTGGAACCGGCTGCGCGAGACCTGCGCGCACATCTGCCGGCAGTACCGGATCGCGCCCAGCGAGATCTTCGGGCACCGCGACTTCAAGAACACCGCCTGCCCGGGCGACCGGCTCTACGGGATGCTGCCGCTGCTCCGCTCGGAGGTCGCCGGGCTGCTGGACCGCCGGGTCGAGGGCGGCCCGGACGGCGGGCCGGCCGGCGCCGCGGTCCGGCACGCGACCTGGCCGCTGCTGCGCCCCGGCGACTCCGGCACCGACGTGCTGGCCGCCCAGCTCCTGCTGCGCGCGGTCGGGAACCGCGGGATCGTGCCCACCGGCCGGTTCGACGCGCGCACCGACGAGGCCGTCCGGCGGTTCCAGCAGTGGCACCGGGCCGAGGAGGTCAACGGCCTGCTCGGCGCGGAGTCCTGGCCGGTGCTCGTGGCCGAGGCCACCCGCCGGCCGGGCGACGGCGACGTCCGGCGCGCGGTGCGCGTGCTGGCGGCGCTGCGCCGGGCCGAGGCGGTCCGGGCCGGGGTGACCGGCGCGGGGACGCCGGACCTCCCGCAGTGGCAGCGGTTGCTCGGCACCGGTGGGGTCCCGATCGACCCGCGGACCGACCCGCCGCTGCCGCCGCGCTGACCGTCGGTGGCAGCGCACCGTCAGTTCCCCGCCACGGGAAGTGATGTTCGCTCGAACGGTTGCCGCTCTTCGGGTGATGTAGGCCACCATGAGTACGCTCGGCCTGCCAATCCGCCTCTACGACCACGGAACGGTGCAGCAGCAGCGGCGGATCGTCCGGAAAGGGGTGGGCGCGTGTCACGGCCGGTCGGAGTTGCCTCGCAGACGCGGACCGGACGGGCGCCCGCGGAAGCGTCCGCACCGGTGCCCGGGGAGGCCGCGGTCGCCGGGTCCCCGGTGGCGCGGCGACTGGTCCGGGACGCGGCCGCCGGGTCGCCCGCCGTCCGCCGGGTGGACGTGGTCGGCGCCGGCGGGCACGGCAAGACCGTCCTGCTGGAGGCGCTGGCCCGGGCGTTCGAGGCGGCCGGGCTGGGGGTCCGGCGGGGGGTCCCGCCGTCCGCCGAGCCGCTGGCCCCCGAGGTGGCCGTGCTGGTCGACGACGCGCACCTGCTCACCCCCGCCGAGCTGCAGCGGCTGGCCGCGCTGGCCGCCGGACCGGAGGGCCACCTGGTCGTCGCACACCGCCCGTGGCCGCGCCCCGACGGCACCGCCGCGCTGGGGGCCGCGCTGGCCGGCCGGCGCTCCCCGGTGCTGCTCGACGTGCTCGACCCGACCGGCGTCGCCGTGCGGGCCGGGCTGGTGGCCGGGCTCCGCGGCGCCGACCGGGCCACCGTCGACGACCTGGCCCGTCGCGCGCACGCCCGCACCGCGGGCATCCCCGCCCTGGTCGACCGGCTGCTGGGGGCGCTGGCCGACCACGCCGGACCCGACCGGGCTCGGCTGGCGGCCGACGCCGAGCCGCCGGCCGGGCTGGTGATGCAGCTCGGCTACGCCGTGCAGGGCCAGCCCGCCGAGGTCCGCGGACTGCTGCTGGCCCGGGCCCTGGGCGCACCGGTGGACGCCGAGGTGCTGGTCCCGCTGCTCGGGCTGCCCGCGGACGACGGCCCGGCCCGGGTCGACGAGCTGGTCGAGGCGGCCCGCGCGGCCGGGCTGCTGACCGGGGACGGGCTGGCGGTGCCGCTGGTGTCCACCGCGGTGCTGGCCCGCACCCCGCCGGCCGCGCAGATGCAGATGCGCCGGGCGCTGGCCGAGATCCAGCTCGACCGCGGGGGCAGCGTGCTCACCGTGGCCCGCGGCCTGCTCGGCACCGGGGCCGGCGGCAGCCGGGTGGCCGAGGTGTACATGGTGGCCGCCGAGGAGGCGCTGCGCACCGGCGCGGCCGGCGCCGGTGAGCTGCTCGAAGCCGCCGTCCGGGCCGGGGCGCCCGCGGTGGACCTGGCCGGGCGCCGGGCCGAGGCGGCGGTCCTGCAGGGCGACCTGGACCTGGCGCTGAGCCAGGCCGACCTGGTCCTGTCGGCCGCCGACGACGTCGCTCCGGCCGACGCGGTGCGGGCCGGCACGGTCGCGGCGGCGGTGCTGGCCCGGCGCGGCATGCTGGCCCGCAGCGCGGAGCTCTACCGCTGGCTGGGCTCGGCGACCATGGGCAGCGCCGCGGTGCTGGCGGTGCCCGCGCTGATCGGCACCGGCGCGCTGGAGGAGGCGCGCGTGGTGCTGCAGGGCCCGCCGCCGGTAGCCGGCCGCCCGTCCCGGCCGCCGACCCTGCTGGCCGGCGCCGAGGAGCTGATGGCCCGCGGCATCTACGACTCGGTGGCCGGCTCGCCGACCGCGGCGCTGTCCGAGCTGACCCGGGCCGCGTCGATGCTGGAGTCCAGCCACCGGGCCGCCCTGCTGCCCGACACCCCGGCCGCGCTGGCCGCCCTGGTCGCCGTGCACTGCGGCGAGCTGGACGTGGCCCAGTCGGTGCTGGAGCGGGCGGTGCGGGTGCGGCTGGGCGGGGCCCCCGCGGCCATCCGGCACCGGTTGCTGCTGGGCTGGATCGCGCTGCTGCGCGGGGCGTCG